>NZ_JBMPIT010000009.1:0-162680 GCF_049341845.1 Curtobacterium guangdongense
GAACGCGGCACCGCCGAGGACGAGGGCACCCGTCGTGGCGAGGGTGATGGTGGTCTTGAGGGACTTGCGCATGATGGAGCCTTCCTGATGCGATCTGTCGCGTCGATGCTGTGAGCACGACAGATCGGCCCCGGAGGGGGCGTGTGGAACAGCTGATCGCTGTGTGACCACCACGGATCGTGGTGGTCTGTGGAACGTATTCGGCGGACATGCGAGCCCGGAACGGGCCCGTGTACCCCGATGTTGTCCCCTGGGTGCTGTCCAGCGGTCGTGCGCGGATGGCGAAGGGGGCGACGTCGAGCAACGGTGACGAGTCGCCGACGCGACCAGGTGCTGGGCGGGAGGCTCAGAGCTCGCGTCGCCGGTACA
Organism: Curtobacterium guangdongense; assembly: GCF_049341845.1. Taxonomy (NCBI): domain Bacteria; kingdom Bacillati; phylum Actinomycetota; class Actinomycetes; order Micrococcales; family Microbacteriaceae; genus Curtobacterium; species Curtobacterium guangdongense. Next base: position 370 of record NZ_JBMPIT010000009.1, read on the forward strand.
CCCGCACGGCGACCGCAGCAGATCCGACGAACAGAGATCCCACCACGACGAGCACGAGCGCCGTGAGCCACGGTGCCGGGGTGAGGACGTCAGCGGGACCGATCCCGGCGAACCACCCGGTTTGCCCGACGATGAACCCGGCCACCGCGATGATGCCGACCGGGATGTAGATCATCGGCCGTCCGCGGGTGAACCCCAGCGCGAAGAACCACGGCAGTTGGACGGCGAACGAGATCCCGACGCAGGCGGCAGCTCCGAGGAGCATCGTCGCGACGAGCGGCCACCCGATGTCCTGGTGGCGGACCGCCCCCGTCACGAGCGTCGTCGCCGTCCCGATGCCCACCGCGACGACGGCGAACACCAGCATCGACAGGTAGCGGCCGAGGACGACGGCGGTGCGGCCGATCGGTGCGATGCCGTAGAGGGTGTCCAGCCGGCCGCGCTCGTCGCCCTGGAACGGGATCGAAGCCGAGACCGCCGTGACGACGGCACCCACGGCGATGCCCATGCCCGGAACCGGCAGGGTGACGCAGAACACGACCGTGAAGAGCAAGGGCAGCAGCACGCGCAGGGGCTGCGTGCGAGCCATCGCGACGAGGTCGAACCGGGCGAAGCGGATGACGGCGGCGCTCATGCGGGGATCTCCTTCCTGGTGGAACGGGTGTCTTCGGCGAGGTGCACGACCACGTCGTCGGTGGTGGCCTGGTCGATGACGACGTCCGGCCCGAACCAGGCCGTGTCGTCGGAGCGGATGAGCCCCTCCCACCGACCGGTGGTGTCGTGCCGGACGCCGATCGTCGACGGCCGCGCGACCTCCGGGAACGCGCCCGCACCGCGGACGACGGCGAAGCGCTCGTGCAGTTCGTCGACCGCACCCTCGTACGCGACCGTCCCGCCGGCGAGCACCACGAGGTGGTCGGCGAGGTCGTCGAGCTCCTCGGTGATGTGCGTCGAGAACAGCACCGTGTGACCGGGGTCGAGGACGAACTCCCGGATCGTGTCGGCGAGCTCGCGCCGTGCCACGGGGTCGAGGCCGCTCGACGGCTCGTCGAGCACGAGCAGCTCGGGATCGTGGGCGAGCGCCATCGCGAGCGAGAGCTTCACCGTCTGCCCGCGCGAGAGTCCGCCGACCCGGTTCCCGGCGGGGACGTCGTACCGGTCGAGCAGCTCGCGGAAGCGGCGGTCGTCCCACCGCTCGTAGAGCAGCCCCGCGTACCGACCGACAGATCCGACCTTCCACTCCGGGGCTGCGCTCACCTGGTCGAGCACGACGCCGATCCGCTCACGGACCCCGGCGTCCTGCGGGCTGCCCGTACCGAAGAGCTCGACGGAGCCGGAGTCCGTGCCGACCAGGCCGAGGATGCTCTTGACGAGGGTCGTCTTGCCGGCGCCGTTCGGCCCGACCAGGCCGGTCACGAGCCCGGTCGGGATCGTGACGTCGACGTCGTGCAGGGCGAAGGTCCCCTGTCGTCTGTGGAGGGAACGGACCGCGATCGCGGTGTCGGTCAGTGTCGGTTCCATGCGTCTTCGACCTTCCGTCGGATGTCGTCGATGGTCATGCGGGCTGCTCGGGCCGCCTGGACGAGTTCGTCGGTCGCGCCGTCGACCCGTGCGGCGAGGGCGGACCCCGCCGCGCCGGCGTCCACGGCTCGAACCACGAAGCCGCGGCCGTGCTCGTTCCGGACCAGCCCCTCGGCCACGAGGTCGTTGTAGGCGCGCGTCACGGTGATGACGCTGACCCGCAGTTCGAGGGCGAGCTGGCGGAGCGACGGCAGGAGCGCACCCTCGGCGAGCTCCCCGGCGTGCACCGCGTTGCGGACCTGGGTCTTGATCTGTTCGTACATCGGCACCGAACTGGTGCTCGAGAGGATGATCCGCAAGCCGTGCTCCAACTGTTTATGTACAGCAGAACAGTACGCATGCAGCAACGGCCAGTCAAGAGGAGCACGATGATGTCGTGACCGATGCGACGACGACGGTGTTCGGGCGAGACGTGCGGACGTGGTCGACCCGACCGGGTGAACGGCTCGCCCGCGCGCACCGGAAGGTCGCGCAGCGGGTCGGTAGCCGCGCGGCGTCGACGATCGGCCTCGTCGTCGGAGGCGTCGTCGTCGCGATGAGCACCGCCGCCGCGATCGCCGTCTACGACGACGTGACCGGTCGGTCCGGGGTGCAGCGGCTCGACGGCCCGGCACTCCGGCTCGGGAAGCGCCTCCGCTCACCGTCGATCAACACGGCCGCGGGGTCGATCGCGTACGGGTTCGGACCGGTCGGCATGCCGCTGCTCACGCTCGGGACCGGCGCCGTGCTGGCGCTCCGGTCCCGCAAGGCCACACCGCTCGCGTTCGTCGCGGCTGCCGGCGGCGGATCCCTGGCGATGACGTTGCTCGGGAAGCGGATCGTCCACCGCAACCGGCCGCCCCGCCGAGACGCGGCGCCGCCGTACGAACACTCGCCGTCGTTCCCGTCCGGACACACGATCAACGCGGCCTCGGTCGGCGCGGTCGTCGCGTACCTGCTCGTGCTGCAGCAGCGGCGGCGCGGGAACGAGATCGCCGTCGCCACCGCTGCCGGCACCACCATCGCGGCGGTGGGGGCGTCCCGTGTCCTGCTCGGCGCGCACTGGTTCACGGACGTCGTGATGGGGTGGACCACCGGCCTCGGCTGGGCCACTGCGGTCATCACCGCGCACCGACTCCACCTGTCGCTCTCCGAGGACCGGGCGGGCGACGCGGGCCAGGCCGGCTGAACGGACGGGAGGCGCGGTGCCAGCTGGCACCGCGCCTCCCGTCCTGTGTCGCGACCGGATCAGACCGTCGCGGTCGCCTCGTCGCGGTGCGGCAGCTTCCAGCCGGGCCGCACGAAGTGGCAGGTGTAGCCGGCCGGGTACTTCTCGAGGTAGTCCTGGTGCTCCTCCTCGGCCTCCCAGAAGGCTCCGGCGGGCTCCACCTCGGTCACGACCCGGCCGGGCCAGATCCCCGAAGCGTCGACGTCCGCGATCGTGTCGCGTGCGACCCGCTCCTGCTCGGGCGAGGTGAAGAAGATCGCCGAGCGGTAGCTGCGGCCGACGTCGTTGCCCTGGCGGTCCTTCGTCGACGGGTCGTGGATCTGGAAGAAGAACTCGAGCAGGTCACGGTACGAGATCACCGACGGGTCGAAGACGATCTCCACCGCTTCGGCGTGGTCGCCGTGGTTCCGGTAGGTCGCGTTCGGGGTGTCGCCACCCGAGTAGCCGACGCGGGTGCTGATGACGCCCGGTCGACGACGGAGGAGCTGCTGCGCTCCCCAGAAGCAGCCGCCGGCGAGGATGGCGGTTTCGGTGGTGGTCATGCTGGCCTCCTTTGGTCGTGCCACTGGTGCGGGCACTGCTCGATGCAACACGGGACGGGGGTTCCCTGTTCCCGTGGTCCGGGGCAGAGTCGGAACATGTCATCCTCCCGCCGGCTGCTGCACGCCCCCCGTGGGGTGTCGCTGACCGTCGCGCCGGGAACGTCTGCGACCGAATCGCCATTGGTGCTCCTGCACGGATCGGACGGCCACGAGACCGACCTGCTGCCGCTTGCCGGTCGCGTCGCGCCCGGCAGCGCGACGATCGCACTCCGTGGCGCGGCGACGACCCCGCTCGGACACGCCTTCTTCGACCGGCGAGCAGATCGGACGATCGACGAAGCGCTGGTCCGCGACCGCATCGATCCGGTCGTCGACGCGATCGAGTTCGTTGAGCCCCTGGTCGGAGCTGATCGGCGCAGGTGGGTGATCGGCTTCTCGAACGGGGCGGTGATGGCAGCAGCCCTGGTCGAGACACGGCCGGACCTGTTCGCCGCAGCGGTCCTCATCCGCCCGGCAGCGCCGTTCCGCTCGGGACCGGTCCCGGTGCGCCTCTCGATGCCGGTTCTGGTGCTCGATGCCCGACACGATGCGCGTCGGACGCCGGAGGACGGGATCGCAGTGGCGAACAGGCTCCGGGACGCTGGCGCCACCGTCCAGCACACGACCCTCGAGGTCGGCCACGGCATCACGCCTGCCGACGAGGAGGTGGTGCGCACCTGGCTCGCCTTGCAGACCCCTTGACAAGAGTCCCGAGAAAGGCAACCATTTGGTTGCATGAAGGATCGCATCGAGACGAACGTGGAGATCACCGCGAGCCGTGAGCGAGTGTGGGAACTCGTGTCCGAGCCCGGGTGGTGGATCAACACCGGCACACTCGGCGGCCACCGGATCGAGCGCAGTGGCGCGGAGTGCACGGTCACCGATGCCACGCTCGGTGCCTTCACGGTCGGCATCGTGGCGCTGGAACCGACAAGCAGGGCGGTCTTCACCTGGCAACCCGGGGGCGACGACGTCCCGCGCACGACGGTGGAGTTCACGCTGACGGAGGTCGATCCGGACACCGTGCGCGTGACCGTCGTCGAGAGCGGCTTCGCGCAGATGGACCCGGATCAGCACCGACGCAACTACGGCGACAACGTGTCGGGCTGGACCGAGGAGCTCGGGCTGCTCCAGCAGCGGTCGGAACAGGTGTCCGATGCCCCTCGCCCCTGAGACGCGGAGCGTCCTCGCCGCACTCTCGGATCCCACCAGGGTCAGCATCTTCGACACCCTGTCGCGCGCTCCCTCGAGCATCACGACACTGTCGCGCGATCTGCCCATCACGCGTCAGGCGACGACCAAGCACCTCGCGGTCCTCGAGACGGTCGGTCTGGTCAGGTCGCACCGCGTCGGACGACAGACCGTGTACGAAGCCGTGCCCGGCCCCTTGGAGCCGGCCGTCGTCGACCTCTCCGAATCCGTCTCCACCTGGACCAGCCAGCTCGCGCTGCTGAAGCGGGTGGCCGAAGCGCAGCGGTGACGGCCCGTCACGCGTTCCGACCACCGGACGGGAGGCACGGGTCGGGCCCGCACCGAGCCTCCAGTCCGGCGGATGGCGGTGCGCTCACTGCCGGTCCCGCCGACCGGTCAGGCGCGGCCAGCGCGTCGGCGGTGGCGGGCGACGACGGTGAGTGCGGTGCCGGCGGCGAGCAGCGCTCCCGCGAACCCGAGGGGGACGGTGGGGTCGCTGCCGGTGGAGGCGAGCTCACGACCTGATCCGTTGCCGGCGCGGACGGCTGCCGCGGTCGGCGTGGACTGGGCGGGCGTCGGCGCTGCTGCCGACGGCGTGGGGGTCGCGGCGGCGCTCGGTTGCACGGTGATGGTGACCGTCTGCGTGTCGTTCGGCGCTGTCCCGTTGGACGCGGTGATCGTCACCTCCGAGGTTCCCGGCGTCGTCGGTGTCCCGCTGATGACACCGGTCGTGCTGTCGATCGTGAGCCCCGCTGGCAGCCCGGCCGCGGTGTACGTCGGGGTCGGGGTGCCCGTCGCGGTCACGGTGTACGAGTAGGGCGTTCCGGCGGTGGCCGGGGTGGGTGCGCCGGAGGAGATCACCGGCGCGGTCGTCTCCGAGGGAGTTCCCGGCGTGGGGCAGCCGCTCGAGGCGGTGATCGTGTTCGTGTCGAGCGTCACCGCACCGGTGCGGGCGAGCAGGCGTCCGACGATGGTGGCGCCGGTGGTCGCGGTCACGGACTGCTGGGCGAGGACGGTGCCCTGGAACTGTGCGCCGCTGCCGATGGTCGCGGAGCTGCCCACCTGCCAGAACACGTTGCACGCGTTCGCGCCGCCCGTGATGGTGATGCGGCTCCCGGATCCGATCGTCAGCGTCGACGCGGCTTGGAAGACCCACACCGAGTTCGCGCTGCCGGCCAGGGTGAGTGCGCCGGTGTCCGCGAGCTGCAGCGCGCCACCGGAGTACACGCCGGGTGACAGCGAGAGCCCGTCGAGCCCGGTGATGCCGGTCCGGGTCGGGGTGAGGGACGCCGCGACGTCGTACGCCGTCGTCGTGTCCCGTTGTGCCTGCGCAGCTGCCGCGTCGGTCTGGTGCACGGTGCCGTTGACGACGCCGTTCGGTGCGGTGCCGAACCCGGTGATCGACGTGCCGGGGGAGACCCCGAGGTCGCCGTTGACGACGGAGGGGCCGGTGTTGGTGACGGCGCTGGCGCCGAGGACGCCGTACGTCGACGCGGTACCGAGGCCCACCGGACCGTCGATCACCGTGGCTGCCGATGCGGACGACGGTGCGGTCACCGCCAGGCACGCCGCGAGACCGAGGCCCGTGAGGACGAGGAGGACCGGTTGGAAGGAACGGGACGTAGCCATGGGAGGCCTCTGTCTGAGCGGGAGAGGCACAAGGCGAACGTCGACGACGCGAACATGATCTCCGGTCTCCGCAGTATGCGCGTCATCCGCCTCGAACGGTGGGGATACCTCGCATCCCAGGCGAACGGTCAGGAACGTCCAGTCCGGTCCTGGCCCGGACTGCTGGACTCGGGACGCGCGCGGCGGAACCGTGCGACGGAGACCACGGCCGAGGTCGCGACGAGCGCGGCGACGACCCCGACCGCCCCGATCGTGAGCGCGTCGGGACGGAGGACCGACTGCCCGCGCAGGGCTTGCCACAACGCGATCGCGGTGACCGCGGCGTAGGCCGATCCTGCGAGGACGACGATGCGCAGGCGCGTCCGCTCCCGCATCGTCGCCGGCAGGACGAGCGCGACCATCGGCAGCACCTGCAACGCGTGCATCCCGATGAAGTGGGACACGCGCAGGTCACCGTGCACGGTGTTCCACCCGAGGAGTGGGATCCCGCCGGATGCGTCGTCACCGCGGACGGAGTGGGAGCCGTAGGTCCCCGATGACGGGTCGGCGAGCTGGGCCGCCGTCGGGACGACCATGAGGAAGCCCACGGACAGGCCGACCAGCGCGATGACGAGCCCGGTCCGGAGCGCCCAGGTCAGGGCCCGGTCCCGCACGGTCGAGGACACGGCCACCGCGCCGCCGACGAACAGGGTGGCGCAGTACATCAGGGTCACCCCGCCTGCCATGAGCTGGTAGAAGAGCTGGTTCGTCGGGGTCGAGACGTTGAAGTGGCTCCCCACACCTCGGACCACCTGGATCGATATCACGACGATCTCCAGGAGGGACGCGGCCGCGCCGATCGTCCCGGCCCACCAGCCGATCCGTCGCAGGACGGGCCGCTGCAGCAGGGACAGCATCCACGCGAGCGTCACCGCGTACAGCGCGAGCGAGACGGAGAACTTGAGCGGTTTCGCCCAGATCGGATCCGCTGCGAGCGTGCGTGGGTCGATGAGCAGTCCGGCGAGGCACACCACCGCCCACACGCACATCGCCGCGGCGAAGACGACGAGCGGGCGGTGCCACGCTCGTACCCCGCGCCGAACCGAGCGCGTGTCGTCGAGGACGATGCTCACGGGCGGGCGTCCACTGCCGTCATCTGCTCGGAGATCGACCAGAGGCGTGCCGCGGTCTCCGGGTCCTGGGCTTGCTTCGACCGGCCGATGACCTCGGCCCCGCCGCGCATGTGCATCATGCGCTGTGGTCCGACGAAGGTCCCGCCGGGCAGGTCGGCGGTCGCCGCCAGGAGGGACGGCAGCGCCCCGTCCTCCGGCTCCTGCCCGAGGATCGGGACGAGACGGTCCCACAGGTTGGGGCGCTGTCCGGCCGGTCGCTGGTAGATGGCCGTCTTCACCAGGCCGGGGTGGGCGGCGAACGCGCGCACGTGGGAACCCGAGGCCAGGAGGCGCCGGTCGAGTTCGGAGGTGAACAGCAGGTTGGCGAGCTTGGAATCGGCGTACGCGCGGCCGCCGTTGTAGGTCCGCCGGTACCAGTCGAGGTCGGTGAGGTCCAGCCGGGCCATGCGTTCCGCTTGGGAGGCGACGGTGACGATCCGGTCGGTGATCCGCGGCAGGAGCAGCGTCGTCAGCAGGAAGTGCCCGAGGTGGTTCGTCCCGAACTGGAGTTCGTGCCCGTCCGCCGTCCGCTGCAGGTCCTTGGACTCGACCCCGGCGTTGTTGACGAGGATCGCGACGGGCTCGTCGACGCCCCCCGCGAAGGCCTCGACCGTCTCGAGCCGGGCGAGGTCGAGGTGCCGAACCCGATGGGTTCCGCGTGTGCCGGGGAACTCGGCTGCGACCGCGCGCCCCTTCTCCTCGTTGCGGACCGCGAGGATGACGCGCGCTCCTGACTCGGCCAACGCGACGGCGGTCGCTCGGCCGATGCCGCTCGTGCCGCCGGTGATGATCACGGTCTCGTCGGTCGGAGCGCGACCGGTCCTGATGTCGTCCATGTCGCCAATGTAGACAGTGACCACTTTGTTGTCAACGTCTACACTGGAGTCATGAGTGGGCAAGCACGTCCGTACCACCACGGGTCACTCCGACAGGAGCTCGTGCGAGAAGGCCGTGCGCTCCTGGTCAAGGAGGGACAGCAGGCCGTGACCGTGCGAGAGCTCGCGCGTCGCGTCGGCGTCAGCCATGGTGCGCCCCTCAGACACTTCCGCGATCGGGACGCCGTGCTCGACGCGATCGCCGCAGACGGCTTCGACGAGCTGCGCGGTCACCTGGAAGTCGCTCGTGGCACCGGGGACCTCGAAGGCCGCCTCACCGAGTACGTCCGGGCACACGTCCGGTTCGCCCAGCAGAACGGTCCGCTCATGCAGCTGATGTTCGCGGCGACCGACGACGGCTCGCACACCGAGCGCGACCCGGAGTCGCAGTCCGCGGCGGAGCGGTTCTTCGCGTTGGGCGCCGAACTGCTCGGTGAGCGCGACCCGGGCTCGATGGGCCCGGTTCCCTTCCTGCTCGCAGCGACGACCGAGGGCATCAGCGCACTGGCCGCGGCCGGCCGGATCCCGCCGGATCGTGTGGACGAGGTCGTCGTCACGGCCGTGCGGATGCTCCTGCCGCAAATCGAGGAGCAGCTCGGCGGCGCCACCACGGCGTGACGAGTGCCCGGTCCGCCGGGGCACTCGTCACGCCGTCAGCAGGGAGTCAGACGCGGCCGAGCATCGCCTCGTTGAGGACGGTGCCGCCGAGCATCCAGCCGCCGTCGGCGACCTCGTCGAGGATCACGAGCGTCGTCGGGCGCGCTCGCTCGCCGTACACGTCGACGATGGCGTCCGTGACCGCGTCCTGCAGCTTCTTCTTCGACTCGGCGGTCAGGGTGTCAGCGGGGATCTTGATGTTGACGAAGGGCATGGTGTTCCTCTCGGTTGGGGTGTCCCGGACGATCCGGGGGTCAGAGTGCGGCGTTCGAGGACAGGAGGTCCTCGATGCCGACACGGCGGTAGAACTCGGCTCGGATGCGGTCCGCGACCGCCGACACGACCTCGCTGCCGTCACGAGACGGGTCGACGTGGACGCGGTGTGGACGACTGCCGTCCGGGAGGCCGACCACGCGGACGATCTCGTCGGCGACGTCCCGCACGTCGGCGTCAGCCGGAACGATCGCGGCGAGGCGGTCGGTCAGGTCCTGTCGGAGCGCCCCGTACTCCACGTCGTGTTCGGCGAGACGGGCGGTGTCCGCCGGGGTCGCGGCGTTCGTGAAGTGGTTCGTCCCCGAGGTGAAGGCGCCGGGGACGACGATCGTGGTGTCGATGCCGAAGCGGACCAGCTCGGCGGCGTAGCTCTCGGCCAGGGCGTCCATGCCGGCCTTCGCCGCGAAGTACGGGGCGAGGAACGGCGGGTGACCGCCTCGGGTCGAGGAACTCCCGACCCACACCACCAGTCCCGACCGTCGCGCGCGCATGTGGGGCAGGACCGCACGGGCGACGCGCTGGGTGCCGACGACGTTGACGTCGTACAGGGCGGCGAACTGCTCCGGTGTGAACGCCTCGGCGGGGCCGTAGGCCATGTGACCGGCGTTCTGCACCAGCACGTCGATCCGCCCGTGGGCATCGGTCACGGCGTCGATCGCCCGGTCGACGGAGTCCTGCGCCTGGACGTCGAGCTCGACCGTGCTGAGCCGGAGGCCCTCGCGGGTGGCGAGCTCCCCGAGCGAGTCCCGGGCGGGCGCGTTCCGGCCGTCGACGGCGCGCATCCCCGCCACGACCACGTTGCCCGCCCGCGCGAGCGCCTCGGCCGTGAGCCGACCGAAGCCGCTGGAGGCACCCGTGACGAGGACGACCCGTGAGCCGGACATCAGACCATCCCGCCGTTCGCACGGATCGTCTGGCCGTTGACCCAGTGGCCGTCGGGCCCGACGAGGAACGCGACGACACCGGCGATGTCCTCCGGCGTGCCGAGGCGCTCGAGGGGCGGGACCTTCGCGAGCGTGTCGATCTGTTCCTGCGTCTTGCCGTCGAGGAAGAGCTCGGTCGCCGTCGGCCCCGGCGCGACCACGTTCGCGGTGACGTCCCGACCACGGAGTTCCTTCGCCAGGATCATCGTCATGCCCTCGACGGCGCTCTTGCTCGCGACGTACGCCCCGTAGGTCGGGAACTGCGTCCCGACGACCGAGGTCGACATGGACACGAACGCGCCACCGGGCCGCAGACGACGGGCAGCCTGCTGCGCGACGACGAAGGTGCCGCGGATGTTCGTCCGGTGCAGTGCGTCGAGGACCTCGAGGTCCTGGTCGGCGATCGTCGACAGTGCGAGCCGTCCAGCGGAGTGGACGACGACGTCGACGCCGCCGTGATCGGCCTCGACCCGGTCGAACATCGCGGCGACGGCGTGCTCGTCGGCCACGTCGGCCTGCACGGCGACGGCGCGACCGCCAGTGGCTTCGATCTCCTCGACGGTGGAGGCGGCGGCCGCTGATCCGCTGGCGTGGTTCACGACGACGGTGAAGCCGTCCGCCGCCAACCGGGTCGCGACCGCGCGACCGATGCCGCGGGAGCCGCCCGTGACCACGGCGACGCGTTGTGGAGTGCTGCTCATTGCGGTTCCTTTCAGTGATATGCGCTTGTGATTTCAGCGCTAGCGGCAGAGTAGCACGGTTACGATCATCGATAGCAACTGCGCTACGATCGCTCCATGGCCCGATCTGACGAAGCACTCCGGAACGCGCTGCTCCGCGCGGCGGAGGAGCAACTCATCGCAGCTCCCGACGGCGACATCGCCACCCGTGCCGTCTGCGAAGCGGTCGGCGTGACCCAACCCGTCCTCTACCGCCTCTTCGGTGACAAGCGCGGGCTGCTCGACGCCCTCGCCGACGCGGGACTGCAGCGGTACGCGGCTCGGAAGGCCGAGCTCGAGGTGTCCGACGACCCGTCAGCAGACCTGCGCCGCGGCTGGGACGACCACCTCGCGTTCGCACGCGAGCACGCGGCGCTCTACCGCCTGATGTTCGCTCCCCGGCCGTGGGCGAGCAGTTCGGCGCGAGACGGCGTGACGGCGTTGCTCGAACGGACGCTGACCCGCTGCGCGGCCGCCGGCGTGCTCCGTGTCGACATCGGCGTCGCGGCGACGATGCTGCTCGCCGCGAACGTCGGACTCGCGCTCGACCGGATGGACACGAACGGCCGCGACGACTCCGACGACGTCGCCGACGCGCTCCGGAACGCGGTCCTCGACGCGGTTCTGCTGGGCTCGTCCAGCGGGGACCAGCACGACGTCGACGCGGCCTCCCGACGTCAGCTCCGCGCGCGGCTCGAGGCAGGCGGATCGAACGCGCTGCTCCCGGAGGAATCCGCGCTCATGCGGCTGTGGCTCGACCGACTCGACTCCGAGGCGGACTCCCGATGATCTCCACCTTCCTCGTCGAACACGCACCGCTCGTCCGCCCGGCGTTCTGGGCGGCCGTCACCGTCGCGGCCGCGCTCGCTTGGATCCTCCAACGCCTGCGGTTCCGCGGCGTGCTGCTGGGACTGTCCGGGGCGTCGCTCGTCGCGGTGCTCGTGCTGACCCTGCTGCCCGACGGCGCCCGGTCGGGAGGCATCACCTGCACCGTGCAGTTCTCCGCGCCGTTCCAGGGCATCGACACGCTCGCCAACGTCGCGATGCTGCTGCCGCTCGTGCTCTTCCTCGGAACGGCGACGAACCGCCCCCTCGTCGTCCTCGCCGGTGCGGTCGCGCTCTCCGTCGCGATCGAGGTCGTGCAGGCACTCGCGCCGGTGCTCGGTCGACGCTGCGACACGAACGACTGGTTCATGAACGCCGTCGGAGCGGTCCTCGCCGCCCTAGTCGCCCTCGTCATCTGCAGGACCGATCGACGTCGCAGGAGCGCCACCGTCGCCCAGTGACTGAAGTGCGCCGCGACGGCGGTTTCGCTACCGCAAGAGCGCGCGCAGCCGCTCGGCGTCGACGGACCCCGCGTCCGCGTGGTGGACCACGAGCGCCAGACCGTCCGTGCCGCTGACCTCCAGACGGTCGCGGTTCAGCGTGAGCGGCCCGACGTGGGGGTGCACGATCCGCACCGTTCCGCTGCTCTGCCCCTGCACCTCGTGCCGCGCCCACAGTTCACGGAACCGCGGGTTCCCGGCGAGCGCCGTGATCAGCTCCTCGAAGCGCCGATCCCCGTCGTTGCCGATGACCTGCCGCAGGCTCCCGACGAAGCACTCGGTCAAGCTCGTCCAGTCCGGGTACATCGCCTGCTCGGACGGGTCCTCGAACAGGGCGAGCAACTGGTTACCACCGACGTCGAACCGGGTCGAGAGCGCCCGCGCCCACTCGTTCGACGCGACGACGTCGAAGTGCCGGTCCTCGATGAACGCCGGCTGGTCGATCGAGTCGAGGAGCTTCCGGACGCTGTCCGGCACCTCGGTCGCTCCCTGCCGCGGACGACGGTGCGCCGGGTCGTCTCCGCCGAGGCCGAGCAGGTGCGCACGGTGGTCGTCGTCGAGCCGGAGGACGCGGGCCAGGGAGTCGAGCACCTGCACGGACGGGTTCCGGTCGCGTCCCTTCTCGAGCCGCAGGTAGTAGTCGGCACTGATGCCGGCGAGCATCGCCACTTCCTCGCGACGGAGGCCGGGCACCCGCCGGACGCCGATCACGGAGATGCCGGCGACCTCCGGCGTGACGAGCTCTCGACGGGCGCGGAGATACTCCCCGAGGGGGTTACTCCGCCCTGCAGGAGGGTGCTGGTCGAGCGGGAGTCCCGCGGGACCCCCCGGGACGAGAGGGCTCTGGGAGCAGGACGTCAGCGCGCATACCGTCGACAACGGCCGACCCCGGCACAGCATTTCGAGAGGACCCACGCATGACCGTCACCCTGATCACCGGCGCCAACAAGGGCATCGGACTCGCGACCGCCCGCCAGCTGACCGACCTCGGGCACACCGTCTACATCGGCGCCCGCGATGCCGAGCGCGGTGCCAGGGCGGCCGAGTCGATCGGTGCGCGGTCGGTGCAGCTCGACGTGACCGACGACGACTCGGTCCGCGCCGCCCTCGCCACGATCGACGCCGCCGAGGGGCGCCTCGACGTGCTCGTCCACAACGCGGGCGTGCTCGACACCACGGTCGACGGCCCGACCGCCCTCCGCTCGTTCGACACGAACGCCGTCGGCATCGTCCGCGTCACCGAGGCAGCGCTCCCGCTCCTCCAGCGCTCCGACGACCCGAACGTCGTCACGGTGTCGAGCAGCGCCGGCTCGTTCTGGGCGGTGACCAACCCGGAGCGCGTCGAGTCGACCCTGCCGTTGCCGCTGTACTCCGCGTCCAAGGCGGCGGCCACGATGCTGACCGTGCAGTACGCGAAGGCACACCCCGCGATCCGGTTCAACGCGGTCGAGCCGGGTCCGACCGCGACGGACATGACCGCGGGGTTCGGCATCGGTCGGCCGGTCGAGGAGAGCGCACGGGTCGTCGTGCGCCTCGCGACGCTCGGCGCGGACGGTCCGACGGGCACCCTCCAGGACGAAGGCGGCCCGCTCGCCTGGTGACGGACCAACGGGACCAGCAGCGGACTGGAGGCACGGTGCGGGCCCGCACCGAGCCTCCCGTCCGGTGGGTGGTCGCGACGGTCAGCTCGTGGTGACCACCGAGTAGGCGGTGTCCCGTGCCGCCTCGTGCTCAGCGAGGCGCGCCCGGAGCGCCCCTCGGACGTCCTCGTAGGTGTCCGAACCGAGCGGCAACCGGAGCACCCTCGAGCCGGAGTCCACGTGCGCGATGATCGCGGCGGCGATCTTCTCCGGGTCGTTCGGCAGCGGGAACCCGCCGTCCGCCAGCGCGCGCCGGACGTCACCGGCAGGGGTCGCGTCGTACGCCTCCATGACGGGCGCACGGTCCAGCCCGCTCCCGAAGCCGGTCGGCGTCGCGCCGGGCTCGACGATGGTCACGGTGATGCCGAACGGCGCCACCTCGGCGGCGAGGGTCTGCGCGAAGCCCTCGATGCCCCACTTCGACGCGTGGTAGTAGCTGAAGTTCGGGTACGTGGTCTGTCCACCGGCGGTCGAAACCTGCATGATGTGCCCCGAACCCTGCGCCCGGAGGTGGGGGAGTGCCGCGCGGACGACCCGGATCGAGCCGAGCAGGTTCGTGTCGACGACGCGCTCGATCTGCTCGTCCGACGCCTCCTCCACCGAGGCGAAGACGCCGTAGCCGGCGTTGTTCACGACGACGTCGATCGTGCCGAGCTCGGCGAACGCGCGATCGACGACCTCGCGGACCTCGTCGGGATCCGTGACGTCCAGCCGCGCGACCCAGAGGCGGTCACCGAAGCGCTCGCGGAGGTCGTCGAGCACTTCGGGCCGACGGAGCGTCGCCGCGACGCGGTCTCCACGGGCGAGGAGCTGTTCGGTGAGGAGCCGACCGAAACCGGTCGACGTGCCGGTGATGAACCAGGTGGTCATGGTGTCCTTCCACGCCGGGAGTCTCTCGGCGACATGAGCACGGTAGGAGTTCGAGTCGACTCGAGGTCAAGTGCTTATGCTCGGCACATGACGACGACCCAGGAGCGCACCTTCACCATCGGCGAGGTCGGCGAGCAGACCGGGCTCACCACCCACACCCTCCGCTTCTACGAGAAGGAGGGGCTCTTCCCGATGCCGGTGCGCCGTGACTCGGCCGGCCGCCGTGTGTTCTCGGTCGAGGACGTCGAGTGGCTGCGGGTCTGCACGAAACTGCGGTCGTCCGGCATGCCGTTGCCGTCGATCCGGGCGTACGTCGAACTCGTCGTCGCCGGACCCGGGAACGAGCACGAACGACTCGCCGTCCTCCAGGAGCACGAGGAGAACGTCCGGCGGCAGGTGGCCGACCTGCAGGACGCGCTCGCGGTGATCCACCACAAGGTGGACCTCTACCAGCGGCGGCTTTCCGAGGGCACGGCGGACGGGCTGTGGCGGAACGGGCCGGAGTGCGACTGAGGCTCAGGCCGATCGGTCGGTCTGGGCGATCCCGAGTGCCATCCGGAGATCGCGCGCGTACACCTCCGGCTGTTCCCAAGCCGCGAAGTGACCGCCGTGCGAGTGCGTCAGGTACTCCCTGACGTTCACGAACCGTTCGGCGAACTCGCGCGGTGCGGGTTTCGTGTCGTGGCCGAACACGCTGAGGACGGTCGGCGTCGCGACGTACGGTACGGGCGGCACGAAGGATGCGTACGTGGCGAACGACGACCCGATCGTGTTGGTGAACCAGTACGCGCTGATCCACTCGAGCGCGTGCTGCGCGGACGGCGGCTCGTCGCTCCAGCTGGTCAGCTTCTCGAGGAGCCAGGCAGCGAGGCCGGCCGGTGAATCGCTCAGGCCCACGGCGAGCGTGCCCGGAGCGCTCGACTGCGCCGCGACGTACGCTCCCTCCGACCGTGACCAGCGAACGACCAGGTCGAGGTAGTCGAGTTCGAGGTCGGACATGCCCGTTCGGTCCGCGAACACAGCGTGCAGCGGCGAGATGTTCGTCAGGTGCAGGCTGGCAACGGCAGCCGGGTGGTGGACGGCCAGGTGCTCGGCGACGTCAGCGCCGACGTCGCCCGCAGAGACCGTGTAGGTGTCGTACCCGAGTTGGTCCATCACTGCTGCCACTGCCGTCGCGATCGATGCGGTGTCGATGGGACCAGGAGACCACGGGGCGGCGAAGGGGAACCCCGGGAGGGCGGGGACGACGACGTGCACGTCCTCGAGGAGCGGCAGAACCCGTTCGTACCGCAGGACGGAGTCCGGCCAACCATGCAGGAGCACGACGACCGGGGCGTCGGCTCGTTCCGCACGCTGGTGGACGAACGCCAGGGCGCCGACACGTTCCCACGGCATTGCAGCCACGCGGCGTTCGACGGCATGCCAGTCGAAATCGGATCGCCAAGCCGCGAGGAGGTCGGCCAGGGCGGTTCGGTCGACGCCCACCGACGCCGGTCCGTCGACGAGCACCGGCGGACGGCGCCGATCGAGGCGTTGCCGCAGGTCGGCGATCGCTGCATCGTCCACACGAGGGAGGTTCTCCGTCATGTGTACGAGCATACACATCATGTGTTCACGTGTACACTCAGCCGTGCGACCCGGTACTGTCAGCGGATGGGCACTCCCGGGCAGGTCAAGGACGCGAGCAGGACGCGGGCGCGGATCCTGTCCGCGGCTGCTCGCGAGTTCAGCCGGGACGGCTACCAGGCGACCACCGTGCGGTCCATCGCGGCGGCCGCCGAGGTGTCGCCGAACCTCATCACCCGGTACTTCGGCGGGAAGGAGGGGCTCTTCGACGCGGTCGCGGAGATCGACCTCGGCGTCGATCGCTTCGCCAGGGGCCCTCTCGAGACCATCGGCGAGCGCCTCAGCGACTCGGTCGTGACGCGGTGGAGCCGACTCGAGGACGGAGACCCGCTGGTGGCCCTGCTGCGTGCATCCGGAGAGCACCCCCCGTCGGCCGCCAGGCTCGCAGCCTTCCTCGACTCGGAGTCGTTGGCGCCGATGCAGCGACAGCTCGAGGAACACGGCCTGCCTCCGGAAGACGCGGCCGCACGTGCACGAGCGGTCGATGTCTTCCTCCTCGGCGTCACGGCCCGCTTCCGCATGCTCCGCGACGAGTTCGAGGACACCCCGGCGACACGGACCTGGATCGCGCAGTCCGTGCAGCGACTCGTCAGCGGGCACTGAAGGTCAGGCCCACCCGCCGCATCCGCGAGGCCCAGCCGTGTCTACGGGTAAGCGAAGTGCCCGATCCCCTTCGGCAGCTGCTGGACCTGGTCGACCAGCGGCCGCATCCACTCGTCGAACGCCGTCGAGGATGCTATCCGTCTGCCAGCCCGCACCGGGCCGGAGAGCGACTGAGACCTGCCCGTTCGTCCAGTACCGTGCTCGTGTGCTCGCGTTCCCCCTGCTGACCGCACGGTTCGCCCTGTCCCCGCTCGGCTCCGCCGACCGCGTCGCGTTCACCACGTACCGCCGCGACCCCGACGTCGCCCGCTTCCAGTCATGGACACCCGACTGGTCGGACGCCGACACCGACGCCCTCATCGCCGACCAGCCAGTGGGCCTGCAATCGCAGTCCGGCGCCTGGCTCCAGCTCGCCGTCCACGAACGAGCCACCGGCGTCCTCGTCGGGGACGTCGCCGTCCACGCCCTCGCCGATCAACCGGACACGTACGAGCTCGGCGTGACCCTCGCGCGGGCGTCGCAGGGCGCCGGAGCCGGCCGGGAGGCACTTGGTCACCTCGTCGACGCCCTGTTCCGTTCGCAGCGTGCGCACCGGATCATCGCGATGACCGACGCCCGCAACGCGGCCGCGGCTCGCCTGTTCCAGCGACTCGGGTTCCGGCACGAGGGCCGCGCCGTCGACGCCGACTGGTTCAAGGGCGAGTGGACGAGCCTCGACACCTGGGCGATGCTCCGAGACGACCACGACCGACGGGGCCCGCTCGCGGAGCGGCAGCCGTCCATGGCTGGCGCGGCGACTGCGCGTCCCTGACGCGAGCCGTCGTCGGTCGGGAGGCACGGTACGAGCCCGCACCGCGCCTCCCGTCCGTCAGATGGCGGCTGGATCGGTCCGCAGCGGCGGCAGGGGGGCGATCGCTGTCGGTCACGTGGTAGTGCGACCGTCGACTCAGGACAGAAAGCGCGCGTGCACTTCGTCCTCTACCGGCCCCGGTCGGCCGCTGCGCTCCGCCGCCGCCTGACCGCATCGGACGCGACGACCGCGGCGGCGAGCACGGCCCCGTCGTGCGTGAGTTCGAGAACGGGGCCGTCGAGGATCAGGGCCGCTGGCCCGCTCCTGCGTGGCAGACTCCAGCGGGTGCTGTCGACGTCGAGGGCGAACTCGTCCTGGTGGACCTGCAGCGTCCAGACGACACCGGTCTCGGTGTGGCCTTCGAGTACCTCACCGGTGCGCGGTGCCCAGCGGATGACGCAGGCACCTTCGATTCGGTCGTCGATGTCGACGGAACGGAGGTGACGTGTGGCGTCGCCGTGCAGGGTCAGCCGCAGCGTTCCGTCGGTGACCGACAGCACCCATGGAAGGCTGTGCGCACCTGCCCAGGTCCGATCAGGGTCGACGACGTCGCGGAGCCAGAAGGTGATGCACGGACGTCCGCTGGCATCGTGGTACACCGTGGGGGCGTACGGGCTCGCGCCGTAGGCCAGATCGCCCCACCGTTCGACGTCGAACCGGCCCGCGCTCCACCGTCCGAGCGCGTACACGGTGCCGTACCCGGTGTCGGCAGCCCACACACTGAAGACGAGCACGTCGTGTCCGTCGACAGTGATCAGTTGCGGGCACTCCCACAGCTCACCGGTCCAGAGGGGCAGCTGTGCCAGTGAGGACCGCGATGCGGCCACGCCATCGAAGTGCCACGCCCTCAGATCGCTGGACGAGTACGAGAGCAGCCCGGCGACGCCGTCGGCCATCGCTCCACCGACGAGCATCCGCCACACGCCGTCATCGTCGAACACGAACGGGTCCCGGAACGCGGTCAACCCGAGCCCTTCGGGGGCGTCGACGACGACCGGACCCTTCTGCCAGGACCGGAGCTCCTGGTCGGTCGCGGTCGCCACCCGGATCCGACCCACCTGTGTCCCCGGGCTCACGACGGCGGTGTAGAACGCGCGTGCTCCATCGTCTGCGGTGACGATGCTCCCGGTCCAGATGCCGTCGTCGCCGTCACCCGGTTCGAGTGCGCTCCCGAGCAGCGTCAGGGACAGCAGATCCGGCCCGACCGCGTGCCCCCAATGGATGCCGGTCTCCCACTCGGTGCTGCCGGGGACGTACTGGAAGAACACGTGGTACTCGCCGTCGATGACGACGAAGCCGTGCGGGTCGTTGATCCACCCGTCGGCCGTGAAGTGCGCGTCTGGTCGCATCTCGAGGTCCCGTTCCGATGCGTGTCAGCGGGGTCGGCGCGCTGCAGCGTCGGGGAGTGCCGGGTACGGCGCATGCGGTTCCACCTGGTACCAGTACGCGGTGGTGCTGATGTCGTCGCTGCGTTCGAACAGCCCGTGTTCTGCCGCGCCGATCTGCTGCAGGGTGACACGCAGCTCCTGCCGGAACGCGATCGGGTCGGGCAGGTGCCACCGGTACATCGCGTGCGCCGGGGGCATCGCCTGCCAGAACGGCGACCCCTTCGACTCGTCCGCCTGTGACACGTGCGGGTAGCCGAAGTACGGCGCACTGAACGGCAGCGGCGTCGGGTTCGGGTTCTCGCGCAGTTCGTCCTGGAAGGCCCATGCGCCGCCGGCGTAGTCCTCCAGCCCGGTGCTGCAGAGCGTCGGGAACTCGGCGTCGCCGTCGAGGTAGAACTTCACCTCGCCCTCACCCCACCAGTACCGCTCGAGCTGTGACAGTGCCACGTACGTGCCGACGTAGTGGCCGCGCCCCGCGATGCCGTCGACGATCACGTGGTCCTCGCCCAGGGCCGTCGTGCCGTTGCTCCGGCGCCACTGCGCGTGGAACCGAGCGACGTCGTCCGGGTGTTCGTCACCGATCGTGTAGTCGACCTGGTAGAACACAGCACCGATCTCGTCGGGGTGCTCGCTGCTCAGTGTCATGCGCGCTGAAGTCCTGAACGGCATCGGGAAGTAGCTGTTCATCCCGCCGGTCGGCGCGACCACGATCGGGATCGACGTCACCAACGCACGGGCGCCGAAACCGTTGCAGAAGAAGTCGCCGAGCGGCACCTCCACCGACGGTTCCGCTTCACCGTCCCAGTAGGCCCGCAGGACCAGGTTGCGGAGGACGAACGCGCCACCGTCGGTGCGGTCCGGGACGGTGATCCAGATGTGGCGGATGGTGCCAGGCCCGGTGATCTCCGCCAAGGTGATGGTCGCACCTGCGGCGAGCGGGACGAACGCGGTGCCCTTGCGGCCGGGACCGAGGTCGGACGCGGTCGTGGCGCCGGCGCCCCGTGCTCCGGTGGGGTTCTCGGCGTTGATCGAACGGCTCTCGACGCGGGTGGGCGCTGACAGGACGGTGTCCCAGGAGAACGACATGCGGGTGGTTCCTTACTTGACGGCGCCGGCGGTGATTCCGCGGGTCAGGGAGCGTTGGAAGATGACGAAAAAGATCAGGGTCGGCAGCAGTGACAGCAGGGAGCCGGCGTTCTGTTCCGTGATGTCGGTGGACAGCTGGCCCTGCAGCGTGGACAGGGCGATCGGCACCGTCTGGTTGGTGGGATCGGTGAGCATCACGACCGGGATGTAGAACTCGTTCCACGTCCAGATGAAGAAGAAGATCATGAGCACCGCAAGGGTCGGCCGCATGACGGGGAACACCACTCGCCAGAGGATCTGCCACCGGTTCGCGCCGTCCAGTGCCGCCGCCTCGAGCAGGGAGGGTTCGAAGGTGCCGAGGATCGATCCGAGCAGGTACGTGCCGAACGCTGCCTGCAGCACGGAGAAGATGATGATCACGGACCAGATCGACCCTTGCAGGCCGAGCGCCTGCGCGCCGTAGAACAGCGGGTAGATGATCGACTCCTGCGGCAACATCGTCGCGAACAGCAGGATCGCGGTGATGACGGCGCCGCCGCGGATCCGACCGATTCCGATGGCGTACGCGGCCAGGAGTGCGATGACCACGGCGACGAGGGCGACGATGCCGGAGATCAGGATGGAGTTGAGCAGCGCGACCGGGAAGTCGACATCGGCGAGGTACTTCGAGAACGCGATGGTGGTGAACTGTTCCGGCCATGCGAATGGTCCGTTCGCCGAGTAGTCCGCTCGGGTCTTGAACGCGTTGAGGATGAGGATCAGGAACGGTGCGGCGAGGATAACGCCGACGAGGACCGCGACGGCGAGGAGCAGCCACCGGGTCGGGCTCTTCCGAGCGCGACGGAGTGGCGCCGAGGGGGCGGCTTCCGGCGCGGTCGTGGGGGCGCTGAGAACGGTGGTCATCAGCGTTCCGCCTTTCGGATGCTGGCGCGCTGCCACCAGAGGATCAGCGACGCGATGATGAGGATCAGGACGGTCAGGACGGTCGCGATCGCGGAGCCGTAGCCGACGCGGGAGAGCTGGAAGAAGTTGAGGTACGAGTAGTAGGAGGGCACGTAGGTGGAGCTCTCCGGTCCGCCGTTGGTGAGGATCAGGACCGGGGCGAACACCTTGAGCGCACCGACGGTGGCGGTGAGGATCACGATGAAGACCTCCGGACGGATCTGCGGGATGGTGATCGCCCGGAAGCGGCGCCACCAGCCGGCGCCGTCGACCTCGGCTGCTTCGAGCAGTTCCGGATCCACCCGTTGCAGACCGGACATGAAGATCACGACCGGGTATCCGATCTGTCCCCAGATGAGCACGATCATGATCGAGTACAGCGCCAGGTGGGGGTCGCCCAGCCAGTCCGGCCCCTCGATGCCGACGGTCCCGAGGAGGGTGTTGATGGCGCCGCTCTGCGCGCCGAGGACCCAGCTCCAGATGACCCCGGCGACGGCCACCGGCACGATCTGCGGAAGGTAGTAGGTGGCGCGGAGGAAACTCGCGACTCGGGGCCCGAACTGACGGCCGAGGTAGTCGAACAAGAGCGCTGCCAAGACGAGGCCGATCGCGGTCGGGATGACGACGATCGCGACGATCATGTAGATGGAGTTCTTGAACGAGGACCAGAACAACTCGTCGTGCAGCAACGACGTGTAGTTGCCGAAGCCGATGAACTCCATCGGGGCGAGACCGCCCTTCCACTGGAACATGCTGAAGAACAGGTTGCAGGCGAAGGGGACGAGGACGATCGCGGCGAACCCGAGCCCGATCGGCAGCAGGTACCAGTAGTACGACATCGGTCGCATTCTGCGGTGTGGAGCGTGCCTGGTCGCGGGGCGCGCCAAGTCGGAGCTGAGGGTGGCCACGAGAGCCCTTTCCGTGCGGTGAGGGGAGAAGGCCGTGGGCCGCCGCGGGGAGCAGCGGCCCACGGGAGGGGCTACTGCAACTGCGATTTGCCCTTGGTGTAGTACTGCTGGAAGGACTTGCTGAACGCGTCGGCGGTGGTCGACTTGTTCGTCAGGGCCTGCATGCCGCTCTGCTGGAAGTCGAGCATTCCGGGCAGCGGGTAGTCCGGGAAGTAGGACAGCTTGTCGCCGTCGACGAGGGTCTGGAACTGCTCCGACAAGGCCTTCACCTGCGGGTCGCTGATGACGCTCGGGTCGCCGGCGAGCGGCAGCCCTGCGTTCTTGCCCATCACGTTCTGCACCTCGGGGCTGAGCGTGGTGTTGATCCAGTCGTAGGCGAGCTCCTTGTTGCTGGACTTCGTTGGGACAGCCCAGAGGTGCCCTGAGGACCCGACGTTGAGGTTGGCGTCGGGGAGGGCGAACGTGCCCCAGTCGAACTTCGCGGACGCCTTGATGTTCGTGAACGCGTTCGAGTCCTCGAGCAGCATGGGGTTCTTCTGGCTGAGCCAGGCCTGGTCCATCTGGTCGCCCGTCACCGACGCGAGTCGAGTGCCGAGGTAGCCCTTGTCGATCCAGTCCTGGAACTCCTCGGCGCCGGTGGACCAGGGAGCCTTGTCGACGTCCGGGGAGCCCTTGAGGAACATGTAGTCGTCGATCTGGTCGCGGGTGGCGCCGGCGGAGACGAGGGAGTACCAGGTCCACAGCGCACCGAACCCGTTGGCGCTGCTCGCCACGGGTGTCGTGCCCTGCTCGGTGAACTTCTGCATGTCTGCTTCGAGTTCGGCGCGGGTGGTCGGCGGCTCGGTGATACCCGCCTTCGCGAACATGTCCTTGTTGTAGAACCAGACGATGAACTCGCCGATGTTCGGGATGCCGTACCAGTTGCCGCTCCCGGCGTTGCCGTCGGCGTCGTACTTCGCCAGGCTGGCGACGGAGCCCTTGATGTCCTTGTCCCAGCCGTACTTCTTCACCTCGTCGTTCAGGTTCTCCAGGAGGCCCTGCGAGGCGAGCTGACCAGCATCGGCGCCGCCCTTGTTGACCTCGAGGACGTCGGGCGCCTTGTTGCCGGAGAGCAGGAGCTTGCCGTTCTTCTGGATGTTGGCGAAGCTGGTCGTGACGAACTTGACGTTCACGTCGGGGTGCTTCTTCTTGAAGATCGTGACGGCTTCCTGCCAGCCCTTGTACTGCGCGCTGCTGGTCGCTTCGTACTGCCAGATGGTGAAGGTCTTCGAGTCGCCGTTGCCGGCACTGGAGCAGCCGGACAGCGCGGTGGCAGCCAGGCCGATGCTGACGAGTCCGACGACGGCACGCCAGAACTTCCGGGGGTTGCGTTGCATGGGGGTACACCTCTTCGTGTTGGGGACAGGACTGATTCCGGGCGCGCTGGAGACCGTCGGGTCACGACGGTTCGGCAGCGCTCCGGACTAGCGCGAGTCAGGCTGCGGGATGTGCAGCGCTCCGGGTCAGGAGACGAGTTCGGGGTCGGGTTTCCGCGGGTTGGGCGATGCTGGCACGCGGGACAACGGCGGGGCGACGGAGCCACGACGCACGACCGGGCACGGGACGATGTGTTCGGTGGGGTGGCGTTCCGTGTGGGGGTCTTCTCCCGCGCGCTGGATCGTGAGGTGCGCGGCGAGTTCTCCCATGGCTCGGTGGGGGAGTTGCACGGTGGTCAGTCCGGGGACGAGCCCCTCGGAGATGTCGATCTGGTTGTCGAACCCGACGACGGACAGGTCCTCCGGGATGCGAAGGCCCCGCTCGTGCGCGACGTGGTAGACCGCGTTCGCCATCCGATCGCCGAAGCAGAACACCGCGGTCGGCCGATCCGGTCGGTCGAGCAGCGCTCGAGCAGGTTCCAACGTGTGCACCGTTCCCGCCTCCGCTGCCTCGACGACGAGAGTCGGGTCAAACGGGATACCGGCTGCTGCCAACGCGTCCGCGTACCCCTGCAGGCGGAGCTCCCGAGCCGGGAGGTCCCGAGAGACCGTGCAGAACCCGATGCGGCGATGGCCGGCGTCGGTGAGCACGGACACTGCATCGGCAGCGCCGCCGCGTTCGTCCGGGATGATCCAGTCGACCGGGGCGGATGGGTCCTTCGGTCGGCCATCGAGGATGACCAGCGGGACACGGTCGGGGACCACCGGTGGGACGACGACCTGGTGGTACTCGCACGCGTAGATCAGGGCGTCGACGTTGCGCTGCAGGAGCATCGTCAGTGCCTCACGGACGACGCGCTGATCGCCGTCCGTGTCGACCATCAGGATCAGGTACTTCTCGTCGATCGCGACGTGCTGTGCCCCGCCGATCATCTGTCCTGCGAACGGGATGCTCGCCACGCGGTCCGAGATGAGTCCGATGGTGTGCGTCTGGCGGGTCCGTAACCCTCGCGCCATGAGGTCGGGGACGTAGCCGAGCGTGTCGGCGACGTCCCGGACGTGGTCGACCACGCTGTCGCGTACCCGTCCCTTGTGGCGGCCGCTCAACACCAGCGAGACGGTCGAGATCGACACGCCGGCGCGGGTGGCGACATCCTTCATCGTCAGCATGATCAACCTCCTCGTCAATCGGTTGATCTGACGGTAGGAGGTCAACAGATTTGACGCAAAGGCCGTGCGGAGATTTTCTTCGACCGTGTGGATCAGGGCGGGCCATGCGGTCGCCCCGCCGCCCGATGCTGGCCGCCGTCGCTACGACGACGGCCAGCATGCTCGTGTCGTCAGATCACTCGAGACCGAGAGCGGCGACTGCGGTATCCGTCGCTGCGGAAGCGAAGACGAGCGCTGCGTCGAACGTCTTCGCCGTCACCTCCATCGCGGCGCTCTGCGATCGGATGCGCGAGATGCCGTCACCGTCGGCTGCGTCCCAGAGAACGATGGCCGCCGAAGCCGACTGCAATACGGCAGTGCCTGCGGCTTCGAAGCTGTGCTCGTCGATGGCTGCCGCGGCCGTGCGCTCCACACGGAATCCGACTTCGGTCGGAGCCGGGAACGCCATCTCCGGTACCCGCTCGTCGGTGTGCGTGAGGGCGATAGCGCGGTACTCGGAGCCGAGCATGCCCGCGAGCAGGCTGCCTGCCGGGTGCGCCGTCAGCACGCCGTCGAACAGGACCGGCGTCTTCTGGATGTGATTGTTGTGCGCAACGTATGCGATTCGCTCTCCCTCAGGGAGCGTGCGGACGGCATCGCTGATACGCCGAGCGACGAACACCTCCCGGATCGTTGTGTCGTCGACGCGCCCAGTGCCGGAAAACAAGTCGGCCATGGCTCGCAGCATGACTTCCGTCGTCGCGGCCGCTTCGATGAGCGCACTGGCTTCTCGCCACAGGGGCGCGTTGTCGTCCGTCCGGTGCACCGCACCGAGCGCGTCGACCCGAGCTCGCAGCCGGGTCAGGTGCACCGTGAGCGAATCTTGGACACCCCGCTCGAGCGCGAGCCACGACGTGGCGCTGGCCGCCGCCGAGCCTCCCTTGACCCGTGACGCCAGTTCGCTGGTCGTCTCGACGAGTTCCGCGGCGGCAGGATCGATTGCGGCGAGCACATCAACGAGCGGCGCGACGCTCGGTGCAATCGAGAGGGCGTCCGGCAAGTCGATACCCAGGACGCGGATGCCGTGACCTCGCGGTAGCCGGCGGCGCAGGTCGTCGAGGAACGTCCCGTACAGGGCTACGGTCAGCGGGCCGACCAGTGTTCGCAGCTCCTCGGATCGCTTCCCTGAGAGCCACTGCTCGACGAGAGGCGCTTCGTCACGACCAATTTCGAGGGCCACACCACAGACACCGACGTCTCGGACGAGTGCGGCGACGATGCTCGCTCGTGCGGTGTTGAGTTCTGCGACGAAGTGAGCAGACTCTCCGACGCCGATGACGCGGGCACTCGAGACGAGTTCGCGCAGTCTCGTGTCTGCGAGGGGGTCCCGCTCGTCCCAAACTGTTGCGGCGAAGGAGATGGCCGCGGACGCGGAATCGTTGTGGTTGGACATGGGAGCACTCCTCGATCAGAAACGGCATGCGGATGACCCGGACGAGCCGGGCAGGACGACGCAGTGCCGAATCAGAGCAGGATGCTTGCAATCACTCTCGGACCATATCGGGCCAGATTGGCTACCGCCTCCGAACTACGTCGTGCGCATCGGAACCGGCGGCTGCGAGCTTCAAGCACCGGTACGAGCCCTCTACGAGCCCCTCGGCTTCATCCCGTATCCGACCGTCGATCAGGCCAGGACGCTTTGATTTGAGCCCGCAGTACCGCCGACGGCGTCTCGGTAGCCGATCCCTCACCGGTCGCCGGGACGGCGCGGCCGTCAGTCGGCGGGGGCGCCGTCGTTGACTGCAGCGAGGCCGTTGAGGGTCCGCGGGTAGCCGACCCACGACACGAGTGCGGCGAGGACGTCGAGGAGGTGGGCGCGGGTGTTGCCGACGTTGAGGTTCGCGGCGACGTGCCCCTTGACCTGGTTGTCGGCGCCGCCGAGTCCGACGAGGATCGCAAAGGTCAGCAGTTCCCGCTGCCGGAGGTCGAGGCCGGCGCGGGTGTAGTAGTCGCCGAAGCAGTTCCCGGAGAGAAACCGCTGGAATCGAAGCGTGTCCGGGGTGGCGTTCGCATACATGCCGTCGACGTTGTCACCACCGACGGCTTCCTTCTGCTTCGCCGTACCGAGCGCCATCCGGTCCTCGGGTGCCGTCGTGGACTGGCCTGGCAACGGCAGAGTGACGCCGCGGCTGGCGAGGATCTCGTTGGTGACCTCGAGGAACGCGATCGCTCGCGCCCCGCCGGCGTAGGCGGCAGCCTGGTAGACGACTTCCTTCACTTGGACCGGTGTGACGTCGGCGTCGAGCGCAGCCGCAAGCTGATTCCGGAACGGAGCGTCCGCACCGACGGCGATCAGGGCACCGAGCTGGTACAGGTACCGATCCGACGTCGGTAGGGCGTTGTCAGTGAGGGACTCGTCGGTGGTGAACGCGGTAAAGAACGCTGCGAATTCGGGGTCGGTTTCGGTCAGTGCGGTCATCGGGTTGCTCCTTGGGTGGGGGTGCGGATGAAGACGGCGGCGATCGCCGCGGTGAGGATGACGGCGGCGGCGAGGACGAAGCTGAGCTGGGTGCCGGCGATGAAGTGGGTGCGGTCGGCGAGGAACGCGCCGAACACGGCGATCGCGACGGCGCCGCCGACCTGCCGGAACGTGTTGAACACCGCACTGGCCGTCCCGGCCCGGTCGGACGGGACGCTGGCAAGCACGACGGAGGTCGCGGGTGGCATCGCGACGGACCCACCGGCACCGGTGAAGATGGTGCAGATCACAACAAGCCAGATCGATTCGGTCGGCGCGCCGATGATCATCACGAGCAGGCCGACGACCATGCAGGTCAGCCCGGTGACGACGGGCACGCGGGGCCCGAACCGGTTTGCGAGGGTACCGCTGATGATGTTGCCGGTGATGCTGAACGCCGCCGACGGCAGGAACACCAGTCCGGCGAGCAGCGGCGTCAATCCGAGGTGCTGTTGCAGGAACAGGCTGAGCACGAAGACGCTGCCGAAGTTGCCGACCATGAACGCGAATCCGACGCCGAGCGCGATCCGCATCCCACTGGATCGGAACAGCTCCAGCGGCATCATCGGATGCGCTCCCCGCGCCTGTACGAGCAGAAACATCGTCAGGGCGACCGCTGCGATCACGAGCGCCGCGATGACGATCGGTGCACCGAACCCGATGGCCCCTCCCTCGATGAGCCCGAACACCAGCCCGACGAGCGTGATCAGTGACAGGGCTTGGCCGGCCCAGTCGAAGGGGCTCGGCCGGACAGCGGAGCGCGCGATGCGGGTGAGGAGGATGAGCATCGCGATACAGACCGGCAGGTTGATCGCGAACACGAGCCGCCAGTCGAAGGTGGTGAGGAGGCCGCCGAGGATGGGGCCGATGGTGCCGGCGACGGCGCCGCCGACTGCCCAGATCCCGAGGGCGTGTGCACGCTTCGCCGGGTCCGGGTATGCCTCACGGATCAGCGCCATCGATGCCGGCAGCATGATCGCGGCCGCGGCGCCCTGGACGGCGCGAGCGGCGATCAGTGCACCCAACGTCGGTGCCAGCGCGCACGCAACCGATGCGACGAGGAACCCGGCGATGCCGGTGCCGATGGCCCGTTTCGCGCCGATCCGGTCGGACAAGTTCCCGGCGAACAGCAGCAGGGAGGCGAACAGCAGCGTGTACGCGTCGATCACCCACTGCAGCCCGGCGGTGGTGCCACCGAGCTCACGGCCGATGCGGGTCAGCGCGACGTTCACGATGAGGATGTCGAGGGTGATGAGGAAGAACCCCATCGACGCCAGCAGCAGCGCAGATCCCGGCCGGTGCGGCACATCCGTCGATGTCGGTGCGGAGGAGGAGGAGGCTGGTGCGGTCACGTCCTGATTGAACCGCGCGGCATGTAGCCGGAGGGATCCCCTGTCAGGGAACCTCTCACCGGCTGCTGGCGGCCTACCGTTCCCGGTGCAACCCCCAGACGAAAGGCTCCCCCATGCAGCACCGCACGCTTGGTAACTCCGGCACCGTCGTGTCCTCGATGGCGCTCGGCACCATGGACTTTGGCACCATGACCTCCGAGGAGGACGCGTTCGCTGTCATCGACGCGTTCCTCGACGAGGGTGGCAACTTCCTTGACACCGCGAACGTGTACGGCGGCGGGAAGTCCGAAGAGACCCTCGGGAAGTGGTTCGCGTCCCGCCCCGCGGATGTCACCGACAACGTCGTCATCGCCACGAAGGCCCGCTCCCCGCAGGGCCCGGGTGTGAACGATCAGGGCAACTCCCGCCGTCACCTGGACCGGCAGCTGAACCAGTCGCTCCGCCGGCTCGGTCGCGACAACGTGGACCTGTACCAGCTGCATGCCTGGGATCCGATCACTCCCGTCGAGGAGACCTTCGGGTTCCTCGCTGACGCGGTCAGCGCCGGGAAGATCCACCAGGTGGGGCTGTCGAACTTCACCGGGTGGCAGCTGCAGCTGATGGTCTCCACCGCCATGCAGATGGGTGTCCCGGTGCCGGCGACCCTGCAGCAGCAGTACAGCCTCCTCTCGAGGGAGAGCGAGTCCGACGTGTTCGCCGGCGCCGAGTACAACCGGGTTGGCATCCTCGCCTGGTCGCCGCTCGCGGACGGGTTCCTGACCGGCAAGTACAGCCGAGACAGCAACCCCACCTCCGGCAGCCGCGCCGCATCCGACAACCCCGTCTACGAGTTCACCGCCGCCTACCGGGCCGCGGCCCCGAAGACGTGGGACGTCGTCGACGCCGTCGTGAAAGCCGCTGACGAGATCGGCACCAGCCCGGCCCGGGTGGCGCTGAGCTGGGTGCACGACCGCCCCGGCATGGTCGCCCCGATCATCGGCGCACGCAACGTCGAGCAGCTGCAGGACAATGTCGCCGCCGCCGACCTGCACCTCGACGACGCCATCCGGACCCGCCTCGACGAGGTCAGCGCACCCACGGTGGGTCAGTACCCGTACGGACCGTTCGGGACCGCGCAGCGCGCCCGCCGGGTCGAGGGCGGCGTGCCGCTGATGGACATGATCCAGGCCACAAAGTGACCGAGCAGGGTACTGGCGCATTGACACGGTCGGTGCCACGACTGACCGCCGACGCCGCAATGGCCCTGGTGCATGCTGCGGTCCGGGAGGTGCAGACGCAAGGGCATCCCGCGGCGATCGCTGTCGTGTCGGACACGGGGCAGGAGATCCTGACGTACTGCATGGACGGTGCGGCACCGCAGGCGCCGCAGGTTGCGCGGAACAAGGCGTTCACCGCGGCCACCTACGGGATGCCGTCGGATGAGTTCCTTGAGCACACCCGCACCTTCGGTCCCGACGGCGCAGCGATGCTCACCGCCGCCGTTGACCACATCATGCTGCTCGGTGGCGGCGTACCGGTCACCGTCGACGAGGTGGCAGTCGGCGCGGTCGGGATCAGCGGCGGCAGCGGTGCCGAGGATCATGCTGCGGCGACCGCCGCCATCGCCACGGTGCTGCAGCGCACCGGGCCTTCCCAAAACACCGGACCATCTCCGGGCACCGCGCCGTGACTGCCTGCTGCGCGCTCAACGGCGGCACGAGAAGTGTACTCGCCGGGTATCCCACACATGCAGAGCACGTTCTACGGTCGTGGGTATGAGCAATCGAGACGACGTGCGTGAGTTCCTCACGACCCGCCGTGCGAAGGTCACCCCGGAGCAGGTCGGGTTGCCTGGCGGTCAGAATCGTCGTGTTCCGGGATTGCGCCGCGGGGAGGTCGCGATGCTCGCCGACGTGAGCGTGGAGTACTACTCCCGCATTGAGCGCGGCGACCTGTCCGGAGCATCTGAGCCGGTGCTTTTCGCCATCGCCGATGCCCTCCGACTGAGCGACGCTGAACGAGATCATCTGTTCGACCTCGCACGGGCATCGTCGTCGTCGCCTCTGCGCCGCACGAAGCGCACCGTCCGGGCGCGGGGCATCCGGCCAGGGCTGCAGCTGATCCTCGACAACGTCACCGCCGGCCCTGCCATCGTCCGCAACGGCCGCCTCGACGTGCTGGGCACGAACCGGCTCGCCCGCGCCATGTACTCCGACCTGTTCCCGAACGCGGCCCTCCTCACCGACGGCAGCATCCCGAACCTGGCCCGGTACACGTTCCTCGACCGGCCCCGATCGGACGCGTTCCACCCGGACTGGGAACTCGCCGCCGACCAGACCGTCGCGATCCTCCGCACCACCGCCGGGAAAGACCCCTACGACAAGGCCCTGCAGGACCTCGTCGGAGAGCTCTCCACCCGCAGTCCGGAGTTCCGGCAGCGGTGGGGAGCCCACGATGTGCGCCGCCACGCGATCGGCGAAAAACACTTCCAACACCCGATGGTCGGGCCCCTCGACCTCATCTACGAGGGCGCCGACCTGATGGCCGACGACGACCTCAGCTTGCTGTTCTACACCGCAGAACCCGGTTCCCCCACAGCGGAACGGCTGCAACTGCTGGCGAACTGGGCCGCCACCCACGAACACGACGCCGCCACCGCTGCGGGGTCCCCGGCAACCGCAGCAGACGCCTGACCCGGCGTCGAGAAAGGCACAGAGCATGCAGATCGAACCGAAGAAACCGACCACGCTGAACTCGAAAGATATGTTCACCGGAGATGTGTGGCTGGACCCGATCATGGGCCCGCACCAGGACGGTGACCGGATGACGGTCGCGAAGGTGCGCTTCACCCCCGGCGCGCACACCGCCTGGCACTTCCACGAGCGCGGCCAGACCCTGCACGTCACGGAAGGCGTCGCATTGATGGGTACCCGGAGCGGCGGCGTCATCGAAGTCCATCCCGGTCAGACCGTGTACACCGCCCCCGGAGAAGAGCACTGGCACGGTGCGACGCCGGAGGACTACATGGAGCACCTGGCGATGATGGAACTCGGCGACGACTCCGCCACCGCCACCACCTGGCTCGAGCACGTCGCCGACGAGGACTACCACCGCCCCTAACCACCAGCAGACTGCCGCCCGCTCCGGAGGCGGCGTCAACAGTTGCGCCCGAACGGACCCTCGTGACCCACTTCCCCTCCCCAACCACCGCGACGGTGCCTACCCCGGCGAAGCGCGCCTGCTTGGTCCAGCGGGTGCAGCTGTGGTGGAGCGTCACCACCACCATCACCGACCTCACCCGTGACCGGGAGCGCGAGGACCGCATCCTCGCCGAAGCAGCCGTCCGGATGAACCCCGGCAGGTGGGGCCTTGCGCTCCTGTTCCGCCGTCGATAACTCTGTCTTGAAAGGAGCCCCTCCATGCGAGGAGCAGTCATCAACGCCCCCGGGGACGTCGAGGTCATCGACCGCGACACCCCCACGGTGCAGCACCCCACCGACGCGGTCATCAAGGTCGTCGCCGCGTGCGTCTGTGGCTCCGATATGTGGCCCTGGCGCGGCGTCGAGCAGATGCCGCACGCCACCCCGATGGGACACGAATACGTCGGCATCGTCCACGAAGTCGGCGATGACGTGACCAGCGTCGAGGTCGGTCAGTTCGTGATCGGGTCGTTCATGTTCTCCGACAACACCTGCGAGATCTGCCGGGCCGGGTACCAGTCGAACTGCATCCACGGCGGCTACATCGGCATGAACGGTGCCCAGTCCGAATACCTCCTCGTCCCGCAGGCCGACGGCACCCTCGTCGCCACCCCCGACATGCCCGCCGCTGACAAGATCCCCTCCCTCCTCACCGCATCGGACGTGCTCGGTACCGGCTGGTTCGGGGCGAAGGCGGCTGAGGTCGGTCCCGGGAAGACGGTCGTCGTCGTCGGCGACGGCGCGGTGGGACTACTCGCGGTGCTGTCTGCGAAGCAGCTCGGCGCCGAACGGATCATCGCCATGTCACGGCATGAGGACCGGCAGACCCTCGCCCGTGAGTTCGGCGCGACCGACATCGTCGCAGAACGCGGCGACGACGGCGTGGCGAAGGTGAAGGAACTCACCGACGGGCTCGGCGCGCACTCGGTCGTCGAAGCAGTCGGGACGCAGGAGTCGATGATGCAGGCCATCCAATCCACCCGGCCCGGCGGTCACGTCGGCTACGTCGGCGTCTCCCACGGCGTCGAACTGCCCGGTGATGCACTGTTCCCCTCGCACGTGCACCTGCACGGCGGCCCCGCCCCCGTCCGGGAATACCTCCCGGAGCTGATCAACCTGATCTGGACCGATCAGATCAACCCCGGCCGCGTGTTTGACCTCGAAGTCGGACTCGAGAACATCGTCGACGGCTACCAGGCCATGGACGAGCGCCGCGCGATCAAAGCCATCGTCCGCTTCTAAGCCCCAAACGACAGCTCCCCTGAACCGGGCCTCCGGCCGTGCCCCCCCCCCCCCCCCTACACGGCCGGAGGCCCCCCTTCCCTTTCCGAAAGGACACCATGATGGCCGCCTGGCCCTCTGACACGCTCGCGGGGATCGCCGCGTCCGATGACCTACACGTCAGCCCGTTCCGCGCCGACGGCACCACATACGGCACGCCCACATGGATCTGGTCCGTCGTCGTCGACGACGATCTGTACGTCCGCGCCTACAACGGGCAGGCCTCCCGCTGGTACCGGTCCGCGATCGAGCAGGGTGCCGGCCGCATCCGCGTCGCGGGCGCCAAGCACGAGGTGACCTTTGAGGCTGTCGGGCCGGACCTGAACAGCCGCATCGACGCCGCGTACGAAGCGAAGTACGCCGGTAGCCAATACCTGCCGCCGATGCTGCAGGACGGGCCAACCTCGGCGACCGTCCGGATCAGCCCGCGCTCGTGAGCGTCGCGACCGGATCCACCGCAACCAGTACCGCGCCGGCACCGTCCGGCCGGTTGCCGTTCGTCGTGCCCCTACTCGCCGTCGGCACGTTCCTGATGAGCACCAGCGAGAACATCATCGCCGGACTCCTGCAGGAGATGTCCGCCGACCTGCACGTCTCGGTCGCCCGGGTGGGGCTGCTCATCACGGCGTTCGCGATCGGGATGATCATCGGCGCACCCGTCATGGCGTTGGCAACGCTCCGGCTCCCCCGCCGGGCAACTCTGATCGCTGCGTTGGCGGTGTTCGCGGCCGGCCACGTCGTCGCTGCGCTCAGCGACAGCTTCACCGTCGTCATCATCGCCCGCGTCATCACCGCAGTTGCGACCGGGGCATTCTGGGCCGTCGCCGCGGTTGTCGCCACCACCGCCGCCGGCCCGGCCCGCAGCTCACGGGCGCTCGGGGTGATGATGAGCGGCGTCGGCCTCGCCGTCGTCGCCGGCGTCCCCCTCGGCTCCTTCGCCGGTCAGGTGCTCGGGTGGCGCGGGTCGTTCTGGGCTCTCGCCGTCCTCGCCGCCGTCGCCGCCGTCGTCATCCGCATGTTCGCCCCCGCGGACGGCAAGCGGGAGCAGCAGTCCGCCACCGCGGAGATCCGCGCACTCATCACCGGCCGGACCGGGCTGCTCGTCATCGCGACGATCCTGATCACCGGGTCGTACATGGGCGCGTTCGCCTACATCTCCCCGCTGCTGACCGACCGCACCGGATACCCGGAATGGGCAGTCCCGATCGTGCTCGTCTGCTTCGGCGCCGGCGCTCTCATCGGCACCAACCTCGCCGGACGGCTCGCCGACCGCAGACCCCTCACCGTCTTCATCACCGCAGCCGCCGGCGTCGGCGTCGTGCTCGCGCTGCTGCTGCCCTTGTCCGCGTACGGGGTGCCAACGATCATCCTCGTGATCCTGCTCGGCATCACCGGCATGGCCGTCCCACCGGTCGCCACCGGCCTCGCCGGCCGGTTCGCGCCCACCGCACCGACACTCGCCGCCGCGGTCGCCGTGTCCGCGTTCAACGCCGGCATCGCCATCGCCACCTGGGTCGAGAGCGACGCGCTCGACGGCCCGCTCGGCGTCACCGCTCCCGAGACGATCGGCATCGTGCTCGTCATCCTCGGGCTCATCCCGCTCGCCGTTCTCGGAGCACGTCGGGCGACCACGAACAAGGAGCACTGATGCAGACACGCACGCTCGGCACCGACCTCACCGTCTCGACGGTCGGGCTCGGCTGCATGACCATGACCGGCGGCTACAGCGGCAATCCGGATCGTGACGCGATGATCGCGCTCCTGCACGGCGCCGTCGACCAGGGCGTCACGTTCTTCGACACGGCGGAGACCTACGGCCCGCACCGCAACAAGGAACTCGTCGGCGAGGCCCTCGCCCCGTTCCGCGACCGGGTCACGATCGCCACGAAGTTCGCGAACGCGATCGACCCGGACACGCATCAGCCGCTCGGCCGCCTCCTGCGCCCAGACGAGGTCCGTGCCGCCGCCGAGGGATCGCTCCGCCGGCTTGGGGTCGATCACTTGGACCTCTACTACCAGCACCGCGTCAACCCGGAGCACCCGATCGAGGAGTTCGCCGGGGTCGTGTCGGAGCTCGTCGCCGAGGGCAAGGTCCTGCGGTACGGGATGTCCGAGGCGGCCGAGGCGACGATCCGCCGGGCCCACGCCGTGCAGCCGGTGACCGCGATCCAGAGCGAGTACTCGCTGTGGTGGCGCCGCCCGGAAGACGGCGTCCTCGCCGCCTGCGCAGAACTCGGCATCGGATTCGTACCGTTCAGCCCCCTCGGCAAGGGGTTCCTCACCGGCACCATCGACCCGACAGCGACGTTCGGCGACAACGACCTGCGCGCGAGCATCCCACGCTTCGGCGAGGAAGCGCTCGCTACGAACGTCGCGCTCGTCGATGGCGTCAAGCAGATCGCCGCCGACCTCGGCGCGACGCCCGGGCAAGTCGCCCTCGCGTGGCTCCTCGCCCGCCAGCCGTGGATCGTGCCGATCCCCGGCACGACGAAACCGCACAGGCTCACCGAGAACATCGGTGCCGCGGCGGTCGAGCTGTCGCCGGCCGACGTCAACCGCCTCACGGCGCTCTCCGACTCCGTCGAGATCATCGGCGGCCGATACCCCGACTGGCTCGAAGCGCAAACCAACCTCTGACCCCGGCAGCAGATCGCGGAGGCACGGAACGTGCCGATGGCGCAGATCGCAATGGCATGGGTCGTCAGCAATCCCGTCGTGAGCGCACCGATAATCGGTGCGACGAAGCCCCATCACCTCGACGACGCCGCCGCCGCTGTCGACATCGACCTCACCCCAGACGAGGTCACCGCGCTCGGAGAGCACTACCAAGCGCGCCCCGCTGGCGGCCTCTGAGCACTACCCCAGAGCGCATTGACTACTACATGTAGTGGTTGGCGGCGTTTCGGACCACTAGATGCACACTTCCTAGCGGGATAATAGTCATGCCAAAGAGGGTGGACCGTCCGCTCGCTCGTGGCAGGAAGGAGCGCGGAGTCATGGCCAAGTCCGGCAAGAGCAGCAGCGGTTCGTCGCGAAGCTCGATCACTGGCAAGTACGTGACGTCGAAGTACGCGAAGTCGCACCCCAGCACCACGCAGACCTCGCACAAGAAGAGCAAGTAGCAAGCGCCGCAACGCGGTGACTCACTGGCGGGAATCCGGGCAGCCGGGTTCCCGCCAGTGCTCTGCGTAGGCGGGTTTGACGCCTCGAGCCACTACTGCGCTGGCTTCGGCTTCGGCGGCTGAATCTGCGAGTTCGGAGGTCGCACGGCCGGTGGGCGCTGCATATTCGCGGGCTGAATGCCGAACTGGCCTTCCGGCTCTCGCGACTTGTCGTCTGTCACGAGTCGGGCTGCGAGTTCGTCGGCGGCTGGATCCGGGAGGTGGACGGGCGAACTGAGGGACGGAACTGCACGTGCGCGGCCTGCATGCCGCGCTCGGTCACTCGAGACGTGGCGAGGTGCGACTTCGCGTACGTCGCCGTCACGAACTTGCCCGTGACCGAACTGCGCGACGAACCGCCGCCACTCTTGCTGCTCTTCGCCATCGCCCCTCTCTTCGTGCTCCCGGACGTGGTCGAGGACCTGCTCCGATCGACCGAGCACGCCGAGGAGAACCTCGAGGACTACACACCTGCTCTCACGGCGGCTCGAGCTGCCATGTCAGTCGTCGCTGAGGCGACCAACGGCATGTCGCTGATGAAGCAGCGTCTCGACACCGGACACGTCCAGTCCCTCAGGAGCTGCAGCCGACCTCTGCAACGCCTACCTGGAGTAGGGGCCCCGTCCGACGACCAACTAGCAGAAGTCCGAGATAGCGCTCAGGCGTTGATCGACTCGATCAATGATGCAATGGATCTTCCGACCGCGGTGCGGGAGACCTTGCTGGGTTACGCGTACTCCGCCATCCACGACGTCGATCTCTTCAGGATCGGTGGCGCAGATGCTCTGATCCGAAAGGCCAAGCATCTGCGGGGTCAGGCGCTCGACCCGTGGTCGATGGTGCCGCCCCCATCGGAAAAGGGCGTGCTGTCTAACGTGAAGCGACTCGCGGCTGCATTGGGCGTGATCGCGTTGTTCGTTCATACCCCGGTTGCTATCGGTGCAGACCTCGAGGAATACAAGAAG
The DNA here is from genome assembly GCF_049341845.1 of Curtobacterium guangdongense. Lineage (NCBI taxonomy): Bacteria > Bacillati > Actinomycetota > Actinomycetes > Micrococcales > Microbacteriaceae > Curtobacterium > Curtobacterium guangdongense. The sequence continues at coordinate 37,415 of NZ_JBMPIT010000009.1, forward strand.
GCGCTCACTTCGATCACGGAGGAAGTTCCCGCGGAGCTCCTTGCTCCTGGGCGGTCGTCGCTACCTGCTTTGGAACCGCCAACCACGAACGACTCAGTCTGATCAAAGCTTGCCGGTTCGCAACAGCCGGTCCACCAGTGGGTCCCGGAGTGCTTACGGGGGCGTCGGACTCCTACGGCCCTGCTCCGGAGCGATCCCCGTCTCACATAGGTGGTCCGCGAGCTATCTCAGTGCACGCACGCCACACGGACGCCCCGAGACGCACGAAGGCTGAGCGGTGCCCTTATGGAGTCAGCGGCTCCGTGCTTCCAGACGACGGGTCCACACCCGTACCTCGGACACGTTGGATACCAGTCGGACGAGTTAGCCGGCGGACGACATGTGAGCGTCTTCGCAAAGTGTCGCGTCTCACCGCGTGACATCGCGGATTGCAGCTTCACTGTCGCCGCGCTTCTGCAGAGTTTTAGGTCGCCTGCAGTAAACCCCTGGTCAAACGGAGGACCATCAGCGCGCTTCCCCCACCCCCACCGGACCCACCGAGCTGACCTCAGCTCTCTTCCGGCAGTCGGTGGCGCGCTCAAGGTCCGCCACTCACACCTCGCGCGAATAGGTAACGGCCAGCGCGACCACACCGCGGCGAACCACGGGATCGGTCCTGTTCAGCGAGCGGTGAAACTCGTCAGAAGGTCGAGCGGGTGTCGTAGACCGACATGAGCATCGCGGCCGTGAGGCGGGCAGACCGTGCCGGCTGGGCAGATTGCTGCACTGCGGATTCGACGCGCGCGCCCTCGATCAGCAGCGACAAGCCCTGGGCGATGTGGGCGGGCATGTTGCCGCGTTCGCAGACCAGGGTGAGGTGGCGTTCGACGTCCATGAAGTGTTCCCGGGCGAGGGCGGCGATGTCGGGGTCCTGGCGGCCGAGCTCTGCATGTCCGTTGATGAACGCGCAGCCACGCCAACCCTGGTCGGCGAAGCACTCTTCGAGGTACGTGAAGATCCCGAGGACCTCGTCGCGCGGGTCGTCGGAAACGTCGGTGATGTGACTCAATGCGCGCCGCCATGCGCCGTGCCAGCGCTGCAGGACGGCGATGACGAGGGACTGCTTCGTCGGGTACGCGGCCGTCAGCTCAGTCACCGTGAGACCGGCCCGGTCGGCGATCTGCTGCAGGGTCACCGGGATGACGCCGTGCTCGGTGAAGAGGGCGTCGGCAGCGCCGGACGCTGCGCGTTGCACTGACGTCTCGCGCGTGGAGGGGGTGAGTGTGAGCAGTGTCATGTCCAGGTGGTGTTGGAGCTGAGCGTACCCGTCGCGATGGGACCGGTCATGCTGAGAGGGTCGTGGCGAGAGGGTCGTGGCGAGAGGTCAGGCGACGACGAAGAAGTCCGCGTACGCCGGCTCGGCCGTGTGCTGGGTGGTGTAGTGCTCCCCGAGGCGGGCGGTGATGATCTGGTCGATCTCACCGGGGGCGCTCATCCCGCGGCGATGCCACTCGGTCGGGATTCGACGCAGTTGGTCGAGGACGTCTCGTTCAGTCATCAGTGCGGTCCTGTTCTGCGAGGAAGGTGGTCATGTGGAACGGCTGCACTCAGACCGTCAAGGTGAGGACGACGGCCGCGGAAGCCGCCAGGGTGACGGACGCGACGCCCGTGCTGACCGCTGCGACCTGCAGGACGTGCTGGCGTCGGGCTTCGCGGACCTCACTGAGGGGATCGCGTTGTGCCGGCCGGCGCCGCCGCAGCGACACAGCGTCGTGCGCCGTCTTGGGTGCGATCTGGAAGTCGGGGATGGTGATCGTGGTCATGGTTCGTCCTTGTCTGCATGGCGTCGGTGCGACAGCGCCGGGCGATGAGACGACCGTACGGAATCGCCGTTCCGGCTCGCGAGTCGTGACCGCAGGGTCGTCGACTTCCGGACACCAAGGGCACATCCCTGTGTCGCCCACCGGCTAAACCAGCGTTCCCACGACACCGTGCTGGCGGGAGCGAGACTCACGACAGCGGCACGCTTCTGTGACGTGTTTCGGATACTCGCCCAGTCGCGGGCGGCCGCTCGGGGCACACTGCTGCCGATCCCATGAACGACCAGCATCCGACCCGAGTGCGGGAAGAGACGCAGAGCACCGATCTCGGTGAGGCTCGCGACTTCCTCGCTGACGCGTACGCGGGGCAGCGATGGAGCGCCGACCGGACACGGCAACCGTTCTCGTTCCGGTACACCGCCGTCGGCGACCAGTCGATGACGCTCCGGAGGATCCAGTTCGATGGCCACCTCGACGGGGTGATGACGCCGTCCGAGGACTTCGTCGTCCAGTGGACGACGAAGGGCACCGCGAGGATCGGGACCGGGGACGAGCAGATCCGGATGGAACCGGGCCGTCCGCAGCTGTGGCCGCAGCAGGGCGCCGCGTTCTCCTACAACGACTACGATCAGCGCATCGTCCAGATCAACCGGTCCGCGCTCGAGGCCGTTGTCGGCGAACGCGGTGTCTCCCCCGGCGACCTGCAGCTCGACCACACGGTCCGACCGGACGACCGCGCGCTGCAGGTCTGGCGCAACAGCGTGCAGCTGATCTCCCACACCGTCATGGACCGCAACGCCTCACCACTGCTGCAGGCCGAGATGGGGCGGCTCGGAGCACTCGCGCTGTTGGAGCTCTACCCCGTCGTTTCTTCGTCGCTGCCTGCTGAGCTGCTGCTGCCGAAGAACGGCCACATCCGTCAGGCGGTCGAGTACATCCACGAACACGCGCACCTGCCGATCACGACGACGGACATCGCCCAGGTCGCCAACCTGAGCCTGCGGGCCCTGCAGCACGCCTTCCAGCGGGTGTTCGCGATGAGCCCGAACGCGTACATCCGACAGGTGCGACTCGACCGGGTACGCGACGCCCTGCGCGCTGGCGACCCTGCGACGACGAACATCGGTGACGTCGCCCGACACTGGGGCTTCGCGCACGCCGGCCGGTTCTCCGCCGCGTACGTAGAACACCATGGCGAGTACCCGCGAGACACCCTCCGCCGATCCTGACAGGACAGCGCACCATGACCGAGACAACCGCCACCACCGCCGACCGCAGCGTCGGAAGTGCAGACCAGTCGGACACCGAGACGATCACCCGGACCCGTCTGGTGACGCGCACGCGAGAGCCCGCCGTCGCCCGGGCGGCGATCCTGCACACCTTCCAGGGACGCGGTCTCGACGTCACCGGCAGCAGCGACTTCGCGTTCGAGGAGACGCTCACCGGCACCTCACTGCTGTCGCTGGAGTCCACCAGCTGCACCGGAACGATCCGCGGGGAGGTCGACGCGTCCGCCGCGATGGTCCTCGTCTGGCTGAAGGCCGGCCACGCGGTGGTCGCCGGCCAGCAGCTGCCCATCGGTCGTCCCGTGCTCTACGCGCCCGGGTTCCAGCACGTGCAGTGGGACCGTTTCCAGAAGGACGTCATGCGCATCGACCGTGACGTCGTCGAGCGCGTCGCCGCAGACCGAGGCGGTTGGGAACCGGGTCCGCTGGAGTTCAAACCGAACCACATCCCGGACGGCGCGCCGTTGGCAGCTTGGTGGCTCATGGTCCGCATGGTCGCCGCCGAGATCCTCAGCACGCAGGGAGAAGTTTCCGTCGAGCGGGAATTCGAACTTGCTCGCACAGCTGCGGCCGGGTTGCTGACCGCGATCCCACACTGGCCCGTCGGGCGGACCGAGGACCAACCCCCGCAGACCAGGCTCGGCCAGGCGGAGACGTTCATCCTGGACCACATCGCGGACCGCATCAGCCTCGAGGACATCGCCGACGCAGCGGGACTGAGCGCGCGCGGCCTGCAGAGCGCATTCCAACGCGTGCACGGCACCACGCCGATGAGCTACCTCCGGGGCATCCGGCTGCTCATGGCCCGCCAGCAGCTGGAATCCGGAGATGCCACCTCAGTGACCGACGTCGCCCGAGCGATCGGCTTCCGGCACCTGGGTCGGTTCTCCGGTGCCTACCGAGACGAGTTCGGTGAGCTCCCCGGCGAGACGCTCCGTTTTGCGCACGACCGAAGAGGCTGATCGCAAGCGTCACAGCATCAGAGACATCTGGACGGTCAGAATCAGGCCGGGGTTCCGCGGAAGATCCACCGCGCGAATGCCTCGAGCTCGCTCTTGGCCGCATCCAAGGATCCGTGTGAGCCCGCGACCGATCCGTCGGCGCTGAGCACGCTGTAGCGACCGGTGCGGGTGACGGTGCCGAACGCCGACCCGCTGGCGTTGCAGGAAGTCCACACGCCGTCGCTCTCAGGCGACCACACAAGGTCTTGCAGCTTCACCGGAATCATCGGTCCCCTCCTCGAACAGCCTCGTCGGTGGCACCGAGAAGGAACACCGCCGAACGATCTGACGGTGCTGTCGACGCTACGCACCGCGTGCTGAGAACGCCGTAACCCCACGCTCGTCACGCGGTGCCCGAGGCCCTACGAGACCACGCCCGGCGTGCATCCGGTGCAGATTGCTGCGTCAACTGCGGGGCGTGTCAGGCAGTCATCCCGCCGTTGATGTCGAGGGTCGCGCCGACGACGAACGACGACTCCGCCGACGTCAAGAACACGTACGCCGGCGCGATCTCCGCGGGCTGCGCCGCACGACCCAGCGGCGCCTCACTCGACCCGAACTCCGGCAACGACTCCGGATCGACACCGTCGGTGACCTGCAGCACGCTCCACGTCGGCCCCGGGGCAACGACGTTCACACGGATCCCCTTGTCGATCAGCTGCAACGCGAGCCCGTGCGACAGGTTGTCCACCGCGGCCTTCGTCGACGCGTAGTCGAGCCGGTCCGGCGCCGGCGAGTGGATCTCGGCCGAAGCGGTCGTGACGATCGTCGATCCGGGAGCGAGGTGCGGAACCGCTGCCCGGACGATCCGGAACAGCGCCGTGACGTTGGTGGCGTATGTGGTCGTGAACTGTTCGTCGGTGATCTCGGTCACGTCCGACTGCCAGACCTGCTTCCCAGCGACGATGACGAGCGCGTCGAGCCCTGCGAGGCCGGTTACGGCGTTTTCAACGACGGACGCGCAGACCACCGGATCGGTGAGGTCGCCGGGCAGAGCGACCGCGGTTCGCCCAGCGGCGCGGATCTGTTCGAGCACGTGGTCCGCGTCCGACTGCTCCGACGGCAGGTACGAGATCGCGACGTCCGCGCCTTCTCGCGCGAACGCGATGGCGACCGCGGCACCGATCCCGGAGTCGCCACCGGTGATGAGCGCCTTCCGTCCGGCGAGCCGGCCGGTCCCCCGGTAGCTCGACTCACCGAGGTCCGGTACCGGCGTCATCTCGGACTGGAGGCCCGGCTCGGCCTGGTGCTGCACCGGTGGCGAGATCACGGGGTACCGATCACGCGGATCGCCGAACGCGTACTGGTCCACCGGTCCGTCGGTCATGCCTACGCTCCCGTCGTGAGTTCCACCTTGATCCAGCCGGGTTCGCGACGGTCGAACACCTCGTACGCGTCGATGGCGGAACCGATCGGCTCGTGCTCGGTGATGAGTGCCGTCGGGTCGAACTGGCCTGCGGCGACCATGTCGATCAGCGGCGGCGTGACCGAGTGGTGGTCGCAGTTGCCCATCCGGATCGTCAGGTTCTTGTTCATCGCCTCACCGATCGGGTACCGGTCCGCGGTCGGACCGTACACGCCGATGATGCCGATGCGGCCGTACTTCGCAACGCTCGCAACCGCCCACCGCGCGACCTGTGACGGACCGTCACCGGGCCTCCAGAGCGGACCGTCCGGTGCCGCGTCGGGGGCGACCTCTGCGACCTCCGCGTCGAACGCCGCAGCCTCGTCGTCGGAGACGGCCGCCGGTCCGCGCTTCGGGCGTTCGGCGTCGACGCCGACGGCGTCGATGACGCAGTCCGCGCCGATGCCGTTGGTCAGCTCGAGGATCGCCTTGACCGGATCCTCACGGTTGAAGTCGACGACCTCACAGTTCTGCGCCAGGGCCTGAGCGAGACGCGTCTCTTCACCATCGACGACGATGACCCGGCCTGCGCCCTGCTTGAACGCCGAGACCGCGGCGAACTGGCCGACGATGCCGGCGCCGAACACGACGACGACGTCGCCTCGGGTGACCCCGGCGAGTTCAGCGCCGAACCAGCCGGTCGGGAAGATGTCGGAGAGCAGGATCGCTTGCTCGTCGGAGACGTTCTCCGGAAGCGGATGCATGGTGTTCTGCGCCCATGGCACACGCACCGACTCGGCCTGCAGTCCGTTGACCGGACCGGTGGAGGACGGACCCCCGAAGAACGACGTGCCGGCGGCGGGGCCGTTCGGGTTCGCCACGTCGCACTGCGCGGTCTTGCCCATCCGGCAGTACCGGCAAGCGCCGCACGAGATCGTCGAGTTGATCAGGACCCGGTCGCCGGGACTGAACCCGCGCACGGCGTCGCCGACCTCGGCCACGACACCGACGGCTTCATGTCCGAGGATCGTGCCGGGCTCCATACCGGCGAGCGTGCCGCGGACCATGTGCAGGTCCGTCCCGCAGATCGCGCTGCGTGTGATCCGGACGATCGCGTCGTGCGGGTCCTGGATCGTGGGTTCAGGAACGTCATCGAGTCGGATGTCTCCGACCCCGTGCCAGACCACTGCCTTCATCGAGGAGTTCCTTTCGAACGGTTGGTCACGTCAGCTGGACGTCTTCGACGTGCTCAGGCCTGAGCGGGGTGCAGGACGACCTTGGTCCAGCCGTCGTCTCGAGCGTCGAAGTGCCGGTACGCGTCCGGCGCCTGCTCGAGCGGCAGGTCGTGGCTGACGATGAACGACGGCTCGGCCTTCCCCGCGGCGATCAGGTCACGCAGCTGCCGGTTGTACCGCTTCACCGGCGCCTGGCCGGTCCCCATGCGCTGGCCCTTGAAGAAGAACGTGCCGTAGTCCAGCGCGATCTGCCCCTTCTTCGCCAGCTCATCGGAAGCACCCGGATCCTCCGGCAGGTACACGCCGACGACGCCGATCCCTCCGGTGAACCGAACGGACGCGATGAGCCGGTTCAGCACCAGGTTCGGCTGCTCCTTCCCGTCGTTGTCGTGCGCCTGGTAGCCCACGGCCTCGATGCCACAGTCGGCGCCCAAGCCGAGGGTCGCGTCGAGGACGGTCTGCACCGGGTCGACCTTCGAGTCGTCGACAGCGATCGCACCGATCGACTCAGCCAGCCGGAGGCGGTCCGCCTGACGATCGACGACGAAGATGCGTGCAGCACCCTTGAGCGACGCGGACAACGCCGCCATCAGACCAACCGGGCCCGCGCCGTACACGACGACCGTGTCGCCCGGCTGCACGCCGGCGAGCTCAGCACCGTGCCACCCCGTCGGGAAGATGTCCGACAGCATCGCGTAGTCGTTCTCCTTCTCGACGGAGTCCTCACCGAGCCGGAGCGCGTTGTAGTCAGCGAACGGCACGCGGAGCAGCTCTGCCTGACCGCCGCGGTACGGACCCATGTCGGCGTACCCGTACGCGGCACCTGCAGCGGCCGGGTTCGGCTGCATCGTCAAGCAGAAACTCGACCAACCACGCTCGCAGTTCTTGCAGAAGCCGCACGCGACGTTGAACGGCAAGACGACACGGTCCCCGACCCGCACCTTCTGCACGCCGTCGCCGACCTCGACGACGGTCCCGAGGTTCTCATGGCCGAAGACACTGCCCGTTTCGATGTCGGTACGGCCTTCGTACATGTGCAGATCCGACCCGCAGATGTTCGTCGCGGTGACCTGCACCACGACATCGGTCGGCTGCTCGATCGTGGCATCCGGCACCTCGTCGACGCTGACGTCGTGCGGCCCGTTGTAGACGACTGCTCGCATGATGCGTGTTCCTCCCTCATCGCTTCGGCACACGACATCGACGACGGGAAGCCACCGACACCGTGACGCTAAGGACGGTACGCCGACCGACATGAACGCTGTCCCATTGCCGCACGCGGTCTACACGACGTCTCGGTGGCCGGTCGTCGACCGGACTCGGCGACACCGAGAACGCGGAGTTCCTTGCCGTCGGCGAGGTGGGAGCGTCGCTGAGGCGCCTGCTAGCGCTGGATGTCGGGAGCTCTTGTCTCAGATAGGTGGTCCGCGATCCTTCTCGGTGAAGGTGCGTCATGCGGACGCTTCGCGCACGCTTCCAGGACTCGGGGTGAGCGACGGACCGTCGCCCGCCGCCCGCACGCATGGCGGCAAGTTGTGTGCGAAGGAGACAGATTATGTGCGCGGCGACTGTCGACGACACCAGCAGATGGTCCGGAATCGGGCGCGCAATCGGGTCTCCGCCACATCTTGTCTGCGATTTCCGCCAACTAGATCGTCCGACTTCGTAGGCCCGACGGCGAGTTGGGCGTCCGGTGCAACGAAGCCAATTCCGTCAGAATGGGGGCGCAAACGAGAGGCCACTACCTCCTGGCTCAGTGATCGGTCGATCGCGTCGGGGCCAAACCGGATTATGCCGCCGCCACCCTTCGGTCTTGGGCGGGGCGCCCTCCGCAGCGAGACCCGAGAAAACCCACCCGTATGGACCACGTCCGGTGTCCTCAGGAAGAGCCACCTGCGCCGCGATTCGGGTGCTTGATCATCCAACGCATCCTGCGTCGAACGCGTCGAGCGCGTCGAACGAGCGTGCGGTAGCCCGATCGGAACGGACCGAAAGAGATGACCACCAGCGCGGCCTACTCAATGAGCACGGCCCACAGCGGGAGCGATGTGCCTGCCAGGTACCCGGCAGCCGTCACGAAGACGCCCACAAGGGCGGTCAGCACGGATCCGGACACGTTTCTTCCGTTCGATCCGCTCCTGGCAGGGAAGCGTGGATCTCAAGCATCGGACGATCCGCCCTCGGCGCGGTCGGATCTCACGTCGGCGAGGAGATCGTCGAGAGTGAGGACCGGGAAGCGGGCCGGTATGAATCCGGCTGCGGTGATCCCGCGCGTGACGAACACGGTCTTCAGGTCGAGGGCTGCTTGTTCAGGCGCCGCTGCGCCGAGCTTCCGCGCGACCTCCCGCACGTACGGGCGGACTTCGTCGTCTTTCCGCGCGAGCTGGGTGGCGTACGACGGTGAGGTTCGTCCGTTGGAGCGTGGCCGATCACGGTAGAACGTCTGCAATTGTCGAGCCGTTTCCATAATGCCGAACACGGCTGCGGGATCCTTCGCTTCGATGAGCCAGACTGTGTTGTCTCCAGGCCGCGCGGCGACGATGTCGATCTCGGTTGTCAGTTCCGGGACGCCGATACGTGTTCCGTCGCCGGGTTTGATGCGGCTGACGGTGGTGAACCCCTCATCGTTCAACGCTTCCGCGACAGCAGTTTCGAAGTGGTTGTTCCGTTCCGCACGTAGCGCCGCGAGTGCTTGGCCGAGTTGAGCTGTCGGCGGTGCCGACCACGGGAGGATCCCTTGTGTGAGGTAGTTGTTGTAGACGCCGAGGGCAACTGTCATGAACTGGGGCGCTATGAGAAGGTCAGCGTCGACCTGGACAATCGGTTGCACGAGCAAGCGGTGTCGCCGTGTGCGCGTGAGCCACGGTTCCCACTCTCCTGCCAGAGTCTGGCTGCTGCTGGTGAGCAGTCGAGTCGCTGCGCGCAACCGTGCGCGACGTGCTTCGTCGGTCGTGTCCACCGCTTCGAACACCCACTGTTCGACCTCGTCCGGACTGGCGCGGGCGATGTTGGCCGCGTCCTCGAATCGATCCCAATGCGTCAGGGCGATGAGGACGAAGTAGATGTCTTCGCGCGACGCGCCGAATTCATGCAGCATCGCCGCGTCGAGGTTGTTGATGACGCGTGTCGATGCGACTGACTCGATCGGGTCGACGTCGTCCAGGTTGGATGCGGCGGTTGCCATGTTGAGGCTCGCGGAGTCGAGTGGCCACTCGGCGGCCTGGTCCGTGAGATCCGGCCTGACTCGCAGCTCGAAAAGGTCCGTCAGCTCGATTTCAACGGGCGTGATCCCGTGGTGAAGTCGTTCGCTGTGCTGCGTGATTGCTAGGTACGCATCGGCGGCGGCGAGAAGTGCTCTCCACGCGTGTCCGTCGATTGGAGCTACTGCCGGTGCACTGGGAATGTCGGGAGCGCCCGTGAGGTCCTGGACGGCTGCTTCGATGAGTATCTCGTTCGCTTGACGGAGGCGGACGAATTCGGCAGAGGCGAGGGCCATCCGTTCGGTGGGGTCCCACGCGGTTGTTAGGTGACGGGCAACGCGCTGCAGGTTGCCGACTGATCGCTCTCGGGCATCGGCAACGCGAACGAGCTGTTCGAGGCCGTAGCTGATGACCTCCCGGGGGGCGTGCACGCGAATTCGTCGGCGGAGTTCCTGGCGGGCGGTCGGGGCGATCAGGTCCCGCACGAGCGCGTTCGCTGCAGTGCCCCGGTAGGTTGCCGGTCGTGTCGCCGATCCGGCGATCCGCTCGGCCAGGATGCGCGTCATTCGGGACTCTTCCGCATCGTCGAAGCGCACTGGGGATGGCAAGTTGAACCGAGCCGTGCGAGATTCCTTGCGCTCCATAATCAGGAAGGGCGGTGCCGCGATGAGCGCCGCGCGGATGTGCTCCGCGTCCGCGTCGCTCGTGCCGGTGCCCCGGACCATGTCGGCGAGCGGGGCTGCGCACATCTCGTTCGTCGCTGTCGGGTTCCCGTCCGCACGGTCGGCGAATGATTCGATGCCAACTCTCCAGGTCGTGTGCCCGATTAGTCCGATTGGGGAGATGTCGGTGGTGCTGCCGGCGATCGGGCTGCTGTCGTCGCTTGACTCGAATCGGACGCGGTAGCCGCGCGCCGCCGAGGTGTGATGCGCCTGCGCCCATTGGTCACCGATGGAGTCCACGGCGAACGCAAGCCCGCCTCCAAGGTCGCTGAGCAGCGTGAAGGGGTTCCCGCGATCCCAATCGTCGCTCGCGACCGGGAAGGCCACGGGAGGTGAGGTTGTAGTGACCGCCCACGCGTCAGGAATGGGCGCCTCGTACGTTCCGCGGCGTTCGTTGTAAAAGGGATTGCCCGCGAAGACGGCCTTCGGCCGCCCGCTCGTGATGTCGGCGAGCTGTGCATCTCGAAGTGGCGGAAGTCCGACATTCAGAAGTGCGGCTTCGAGGGTGTTGAGTTCGGCCGCCCTCTCCCACTCAGCTTCACCGGCGTGCGCTTCGAACATAGCTGCTGAAGGCATGACGCCGCCCGGGAAGAGCTGCTTGCCGTTTGCCCGCCATGGCTCCCAGAGGTTGATCGTCTCCCAGCCGAATAGCGGTGGCAGGTTCGGATCGGCCAGCTCTCGCGCGAACGCGAGCAGATCGCCGTTGTCGTCGGCGGTTTCTGCGATCCAAGTGAGATCTTCGAGAGCGGCCGTAGCACAGCCATTCCGTTGCGGGGCCACGAGATGTGTCGCGCCTGCAAACACGAGCAAGGGAACGATCTCCGTACCCGCGGGAAGTGTAAGCAGGCCACCGTGAGCGAACGGCACCTCGACTGGTTCGGATGCGTCGCGCGCCGCGGAGGCGACCAACTCGACGGCGAACTCGTGCGCGGTGTCCGGGTCGCGCATCACCGGCACCACTTGGACGGCAAGCACACTTGTGGGGCTGAAGGGCACGACCCAGTCGACAGCGTGGGAGTTAGCCCCCAAGAAGTGGTCTGGCGCACCGATGACGGTGCTGTCGAAGCGGAGCAGGGCATCTCGGGTCTGGATGCGGACGCTGCGGCGCACCCGGGCCGCCATTTTGTTGTCCGCCTTGATGCTGAGGACGAGTTCTGCGGTCGCAGCTTGGAGGATTTCGGGGATGAACGCGATTGGGACCCATCGTTCGCGAACGGGGTTGCTGCCGACGCGGAACCGGAGAAATCTGCCGAAGCCGCTGACCCCGTCTGGTGTGTAGTGCGCGTGTGCTCCGGCGGTCGTCATCCATTCGAGGGCACGCGAGTCAGCGTCGGTAAGCGCGAGATCCGGCTGATCGGCGACGAAGCGTTGAACTGCGTCAAGTTCCGCGGCCGCGACGTCTATCGGATCGCCGAGGGCCAGATCGGGTTTCGGCCGCCAGCTGTCCGCAACTGCAGCGATTGTTCGGTCTGCGTAGCGGAGGGCAACTCGCAGAACGTTGCCGATCCCAAAGCCGTGTCGTTCTATGAGGGTGTCGTCCAGGACATCGGCGAAGCGGAGTGCGCGCGTGATGTCTGCGATCGGGCGTTCGACTGTGCCGGGAAACAGGTTGAGGAGTTCGTCATCGAGCCTGGTTCGGACGCGGAGAGTCGGGTCGGTTGCGATGAAGTCTTCGTAGCGAATGTCGATGCCGGCAGCCTGGGCAACGCTGTCGACAGCGTGCTGCAGGCTGGGCTGTCGCTCACCGCGCGTCAGGGCCGCGTCTTCCGCTCGAAGGGCCGCGGCAACTGTCGCCCCAACGGCCGTCCAGCGGTGCCGGCCTCCCGGGGAAGCTCCAGCGGCGGTCAGCTTGACCCAGAGATCGTCAGGGTCGGTCCCGACCAGGACCGCGGCGACTTCGTCGACGCGTCTGCCACTGGTGCGTTGCTTCTTCGGCTTCTTTTGTTTGGTTCGCCCCATACGTTGATTCTCATACATACAGCCGACATCCGTGACGATGCCTCAGTGCGAGTTACTGATCGCACTATGGCTCGTCGAGGAGTTTGATGGCCCGCCCGCAGGAGATGATCACCAGTTCGAGGCTGCGGCAGTAGAGCGATACATCGCGTCTGGTGCCGTTCAGGGGGACCGACTCCCGTGGTCAGAGTCGCTTGCGATCATGCACACACTCGACGAGATCTGTCGGCGAAACATGTGCGTCGTCCGAACCGGTGCCTTCGCTAGCAGGCCCGCCCGCAGGCGGTCTGCACACCCCGCCGCTCGCAGGTCCGGCCGCCTACGCGGCATCTCCCGGTGCGAAGCGGTCATCAGTTGCTCGGAATAGAAGTCAGGGCAAGCCGAAGGGGGCGCACCCTTGCCCGGGTTGCAGCACTCGCTGCCTTCGCCCCACCGGCCGCTGATGCAACGCTCCAACGGTCGCACTTCCTACATCGGAGCACCTGCGCTATTCTTCTGTCAGGTGTATGGCCCTGGGGCCCACTGGCTCGTGACCAGATATGCCACAGAACAGGTTTGACCCGGGTTCGAGTCCCGGCCCGCTTTAGCGCGGTGTAGCTCAACAGGACAGAGCCACCTCGTTCATCCTCTCACGACCAAGTCGCCTTGGTCCAGAAATTTCCCGAGCGAGCAGCGGTTTCAAGATCGAATTCTTGAAGGTCTACCGGGCCATAGTTGTGACGGGCGTATCCAACCAGGGAGCGGCGCCAGGAACTTGAGTTCCTTGCCTTCGCTGTATGCTCAGAGAAATCCGCAGTCGCGATCGACGCCCACCGACTCTTCGGTAGAGTAGCCGAAAGTAATTCGTTGATCTCACGGCCGAGTGACTTGGTGATCGCAAACGCAGTGAACATCGTCTCCGCCGTAACAGCGACCCGGCCATCGCGCAGCAGATCCTCAGGAGAGCTCCCGCCGTTTATTTGGCGCCAGACGGACAATGCTGGTTCCTCTACTTCAGCAATCTTTACCTCTAGATTATCGCTTACTTCTCCACCTGCGTGCGTGATCGAATTGCGAACCTCTCGGAGCACATGAAAGAGCTGAATGAGCTGAAGCGGCTCCGTCGCTCCACAAGTTTCGAAAAGCACGGTATGCATGTTCCAGGCTTTCACCGGCTTCCCATGTGTGATAAGCGTGAAGCCCGAACTCCTGAGTTCGCCTAGGGTATCCATGACGAAGTCCTCGTGCGTCGCTAAAGCGTACGGCACCGCAACAGAGGCTATGTGAAAGTCCGCGTCGTCAAGATAGCGACGGGCATCATCGCTCCGCAGATTGAAGCGCTTGATGTGGGGAACAGAAGGAAACAGCTCGGCGAGCGGCTGACTCTGATTCTCACTCGACGATAAAGCGTGGGCGGCAAGACGGGACCCTGCGAGCATGGCGGTCATAGCGTCATTCACCTCAATGCGGCTCTGAACATACTTCCGATACCCGGGGTACTGAACTTCGGTCATTCGGACGCTCCTCTCCAGTGAACTAACTACTGATGGGTTCCGGCCCTCGGAAACTGGTGACGCGAGCCGGTCGCTGGCAATCGACCATATGTGGAAACTTGATGCAGTAATTCAGCCTAACTCAATTCGACAGACGGGTGAACGACGACGTGGTGATTGTGCTCGCGGGCGAGGCGGAGCAGGTCCGCCAGGGCGGGACTCTGCTCGTCGTGGGAGCCTGCGTACGGTTTCAGCGCAATCACCGCGTTGGTGTCGAGGAGGAAAGTGAGGAGCGGCGGCGCAGCCATGATCTGAAGCTAGTCGAACGCGAGCGTTCTTTGCGAAGACTGCGCGAGTGTCGGGATTGCTCGTTCTCCGCGTCGTCGGTCCGTTGTTACGGCAAGCGGACCCAGGGTGGCTTCGATGGAAGGTGTGCGAGCCAGTCGATTGGCTCGCAATGGTGCTCTGTCACTGGAGGGAAAGTAGTGATGGCCCAGCGCACGTGTCGCACGGGCCGGCCGAGCTCGACAGCGAGAGCTTTCAGCGTTGGCGCCTTCACCCTGAGGCGATCGTGAAGTAGATCGAGGTCGATGTCATGCAGTTCGTGGCCGAGGCTGGCTCCAGGGTGCGCGAAGCGACGAGGACTCCAAGTGACGACTGGAGAGCTGGAAGGGATCGATGGGTTCGGGGGTGGAGTCAGGGTGAGCCAGGCGCTGAGGTAGGTATCGATGGCCTCCTTGAGCTCGGCAGTCATCTGCATGAGGAACTCGGTGTAGCTCGCTGCGTCGGATACATGTTCTCGGAAGCGCAGGCGGTCGGGCAGCGCTGAGGGAGGCGTGGCGGTGATGCGCATGTAGGCGTAACGCTGGGCGTTGAGATGGCGTCGCGCTCGGCCCGTGTCGTGGCCGACAGATTGGCAGATGAGGCGCCAGTGGTGTTCATCGAGGAGCCGTGACGTGTCGAGCTGTTGCCGCTGTCGGTAGTTGATGGGGCCGGGAGCGGCCCTGAGTGAGAGTGCGAGTTCGGTGAGTTGGCGCAGTATCGAGGTGGTCTGCTGGCGTGTACCGAACATCGTCGGCCGCAGCTTCCGCCCGATGCCCGCGATCGCCTCGTAGTCCGGAAGAGCGCCGGTCCCGGCGATGCGAAGCGCGTCAGCGAGTGCGTGTTGCAGCGTGATGCCGTCAGTTCTGGGGTTGATGCCGAGGGGTGCCGCCCATGATGGCCAGAGCAGCGGGGGTATGGCGCCCTCGGCCCAGGTGACGCTGGTGGGGGAGTCGGCGGCATTCATCAGGGCGCTGAACGATTCGGGGTGCGCATCGGGCGCGTCCCATCCCGCTCGGCGGATGAGTTCGAAGCCTTCCCATGCGGCTGCTGAGGCTGCGGATCCGTGTACAAGGCGCTGTATTGGGCTGAGGTCCTGGTCGAGACTGCGGATCACTCGTCCGCGCATGAGTGCGTCGATACCTGGCCAGGCGTCGAGGAAGTTGCGGGCGCTCCAAGGTGCGGGCGCTTCTTTATCGGTGCGAGCCGATCGGTCGTAGGTGAGCTGCCGGATCGTCGGGGCAACAACTGCCTCGTCGTCCATGATGAGTCGGTAGGCGGCTCCGAGGAGCGCTGCCATGGCAAGGGGTTCCTTGGGTGGCGAGGTGCCGATCCGGACGCTGTGATCGAACAGTCCCCGAAGTTCCCATTCGTCGACGCCGGAGAGTTCGGAGATGGTGTCGTGATGGCCCGCCGAGAGCAGCGCGATCGCGACGCCGCGGAGCGTCGCAGCGGGAATGTCGGGGCTGTCGTACGGCCCGGAACGCCAGTGTCGCGAGATCGCTCGTTGAGCGAGGAGCATGGGGGAGTCTGCCGTCAGCGGCTCTTCACGCCATGTCTGTGCGAGCGGATGGCGGCAGTAGTCACCCTCACTCAAGAGTGCCCAGCAAAGGGCCGGGTCGCGACACTCGGTCTCGCGAGGAGATGCTTCGACGATCGGTTGATGGCAGGCGGGGCACGAGTCGTGGAGGACGGCGTTGTGTCGTTCGCAGACGAAGCACCACCACAGTCGCCACTCGGTGTAAAACACGCCAGGCCGTTCCAGCAGGCACGTTGGGCAGTAGCGGGTTCCGCCGCCACGCGTCCAGTTCTTCGACTGCGCGAACGTGCCGTTCACGCGGAATGCTTCGAGCTCTTCGGGGAGGTGCCCCATCACCATCGTCGACAACGTATCGGCGTCGACACCGAGGCCAATATGGATCGCGCGGGCAACCTCTTCCGTGAGCAGGTTGCCGATCTTCTGTCGGCCAGCGCTCGGGAGGGCATCCAGTCCGCACCAAGCGACGATGTCAGCGGCGGACGAGTCTAAGGCGTGCCCTACGCGCCGGAACATGGAGGGCAGCCACTCTCGAGGCGTGAACTCGATGCTCGCGCCGATCCGACGGACGGCAGTGAGGTCGATGTAGGTGAGGGGTTTGTTCATGGTGTCGGCACGGCATCGGTAGCCCAGCGGAACCGATGGGCCCGCCACCCCTCCAGCCGGCGGTGCCGGTCGCGAGCCACGCGCTCGTTCAGCCGCACGGCGTCAATGATCTCCGCAGTGATGCGCTGACCGGGCGTTCGAGTAGCAGCGAGGCAGGCCCCGGTGACGAGCGCGGCGAGAGCATTGACGTAGCCCAGCGTCGATACCCAGAGATGCTCCTCGAACTGCTCACTGAACACCGTCTCGCCACGTTCGTGTCCTGCGAGTCGGACGTGTGCTTCGAGGCCTCGGAGGAGCGCGCGCCACTCACTGATCTCTGCCTTCGTGTCATGGCCGTACCGCTCGAGATCCTGGAAGGCCCACCGGGCGATCGATTGTGTCTGCGTGGCGTTCTGCGCGACCGTCTTCCGGTCCACGAGTAGGTGACGCACGTTGTGCCCGGCGAGCACGATTCGGAGATTCATGTTCTGCAGCGCCTTGAGTGCGTTGTGCAGGTACATGCCGTACTGACCGTCGAAGTTGATCATCTGAACCTCGTCAATGAAGACGTACTGCACGCCATGCCGAAGCGCTGCCTTCTGAAACGCCACCTGCGGGTCCTTCGTTGCCGGGACGGAGAGCTCGTCACAGAGATGGGCGAAGAACGTCTTCACGTGAGGGTTCCCGTCGGCAGAGTGGAAGATCACCGGACGCCAGTCCGGGCTTACCAGCTCGCCTCGCCGTTGTCTTGTGCTGCCGTCCAAGCGGCGATCCCAAGCGGCCGTGCAGAGCGCGCGTACTGCGGCGCGCTTGAGAAGAGTGGTCTTCCCGGTACCGGGCGGGCCGGTGATGACGGGAACGTCGAGGAGGTTGTCGTCCGCTTCGGGCTGAGGCTCCGGCAGGTGCGCAAGGTGCTCCTCCACCGCTCGCACCTGTGCTGTCCGGACGTACGGCCACGCCTTGTACCAGTCTTCAAAGGCCCGGAGGCAGCGGCGCCGGGCGTCGCCGCCAAGCTTCCGGAGATCGTCGTATGAGAGCACTCCGGGATCATCGCTGCCAGCCATCGCTATGCGGCTCACCCATGCTTGGTCGACCGCGTGGAGGAGCCGCCAACTTGCGAGCGGGTGTTCGTCGGCGCCGAAGTACGCGCGGATCCGAGGATCAAGTCCACTCATCAGCCGAACCGGTCAAACAGGTCAACGTCAACCGCGTCGACGTTGGGCAAGAGATCAAGGCCAGCATCGTCAAGAACAAGCTCTTCTCCGGCAGCGAGTACGTCGTCGACGAACTCCGCGCCGAGGAACTGCTCCGCGCCGACGATTGTCCCGAGGTCGCCCCGCTGGATAGCAGTCAGCTGAGAGACGAGAATCTCTTCCGC
This sequence comes from Curtobacterium guangdongense, assembly GCF_049341845.1. Taxonomy (NCBI): domain Bacteria; kingdom Bacillati; phylum Actinomycetota; class Actinomycetes; order Micrococcales; family Microbacteriaceae; genus Curtobacterium; species Curtobacterium guangdongense. The sequence goes on from NZ_JBMPIT010000009.1 coordinate 55,252, forward strand.
GTTCCTCTTGCCGTGCAGGTTCGCCAGCAGGATCTTGTCCTCTGCCTGCCATTGCGTGATCATGTCAATTCGCAGCGCCTGCGCCTGCTTTTTGGAGTACGTGCCCCCTTCAAGCCGTGCGTTCGCCCAATCAAGATCAAAATCTCCGAAAGCGACGGTGTCCTCAGTGCGGTGCACCCACGGGACCACGTAGGCATTGCCCTCCGGGTCGAAGCAGTACACCTGTCGCAGGTCCGCCGGGTTCCAAAAGATGCGGACCTTGCCGCTCGGAGCCGCCCCGTCGACCTCGATGAGGAACCGGATGATGGGTGCGTTGTACACGAGTTTGCGGCGGGTAACGCCGTACTGGGTGAGGCGAAGGACCATGTTCGGCAGGAACCGAATCCACTCGTTGCGCCAGGCCGGCATCTCGGTGATGCCGTGCTCCTCAGCAAGTTCGATCCATCGCTCCGTTGGGCTGAGCTGGCGGTGCGTGTCGGCGTACAGACCCTCGTGCTCCTCCACGTTGTGTAGGTCGGTCCACTGCTGGTCGCGGTCAACGAGCTCACGCCAAGTGAGGACCAGCTCCTTCGTCGAGTCGCGGCCGCGCTCGCTGACTGCCGAGCCGATGTAGTTGCGCTGCTGCTGCTCGTAACCGGTCTTCTGGGAGCCGAAGTGGCGTTCCAAGCGCCCCTTCCCGCGTCCGTCCTTCACGCGTGCTGGTTCAACGTCGATGCCGAGCCGGTGCAAAGTGAACATGCCGTACTTGTTGAGGAACTCACGGCCGTTGTCCGTGAGGAGACGACGCGGCGGGATCGGCCACCGCGAGATCACACGGGGCAAGCCGACGAACGGGCGCGGAAAGGTCCGGCCTTCAAACACGACAGCGTCGTGTTCGTCAGTCATCCGGTGGAACGCGTCAGCGATCGCGAGGCCGGCGGCGTATCCGTTGACCTCCTCGGCGATAGACCTACCGACGATGTACCGTGAGCAGGCCTCCATTATCTTCGTGTGATCCACGCGGACTTCTCGTCGCTTACTGACGTCGGCGTAGGGGTCACGAATCATGACGTTCGCGGGCGTCGCGTCAATAAGCCACAACTCGCCGATCCGCTCGGGTTGACGACGCTGCAGGGACACCTTCGGCCCCTCGGCCGCCGACGCTCTACTCTTCGCGTTCCGACGCAGGTGAGGGTAGCGGGCGTAGACCATCGTGAGGGCTCGCTCGAAGGTCCGTTGCGTCGGAACGATCTCGTCGATCTCACGTCGGGCCCATCCGCAGTAGGCCTCGAACATCGCCTGATCGGTGACGGTGGACTGAAAGGCCGCATCCGTCAGAAACCGCCGGACTGACGGTTCGATGCGTTGCGGCAGCGTGCCGAGGTCATCGGTGAGCATTCGCGGGTCGTAGAGACCTGCGTCCCCGTTCGTGGCCTTCTCGAGGATCGTGCGGACAAGTTTCTTCGTGCTCTCAACATGCGTTCCACGCCGCTTGGCGAGCACCTCCGCGATTGCGTTGATGCGCGCGACGCGGCCCGTGACACGGGTGGGATCATGCCACGGGTCTGGTCGGTCGCCATTGGCCTGCTCGGGCCGGAGGCCGGTTTCGAACCAACGGACGATCGCTTTCCGTTCTGCCACCTTCGCCGCCTGCTTAGGCGATGCTCGCTGTTCGAGGGATTTGAGCTTGTCGCTCAGTGGCGGTGGTGCATCGTCCCGAGCGATCAGACGCGCCAGGCGACGGATCGGCATCGAGGTCACGCATCCGACCGTGTCGCGCAGAGTGACCCATGCCTCGCTCACTGTGTCAATGACGTACGACACTCCATCGAGGATGACGGGTACGTTCGGCGCGATCTCCTGGCGCCACGCGTTCTTAGGCATCGTTCCGCCAGACGGTCGAGCTCCGGCTGTACGGCGAGAACATGTCTGTGAGGAGAACCCGCCGCCAGAGCATTCTCCGAATGAGCGTCAGCGACCAGAGCCGCTGGTAACCACTGGCGTCGAGGCGGTCTGCGAGCTCCGTCGCAGGCATGGGTTCGTCGCAGAGATCGAGCGCCACCCGTGACCAACGGTCGTAGCTGATGGCGGGCACGGACGCCTCAGTTAGGTTCTCAAGGTTCCGCCGGAATGGGCGAGACATGCCGGTCCAGATGGCATACCCCAGCCCGAGGAGGCGCAGGGCGTCGGCGATGGCGGGGACCTTCCGCACCCACGTCTGGTCCGCCGCCTCCTCAGGCGTGCGAACGTCGACGATCATCGGCGCGTTCGACGGCCCCATCACCATGACGTCGGGAGTGTGCGTCTTCAACGGTGCGCCGACCGGCCAGAGCATCGTGAACGGCTGGCCCGCGATGAAATGCACCGCTGGATGGAAGTCCGCGATCATCATGAGCGACCGCTCGTGATGCGACTCAGCGCCCACGTGGTGACCGATCGTATGCAGCCAGGTCGCAACGGGCTTGTTGTCTTGCTTAAGGCGCCGGGCGAACTCCCGCATCGAGAGCAGCTGAGGCAGGAGTGCAAGGTCGAAGTGCTCAAGCTTGCTCAACGACGTCGTCTCGCCGTCAACGGTGTAGGCGATTCGGATGTGATCGGCGAATCTGCGCCTGTCGATCGCTAATCGCCGCGCACCCGACGAGGGTCGGAAAACTCGCACGCGTCTCGGATGAAAGCCTGCGGAGGACGGCACATGGACGGGCTTCGAGCGCCGGTCGCCAGGTCCGAACCAGTCGGTGAAGAGACCGAGCGGGTCCACGTTGCGCGTGGCGGGGTCGTCGATCCCCACGCGATCCTGCTGCGCGGTCAACTCGACCAACTCCGAGCCGCGGTCGCCGGCCCAAAAGGGTGGTGACAGGATCGGGAGGACAGGGGGCGGCGCGGACGCCTCGACGGCATCGAATGAAGTAGTAGAACCGTGCACAGCGGCACGATACTCTTAACTTCGAGTTATATACAATGGTTTCATCGATCGGAGGTCTCGTGGTCCCTCGCAGCGCGCACCCACCGCGAGACCGCCATGGCGCTCGCACCCACGGCATCACCGATCTTCGTTGTGGTGAGTCCGATGTCCGAGGCCTCGACCATCAGCTGCAGCCGCCGCTCGGTGGTCTCACGGATCAACAGTTCCGCATCGCGCAGCTCCTGAAGCAGCTCCGCAGCTCGGGCTTCGTCCGACACAACCTTCCGCGGCGAGGTCTTGCGACGGGAGGGGAGGGGCGTGGTCATCGTGCAGTTCCGGTTCTCTCGACGAGCATCGGACCGGCGCTTGCGCACCCCGCGGGCACGTGGAAGGATCCGACGCGAATCTCGCTCGGATCAGACAGGCAGTCTCGAGTTGTGGCGGGCACTACACGCGGTTTGCCGATCGCGTGCCAAGGGGTCAAAGACGACCCCTGCGAGTCGTGCCTGCAGGCCATCGTAGCTCCCCGGTCTATCCAACATGTCCCCGACTCTGAGCCGGACCAACTTCACCATTCTCCCTCGTTTACGAGGCGAAACACCGAATTGAAGACTCTGAGTGAGGGTAAGCGGCTCGATCCGTCGCACACCGCACCAGCAACGTGCCGGGACGCCTATCAACCCGTCAGAGCTCGTCGATCGGAGACACTGTGACCGACTCGGGACCGGACTCCGGTGAGTTCGCTGCAGCGGCGCGGATAGAGATGACCCGCGCAGCTGCCCTGCGGTTGACGGACCCGGTCCTACGTCGGTTGCTCGAGCAGGTTGCGGACGGCGCGGGGTCTGCGTCCGACGCCGTCGAGAGCGCCTTGAACCACGTTGATCACAATCGTCAGAGTGACGCTCTTGGCGGTGACGCCGGCCGGGCGTTGTCACTTGCTGATGCGGCGCTCGGCGCGGAGGGCTTGCAGGTCACCGACACTGCCGTACGAGAGCTGGGCCGCCGAGTTGCCGAGGGGCGGATGACCGGCGACGAAGCAGTCGCGTTCATCGACGCGCTCCTCCCGTCCGGCGTTGTGGGGACACAAGCTGAGTCTCAGGTCGGCGCACTCGACGAACGAACTGGTCCCTTCTTCGATGCAGCCTCACTGCTCGGCCTACTTCAAGTGAGCGCCGCCGCCCTGACTGTATTGGTCCAAAACGGCGATGTGTTAGCTGTCGTGTCGGCCGAGGGTCTCCCTCTCTATCCGGCATTCCAGTTCGACGAGACCGGGCAGCCCTTGCCCCGACTACGGGAGGTGCTCGCTCAACTCGACCCCTCACGAACTGATCCCTGGGGAGACGCCGTCTGGTTGAACGCCCCAGGTGATGAGCTTGACGGGATGAGCCCAGCCGCCGCCCTTCGGGACGGGCGAGCGGGCGACGTTATTCGTCTCGCAGGCCAAGCGGGATCCTTCCACTTCGGATAAGGGCTGACCAGCAAGTCTCCTCACGTGCCTGACCGTCTCGCTTAGGGGGCCTCCTCCGGAACCCATTACGGACTACCTATCCGGACGGGTGTGAGCAGCTTCGCTCTGTGTCGCGGTTTTCGCTGCGTTCCGTGTCGGGTTAGGTGGTGCCGATGACGAGGGTGCTGCGGGCGGCTTCGACGACGTCGTTGGTGATGACGTCGAGCTCGTTGATCTTCAGGACACGTTGAATCTGTGGGAGGAGACGTTCGAGGAGACGGAAGTTGCCGCGGGTGATGCGTTCGACGGCGGCGATGGCTTGCGCGTCAGTGAAGTCGTCGGGGTCGAGGGTCTTGCCGAGCTTGCGCCATTGACGTTCGAGGACGAACAGCAGCTCGTCGTGGCCGAGGGGGCGGTGCTGGTGGGCGAACCCGAGTCGGCTGTAGAGCTGTGGGTAGTGAGTGAACTGCTTCTCGATGCCGGGCATGCCGATCAGGATCATCGCGATGCCTGTTCGGTCGTACTGGTCGCGGAGCCACTCGATGGCGTTGCCGGTGAGGCGTTCGGACTCATCGATGATGATCAGCTCGAGCAGTGACGGGTTGGGGCCGTGCGCGTGGTCGACGTGGCCGCCGTGGAGGACGAGGTGTTCCTCGATGCAGCGTTCGGTGCGGATCATGTCGTGCCGGAGGTCCTCTTGCAGGGCGCGCATCGTCGCGGAGACCTCGGGCGTGTAGAAGACGGTCCGGGCGCGGTGGGCCGCGGCATAGATCTTGGTGTCGTCTTCACTGCGTGCGGCCCACCTGGCGATGAACGGGCCGATGCTGTCCCAGTGCGCGTAGCGGCGCGCTGAGAGGGTCTTGCCGACGCCGGCGGGCCCGAAGCAGACGCCGATGGTGTTCTGCTTCCGGACCGCGTCGGCAAACTCTGCGAACCGGCGGTGCTCCTTGGTGACGATGAACTGGCTCGTCATGACCGGTCCTCCTCGTAGGTCTTCAGTCGCGGCCGATCCGTCTCGACGGCTGCCGGTGTGGTGGTGTCGTCGAGTTTGGGATTGACGATCGCGATGCGTTCGTGGATCTGCCCGCGTAAAGCCCGGCGGTGAGCGTTCCTGGCGGCTTGGATCTGCTTGAGGCTGATCGTCTCGGTCTGGTGCTCGGTGCTGATCGCGGTGCAGAGGAACACGTCGCGGTGGAAGACGCGGATCTCGGTGACGTCGCGTGGGTCGTACCGGACACTCACGGTGCTACCGACGAACGGCGCGAGAGTGGCCGCGGTGTAGCGGAGGCCCTCGAAGTGGATGCCATCGCGCTGCACGACCCGCGTCGTGGGGACGGTGAGCAGGAACCCGTCGAGCTGTTCAAGGGACTCCGGGAGCCGTGGCAGCCACCCGTCTGCAATCCACGCGTGCAGTGGGCTCGTCCGGAGCTCGCGGTGGGTGCGGGCGTTGTAGCTGCGGATGAACGTGCTGATGGCACTGTCGACGCCGCCGAGATCCAGCGCCGGCGTCGGCGCCGAGGATCCGGCTGCGAAATGGCCGGGGAGCGTTGGGAGCAGTTCGGTGTTGATCGTGCCGAAGAACCGCTCGATCTTCCCGCGCCCCTGGGGCCGGGCGACCTGCGAGTGGATGATGCGGAGGTGCAGCACAGCGGCGGTGTCGCCGAGACGATGGCTGGTGAAGTCGGACCCGTGGTCCGTGTAGAGCACGTCCGGGATCCCGCAGACGGGCCAGTCCGGTTCCGGCTTGTGCCAGATCGCTTGGCGCAGCGCGAGCGCGGTGTTCGCCGCTGACGGGGCACCGAGGAACACCATGTACCCGCAGATCGCGCGGGAGTAGTCGTCGAGGATCACCGTCAACCACGGCCGTGCGGGCTTGCCGTTGGGCCCGACGATGAGCAGGTCAAGCATCGTGTGGTCCGCCTGCCAGATCGCGTTCGGGCGGTCCGCGCGACGTCGGAGCAGCAGCTCGTGTTTGTCACGGTATGACGCTGGCCCCTCGAGTGCGAGCGTCACCATTCCGGGATCGAGCCCGTTCACGATCGACCGCACGGCGGAGTACGACGGCGACGGCAGTCCCCGTTCAGCGCAGTGGACGCCAACCTGACGGTGAATGGTGGCGATCGACGGCCGCGGCTTGGTGAGCGCAAGCCCTTCGACCAGGCGGACGAGTTCCGGTGCTGTGCGTCGGACGCCATGGTCGGCGCGAGCGTCGTCGGCGAGGGCGGCGTATCCGCCTGTCCGGTAGCGGGCGAGCCAGCGTTGCAGGGTGCGCTCGGTGACGCCCGTGCTGCGGGCCAGAGTGGCAAGCGGGATTGCGTCCTCGACGTGCAGTCGAAGGATTCGCCACCGCTCGCTCGCGTCCATGACCGGCTACATCGTCGGTGAGGGCTTTGCGCGTCGGCGGGCGACGGGTTCGGCGTGCTTCGCGAGCGTCCGGTAGATGGTGGTGCGGCTGACGCCGAGGACATCGCCGATCTGCGCGACGGTCATGTCCTGCTGTTCGTAGAGCCGGCGTGCGGTGCGCACCTGGTCCGCGGAGAGCCGAGATGGTCGGCCGCCGGTTCTGCCGCGGGCTCGGGCGGCGGCGAGGCCGGCGTTGGTGCGTTCCTTGATGAGGTCCCGTTCGAACTCCGCCAGCGCAGCGAAGACGTGGAACACAAGCCGGCCACCGGGTGAGGTGGTGTCAATGGTCTCCTGCAGCGACCGGAACCCGATGCCGCGTTCGGCGAGTGCGTGCAGCTGGTCGATGAGGTGCCGGATGGATCGACCGAGCCGGTCGAGTCGCCAGACGACGAGAGTGTCGCCGGGGCGGAGCTGGTCGAGGAGCTTGTCGAGCTCGGGCCGGTGTTGCAGCGACCCGGACATGGTGTCGACGAACACGCGGTAGCAGCCGGCGGCGCCCAGCGCGTCGATCTGTAGCGACGCGTCCTGGTCGGTGGTGGACACGCGCGCGTACCCGAGGAGGTGACCCATGGAGAGAACGTAGCGAAACTCGACCAGGAGGGGTAGTGGCGGCACGTAGATTCCGGGATTGGGTTCCGTTACAAGACACGCCGCCTCACACGCTGCCGAACCGTCGGCACGGGCAGTTGTAGCGGAGTCGTTCGTATTTGCTACAGCCGGTGAGTCAGCGCCGCGAGCCGGAGCGCTCGGACGGAACGTCGTTGTTGTTCCGCGCGATGGCGGCCGTTGGCCGGAGAGGGGTGTGGTGCCGCGATGACGGGTACGAGTCGGGGGTGCTCGTCCAGGGTGAGGTGCCGCATGACTCCGTCGAGGGCGGCGGTACCGTACGTGACGATGGCATCGAGCACGGGGAGCACCTTGAGCAGAGTTTCGAGGGCGTGTCGCCCCTCGTCGATGTCCACAGGTCGGACGCGGCCGAGAATCTCCCACGGGATGAGGTTCCAGCGGAGGTAGTCGTTGCGTGCGAGTCCGGACTCGATGCGGGCTGCGCGGAACGCGGCCGCGGTCGGGCCCGGGTTGTCCTCGCTGCAGATCGCCGTGTGCGCTGCGGCGATCGTCTGGGGGCCGGGCGACTGCATGAGGACCAGGACGCGGCTGGATGTGCCGCCGGATCTCGGGTCGAAGTTCGGGACGAACCGCCGTGAACCGTCGGGTGCGGTGCGCCATGCCTCGGCGAGGGCGTTCAGGGATCGAACGTCCGCGACCTCGTCCGCGAGTTCGTCGGGGGTGCTCATGCCGGCTGTGGTGGTGCGAGGAGTGTGCCGCGGATGACGGAGCCGTGGAAGGTGCGGACGGCAACGGTGATCCACGCGGCGACGAGGCCCACGTAGTAGACGACTGCGAGGACGGCGACGACGGTGAGTCCGGAGTGCAGGGCCAGGCCGTTCAGGCCGGTGACGCAGGTGCCGACGGGGAACGTGAATGACCACCAGGTCAGGCTGAACGGCAGGTGTTCGCGGGCGGTGCGGATGGTGATGGCGAGGGCGATGACGGTCCACAGCAGCGCGAAGCCGAGCATCGCGAACCCGTACACCAGCGCCACGACCAGCAGTGCGTGGGCGGTCGACGCGTCGACGACGGCGGGGGCGTTCGATGCGAGGAGGTTTACCGCGGTGATGGACTGTCCGACCGGTCCGAGGACGATCCACAGGGTCGGCACCATACCGGCGGCACCGACCTTGTGTTGCGCGAGACGGTTCCAGATCAGCGTAATGACGACCAGGGACGTGATGAGGCTGAGGCCGAAGAAGCCGTAGCAGGACCACAGCAGGGTCTCCCGTGCCTGCCCGGCGGGGGCATACGGCAGGAGGAGCGCACCGGTCGAGGCGGACACCATCGGCGGGACGATCGGCATCAGCCAGCCGCCGAACGCGGATTCGGGCGTGTTCTCGTGGCGGGTGAACGCCAGGTACGGCACCAGGACCGCGGTGAGCAGGCCGCCGATGGTGCCGATGGTCCAGAGGACCCAGTCGACGGTGACGGCGGCGGGGAGGCCGATCCAGTCCTTGCCGAGGAGGATCGTGCCGGCGCCGACGGTGAGGAACGCCATGGGCGGTGCGCCGTAGAAGTGGGAAATCACCGGGTTGAGGTGGTGCTTCGCTGCGGTGCTCCGGTAGCGGACCCAGTGCAGGACCGTCGCGATGGTGAGGGCGACGAGCAGGACCGCCGCGATCGCCCAGACGACCGTCGCCGCCGTGCGCAGACCGGGGAACTGCAGCGGTAACGACGCGGCCGCGACGGCGACGATCCCGGTCCCCATGATCGACGCGAACCAGTTCGGGGTCAGGTTCGACACGATCAGGCCGGGCCGCTCCAGCTCCCGGAACAGCCGCCGGTCGCGCACACCGTGCTCAGAGGCTGCGGGTGCGTGGGCGAGGTGAGCGGACATGCACCCATCGTGCGCGTGTGCCCCGTGGTTCGGGAACGGCGGACTCGTTGGCAGGGCACAATGGTTGCTTGTGGCACTGCGGCGGTTGACGGACCGGATCCTGGACCTCGACACCCTCGAGGTCCTCGTCCGCGTCGCGGAGACCGGGTCGTTGACCCGCGCGGCCGAGGTGTTGGGGGTGACACAGCAGGCGGTGTCTGCGCGCTTGCGTGCCGCGGAGCAGGCGACCGGTCAGCCGCTGGCGCACCGGACGGCATCCGGGACCGCGCTGACCGACGCCGGCCGGGTGGTGCTCGGTCTCGCCGTCCCGGTGTTGGAGGCCTCCCGGCGGCTTGAAGCAGGCGTCGCCGCGCTGCGGGAACCGGCGGGATCCCTCGTGATCGCAGCGTCGCAGACGATCGCCGAACTCCTGCTGCCCGGATGGCTGCTCACCCACCGTGCTGCCACGCCGGATGCGTCGGTGCGTTTGATCGCGGGGAACTCCGCCGACGTGACCGACCTCGTCCGTTCCGGCGCTGCCGACGTCGGGTTCACGGAGACTCCTGCTGCGCCGATTGGCCTCTCATCGTTGGTGGTCGATGAGGACGAACTCGTGGTCGTCGTCGCCCCGCACCATCCTTGGGCAAGCGCTTCGGCCATCACCTCGGATGACCTCGCGGAGACGCCCCTGCTGCTCCGTGAGGAAGGGTCCGGCACCCGCTCCACGGTCGAAGCGTGGCTCGACGACGCGGGTCTGACCCTGGTCCCGCCGGCTGCAGTGCTGGAAACGACTGGCATCATCCGCGCCAACGCTCGAGCGGGCATCGCGCCCGCGGTGATGAGTCTCCGCACCGTCGACACTGACCTCGAAGACGGTGCCCTCGTCCGGGCGCTACTGCTCGGCCCGCCACTGATCCGGCCGCTGCGAGCGATCTGGTCAGGCCGCCCGGGGCCCGCTGTGACGGCGTTCCTGGACACTGCTCGCAGCTCGAGTACCGGTGGTCAGATCAGTCCGTAGGGCAGCTCCGGGTGCTGCTCGGCGATCTCGGTGAGCCGGTTGTACTTCGCGACGCGTTCCCCGCGGCCGGGTGCGCCGGACTTGATCTGCCCGGTGCCGGTCCCGACAACGAGGTCCGCGATGAACGTGTCCGTGGTCTCCCCAGAACGGTGGGAGACCATGCTGGCCATCCCGATGCTCTTGGCGGTGGCGATCGCGCCGAGGGTCTGGGAGACGGTCCCGATCTGGTTCGGCTTGATCAGTGCCGCGTTCGTCAGCTGCTGCTCGCCGCCGTCGCGGATCCGCTGTGGGTCGGTGACGTAGAGGTCGTCGCCGACGATCTGGATCCGGTCGCCGAGCGCCGCTTGCATGCGGCGGAACCCCTCATGGTCGTCTTCCGCGAACCCGTCTTCGATGCTCCGGATCGGATACGTGTCGATGAGGTGCCGGTAGTAGTCGACCAGCCCGTCCCGGTCGAGGCTGTCGTTGAGCACCCGGTAGGAGCCGTCGCCCTGGGAGAACTCGTTCGCGGCCGGATCGAGCGCGATCGCCACCTGATCGACGCCCGGCTCGTAGCCGGCGGTACGGATCGCGTCGACGAGCAGGTCGAGCGCTTCCTCGGGCGCAGCGATCGACGGTGCGAAACCGCCCTCGTCGCCGAGGCCGAGGCTGCCGAACCGGTCCCGAACCAGCGCCGCGAGAGCGTGGTACACGTCTGCGCCGATTCGGACGGCGTCTGCCATCGAGCCTGCGTTGACGGGAGCGATCATGAACTCCTGGAAGTCCAGCTCGTTCGCTGCGTGCGCGCCGCCGTTGAGGACGTTGAAGTGCGGGACCGGCATCCGCGGCGTCGAGCCGGTGATCTCAGCGATCCACTGCCAGAGCGGGAGGTCCGCGGCATGGGCGAGGGCCCTGGATGCGGCGATCGAGGTGGCGACAACGCTGTTCGCGCCGAGCCGGCGGTACCCGGTGGTGCCGTCAAGTTCGGCAAGGGCGGCGTCGATCTGCCCGATCGCCGACCACGACCGGCCGGTGAGGAGCCCTGAGATGTCGGTGTCGATCAGGTGGAGCGCCTGGGTGACGTCGCGGCCGCCGAACGCGGAACCGCCGTCGCGGAGCTCGACGGCTTCGTGGGCGCCGGTGGATGCGCCCGCGGGGGCGTCCCCGGTGACGGTGCGGCCGTCGTCGAGCTCGAGGGACACGCGGACGGTCGGGTAGCCGCGGGAGTCGAGGATGCGGGCGCCGTGGACGGCGTCGATGGTGACGGGGTGGTCGTGGTGGGTGACGTACTCACCCTGATGGGCTCCGTGGTGGTGGATGCCGCTGATGTAGTCGTTCATGGTGACGCTCCTTCGGTTCGGTTCGGGTCATGCGTCGAGCTGGTCTGTGGTTGGAAGGGGAAGCCGCGGGGAGGCGGAGGGACGACCTGCTGGCGATCACTCAGCGCCAGTGCCTCCCCGCGGCAGTCTGTGGACCCGTGGGTCACGGGTGTCGGGTGTGGGCGTTCTGTGCGGTGCGGATGACGGCTTCGGCAGCAGCACGGTCGGCCCACCCGTTGGTGGTGACGTGCTTGCCGTGCTCGATCTCCTTGTAGTGGGCGAAGAAGTGCTCGATCTCCGCCAGCGTGTGTTCCGGCACATCGGTGATGTCCCGCAGCTGCGCGAAGCGGTCGTCGCCAGCGGGAACGGTGAGGATCTTGTCGTCGCCGCCGTTGTCGTCGACCATGCGCAGCATCCCGACCGGCCGGACCGTGATGACGACGCCGGGGAACGTGGGACGGGGCAGGAGCACCAGGGCGTCGAGGGGGTCGCCGTCATCGCCGAGGGTGTTGTCGATGGAGCCGTAGTCCTGGGGGAACACCATGCTGGTGAACACCGCCCGGTCGAGCCGGATCCGGCCGGTGGTGTGGTCGACCTCGTACTTGTTGCCGCTGCCGCGGGGAATCTCGATCGTGACGTCGAACAGCATGGGTACCTCCGGTGCTGGAGCGGGTGTGTGGTCAGTGAGTGGGGTGGTCACAGGGTGCCGCCGAGGAGGATGCCGGCGGTCGCGGCGGCGACGGAGACGACGAGCATTCCGAGACCGTTGATCGCGGCGGCGGTGATCCGTCCGCTGCGGGCGAGGCGGACGGTTTCGAAGCTGGCGGTGCTGAACGTGGTGTAGCCGCCCATCACCCCGGTGCCGAGGACCGCGACCGGCACCGCGCCGAGGTGCGTGGCGGCGCCGACGATGATCCCCAGCAGCAGCGACCCGGTGATGTTGATCGTCAGCGTGCCGACGGGGAGCCGGAACTCCCGGCCGGTGTTGATCAGCCCGTCGAGGAGGAACCGACCGGCAGCGCCGGCACCGCCACCGAGGGCGACGACGACGATGAGGGCGGCGTTCATGCTTCCTCCGTTCGGGGACGGAACCAGCCGGCGACGACGAGACCGCAGGCGGTCGCGATCGCGCCGGATAGGACAGTGAGGAGCGCGTAGCCGGTGCCAGCGAGGCCGTGGCCGTCGAGGAACAGGGCGGCGGTGGACTCGGCGAGGGTGCTGTAGGTGGTGAACCCGCCGAGGACCCCTGTCCCGAGGAGCAGCCGCAGCACCCTCCGGCGACCGGCATCGGGCCCACGGTGCGCGAGCGCTTCCAACAGCACACCGAGGGCCAGCGCCCCGGTGATGTTGATCCAGAAGATCGACCAACTCACCCCGCCATCGGCAGGGAGCACGCTACTGATGACGTCGCGGAGGGCAGTACCGCCGGCCCCACCGACGGCGACGAGGCCGACGTACCGCCACCGCAGATGCACCGGCCGCATGGTCGTTGCCGGGTCGGAGACGTCGACGTCCGGGTCGGGAGGGAGCTGGTCGTCGGGCATCGGGGTGTCCGTTCGGGTGGTCATGTTCCGCCTTCTGCCGCGACCAGCGCCGCGGCGTGCTGTGCTGCTACCGGATCCAGGAACGCCCCACCCCGCGGGACGAGAGCACCCGTCGGGGCGAGGTGGTACTGCACGGGTTGCCCGGTCGGCAGGTTGAGCTGCTCGAGCTCCGGGTCGGTGAGGTCGTCGATGCATGCGCAGAGTGCGCGGAGCGAGTTCCCGTGCGCGACGACGAGGACGCTCCGCCCTGACCGCACCATCGGCAGGAGCCGGTCGTGCAAGACGGGGCGGACCCGCTTGATGACGTCCGAGAGTGCCTCGGTGCGTCGGAGGGCGCCGTCGGGCAGGCCGCGCAGCGCGGAGCTCGACCGCAGTTCCTCCCACAGGTGCAGCGACATCGGTGGCGGTGTGCCGGTACGGGACCTGCGGAGCCGCACGTACTCGTCGTCACCGAGCATCCGACGGGCGTCGGTCTTCGTCATCCCGGTCAGGGCACCGTAGTTGCGTTCGTTGAGCTGCCACACCGCTTCCGTGGGCAGCTGTGTCCCGAGGGCGTCGCAGACCAGTTCGGCGGTGCGGACGGCACGGCGCAATGTGGAGGTGACCACGACGTCCGGCGTGATGTGGTTCGACCGGAGGAGCTGTCCGGCTGCGGATGCTTGCCGTTCGCCGCGGTGCGTGAGCGGGACGTCGAGGAGCCCGGTGAAGGTGCCGGCTTCGTTCGCGGTGCTCTCCCCATGCCGCAGGAGCGTCAGCATGCCCGTCACGGGGCTTCCGACGGGAGGAGGACGGTGGCGCCGACCGGGTCGTGCGGGACGACCAGTATCGGCCGGTGCTGCTGATGCGTCAGGTGCGCGGCGACGGACCCGGTGAGCAGTTCCGCTATCCGGCGTCGGCCAGCCTGGGATCCGACGACGATCATCACCGCGTCACGTTCCTCAGCCACCGCAGCGAGTGCGTGACTCGGGTCCCCGACGCGGGAGACGAAGTCCACGTCGACCGATCGCGCCGCAGCAAGATCTCTGATGACCCGCATGTCTTCGTCGGGGAGCTGCTGCGGGTCGCTGTCCGCCGTGTCCGGGTCGATCGGTTCGATGATCTCCGACCCGTCCGCACGCACCCCCGCTGACAGCAGCGCCGGATCGACGACCACACACACCAGGCGGGCGCTGAAGCGTTCAGCGACGGCAGCCGCGACACCGACGACGTCGTGCCCCTGCCCGGACTGCACACCGACCACGACAACACCGGCAGTGCTCGACTCGACCATGACATCTCCCTACCTCAGGCGCACAGAAGCGCAACCAGCTGAGATAGGGACTGTTGTCGACGAGTGTCGAGGTTGGGTCCGGCAAGCCCCACTGCCGGGTCCGAAGACACCACCAGTATGCACCCACCACCCCATGCCCGCACCGACGATCTTCCGCACCTCGAGAACCGGTCCGCTTCGTGACGCGGGACGACAGGGAGAGAAGCTTGAAGGGCGACACTGAGCGGAGCTGCTCACACCGGACGGGTTACCAGCGTGGCCGTTCGCGCGCGAGGTTGGGAACGCCGAGCGTCCGGTTGACGACCGGCTATCGAGACGAGTCGTTGCGCTGCGTGCCTCGTGCCTGCAAGACCCCTTCCACGACCCAGCAGCCAACGCCGACCGCGATCAAGACGATGACGATCCACGCCAGTATCGGTTGGTCAGTCGCCGCGGTGCCAGCGAACAGGCCGGTGCCGAGCAGCACGAGGAACAGACCCACTCCGCGCACGAGTGCAGCTCGCACCTCCAAGCGGCCTGCGCCTTCTGGTCGGGGGAGGCCGAGGGAGTTGAATTCACGGCGCATGCCGCGCAGCATACGGCTCGCCCGTTACCGAAACACCCGTGGCCGCCGGGACCGATCCCCGGCCGAGACCGGTCCTGCCCCTGCTGTCCGGTTCGGCGGCCCACGCGTCATCGTTATGGGTTCGACGCTAGCGGCCGCACCGGCCCGCATCATCCGTCGAGGTGGCGGCGTGCTGACCGTTCGACGAGGACGGGCACGAAGTTGCGGATCTTCGCGTCAGCGAGCTCGGCGATGCCCTGGTCGACTGCGGCGTCAACGTTGCTGGCTGCCCGGTCCGGGTACTCGCGCCGCAACCGTGCTCGCAGTTCCTCGAGCTGCCGTGTCTCGTCGGGGGAGGGATCAACCACGCCGCAAGCGTACGCAGCGCCGCCGGCCGGTCAGAGCACAGCGTCGTCAAGCGTGGTCAACTCCCGCCACTCTGCGCGTCCGCCCGCGTTGATCGTTCGGGGCGCCGGCGCCCGGTCCGCGGCCATCAACGGACCCAGTGCCAGGCCGGTCAGGGCGGCGATGTGTTCCACCGGGATCTGAAAGGTGCGGAACGGTCCAAGCGGGGGGACGTCGGTCGCGGTCAGGGTTCCCAGGTCGATCCGGTCGAGGGAGGGAGTCTGGTCGAGGACGAACCCGGCGGATGCGAGTTGGTGGTCGTCACCGGTGACCCACGCGGCGATCTTCCAGAACAGCCGCGGGATCCGCACGCCCCGATACAGCGGATCGTCGTCGGCGAACACCGGTCCGGTGAACACCGAGAGCCGGAGCGCGTTGACGCGGGCGTAGTCGAGGACGTGGTCCTCGACGCCGGCCCAGAGGTTCTCGCCCTGGTTGAACGCAGCTGCCTGCGGGGCGGCGTTGGTGTAGACGAACGTGTCCTCGTTCGCCCGGGCGGCGTCGGGACCCCACACCGGGTCGCGGCGGCGGACGAGGTGGCCGCGGTCGAGGTCGTTGCGGGCGTACAGGTCGGGTCCGGCCTGGTCGGCTGCCGGCACCCGGGCGTCAAGATGCCATTCGTCGGAGCGGCCCAGGTCGACCAGTGCGGCGCCGTCGATGTTCACGGCGGTGGCGGCGGCGAGTTTCCGGGCGGGTTCAAACAGCACGGTGAAGTGCGTGTACGGCAGCACCATCGTCGGCCGTGTGGTGGGCAGGGTCGGGAGCGGGAGGGTGGTGCTCAGGAAGTCGACGCTGTAGCCGTTCATCCGCTCGTTCTACCAACCCCAATTGACGTGCCGATGATCTCCCGGGCCGCAGGTGCCTGTTCACGGGTGGTCGCTACGGTGAGGCGTGGTCGATCGCACCTACCAGCCGCTGTTCTGGACACTCGCGCAGCTCGGATCCCGCATCAAGGCCAAAGCACCGGCCGGCCTGACCCCCGGAAGCGAGCGTCTTCCGGCACCCACGACGGAACACGTTCCCACCCGGCACGGATCCGTGCGGGTCCTCGTGCAGCGCCCGGCGTCAGGGCCGACGGGCGCTCCGGTCGTGATGCACATGCACGGGGGCGGGTTCGTGAACCGGCACCCGGCGCAGGATCTGCACATCGCCCGACACCTCGCCGTCGAGTCCGGTGTGACCGTAGTCCTGCCCGACTACGACACGGCACCCCGGGTGCAGTACCCGGTCGCCGAGGAGCAGATGCTCGACGTCGCCCGATGGGTACAGACCGTCGGTGATCATGGCTGGGACGGTGCTGCCCTCGCCTTGTCCGGGGTCAGCGCGGGAGCGAAGCTCGCCATCAACGTCTGCCAGCAACTCCACGCCGCCGGCCTGCCCGGACCGCGGGCGATTGCGCTCGTCGTGCCGGTCGTCGACGTCACCCGCACAGACCGCACCTCGAGCATCCGACGCCCGGCGATCAGCCCGCTCGTGCAGCGGTTCGTCGGGTGGGCGTACTTCCCCAACGTCGCAAGGCGTCGCGAATCGCTCGCATCGCCGGTGTTCGACGACAACCTGGCGGGGGTGCTGCCGCCGACGCTGATCCTCACCGGCTCGAACGACACCCTCGCACCAGAAGGCGCAGCACTCGCTGCCACGCTTCGTACCGCGGGCACCCATGTTGAACGCCACGAGTATCCCGGCGCTGATCACGACTTCATCGCCGGACGCGACCGAGCCGTCATCAGTGACGCGCTCGACCGGATGGCGACGTTCCTGGCGTTGCGGGGGTTGCCTCGGTAAACGATCGGCTATCGAGACACCGAATGGCCGTCGCATTGCGCGACGCGAACGCCTGTGGTCCTGCTAAGCGGTCTCGCCGGGTCCGGACGGGTCGTCAGTATCGACCGGGATCTCAACCTGCACGAAGGCCGCGTGGAGCTGTTCGATTTCGCCTGCCTCGACGACGACGAAGTCAGCGCCTTCGATTGGGACGGCTTTGTCGCTGCCGTCGGGTCGGTACCGTGGCTGGGTGAGAACGATGGCCCGATGCGGGTGGGGGTCGGGGTCGTTGTCGAACTCGTAGAGCGTGCCGCTCACCCATCCACCTGACTTCAGCACCAGGGCTACGTCTACCACTGCGTCTTCCGGCGCATCGTTAAAGAGTCGGGCCCAGGCTGAGGTATTTCGGGGGATCGCGGAGTTCCAGATGAAGCTGAGTCCGTGTTGGTCCGCCCACTGTGAACCGAGGAAGTAGCCGAGCAGCGTCGCGATCGCCGCTGCACCGACCGCGATGAAGATCGAGGGCGCCACGTTGCTCTGCGCCCAGCTGAGGTCCCCGGTGACGACCTCGTGAAGTCGGTCGCGAAGCTGCACCCACCAGATGGACACAGCCGCGATGGCGATCGCGACGATCGCGTCACAGATGGCGCTGATGAAGACCAACGTCGCAGTCTCACGAAGCGCGGACCGCTTCACCGCGGGCTGGTGCCCTTCGCGGGCGAAGATGAACGCGACCCCCGGGAAGAGGGCGAAGACGTAGAAGACAACCCCCAGCGCACTTGTAGGCATCGGACCCCTCTCGCGGTCATAATGCTACGAGGAGGCGCAGCATGGCGAAGAGCAGCAAGAGCAGCGGCGGTTCGTCGCGCAGTGCAGTCACGGGCAAGTTCGTGACGGCGAAGTACGCGAAGTCGCACGTCGCCACGTCTCGAGTGACCGAGCGCGGCATGCAGGCCGCGCACGTGCAGTTCCGTCCCTCGGTTCGCCCGTCCAGCTCGCGGATCCAGCCGCCGACGAACTCGCAGCCTGACTCGTGACCGACAACAAGTCGCGGGAGCCCGGCGGCCAGTTTGGCATCCAGCCCGCGAACGTGCAGCGACCGCCGGCCGTGCGGCCTCCGAACTCGCAGATTCAGCCACCGAAGCCGAAGCCGTCGCAGCAGTAGACACAGGCCTCAGAGTCGCCCGTACAGAGCACTGGCGGGAACCCGGTTCCCCGGAATCCCGCCAGTGAGTCACCGCATTGCGGCGCTTGCTACTTGCTCTTCTTGTGCGAGGTCTGCGTGGTGCTGGGATGCGACTTCGCGTACTTCGAGGTCACGAACTTGCCAGTGATCGAGCTACGCGACGAACCGCTGCTGCTCTTGCCGGACTTGGCCATGACTCCGCGCTCCTTCCTGCCGCGAGCGAGCGGACGGTCCACCCTCTTCGACAGCTCCATCATCCTGCCAAAGACCTGCATGTAGTGGTTCTACACGCCGCCCGGCACTACATGTAGTAGTTGAATCTATAGTTGAGGGCTCCGTCGTTCGACGAGGACGTTGTCGCGCCACTGTCCGGCCCATGGCCCGAAGGTCATGAGGCCGATGCGTTCTCGTGTGCCAAGTTCTCGGAACCCGTGGTGGGTGTGGAGGGCTCGGGAGGCGGTGTTCTCGGGGAAGATCCCGGACTGGATCGTCCAGATGCCGGCTGCCTCCGTCGACGCGATCATGGCGTCAAGGAGCAGATGTCCGATGCCACGGCCACGGGCTGCGGCGGCGACATACACGGAGTGCTCGACGACGCCCCGGTACACCGGCCGGGCGGACGTCGGGGAGACCGCCACCCAGCCGAGGACCACGTCGCCGCCTAGGGCGACGAACCGGTGATCGGGCAGCTTCCCGCCGTTGAACGCCTCCCAGGTCGGCGGTTCCGCCTCGAACGTCGCGTTCCCGGTTGCGATGCCTTCCCGGTAGATCGCCTCGACGGCTGGCCAGTCGCCGGCGGTCATCGGCCGGACCGCGACCGAGGGGTCCGTCATGGGTGCAGCAGCTCCTCTTGGATGCGGGTGGCGACGGCGTTGCGCATGGGGCGGACGTCGTCGGGGGACCAGGAGTCCGGGTCCGGGAACGACCACTGCAACACCTTCCCGCGAGGCATCGCGGGAAGGTCCAGCCCGGGCTTCATCAGCACGACGACGTCGGCTGCATCGAGCAGCCCTGGCGTGACCTTCCGCGGGATGCGGCTGCTGATGTCGAGGCCGAGTTCGGCGACGGTCGCGGCGATCGACGGGTTCACCTCGCCGGCGGGCGCGATGCCGGCGGAGGTGGCGGTGTAGCGGTCGTCGGCGGCGAGTTCGAGGAGGGCGGCGCCGAGTTGAGAGCGGCCCGCGTTGTGCTTGCAGATGAACAGCACGGTGGGCTTGTCGGTCATGCGGGGTCCGGTTCAGTTCGTGCAGCAGGAGCTGCTGGCGGGCGGAGCGGCCGGTGCGGGCGCGGCGCAGCAGGACGAGTCACTGGTGGCCTGGTCCGTGGCTGCCGGGACGTCGCAGGAGGATGAGCCGCCGACGCCGGTGGTGCACACGCCGGTCTCGGGCAGGACGAGCTGCACGTCGCGGGCGGCCTGGTGGTCCCCGGCGAGTTCCGCGGCGATGGATCGGACCTGCTCGTAGCCGGTGAGGAGCAGGAATGTGGGGGCGCGGCCGTATGACTTCATGCCGGCGATGAAGAAGTTCGGCTCCGGGTGCGCCAGCTCCGCGACACCGTGCGGGGGCACGGAGCCGCAGGAGTGCAGGTTCGGGTCGATCAGCGGTGCGAGCGCCCGGGGTGCTTCGACGATGTCGTCCAGGGCCAGGCGGATCTCGCGGAGCATGTCGAGGTCGGGGCGGAACCCGGTCGCGTTCACGACGACGTCGACCGTCACCGCGAACATTTCACCGGCACGGCGGCCGACGACGGTGACCTGGTCCCCGTCGGAGCGGACGTCGTCGATTTCGAACGATGCGAGCTGCTCGACCTGGCCGGACTCGACGAGGCCGTGGACGTTCGAGCCGAGTTGCCCGCGGGCGGCGAGCCCGTCCGCGGCGTCCGCGCTGAGGCGGGCGGTGCCGACGTTCCGGATTGCCCAGAGCAGGGCTGTGCCGGGTTCGTCTTTCGCGAGGGCGGCGAGCTTGATGAGCGTGTTCGCGGCCGAGTGGCCGGCACCGACGACGAGGACCCGCTTCCCGGCGAACCTCGCCCGGTTCGCGCCGAGCACGTCCGGGAGGGCGTGCACGACGCGGTCGCCGAGGTCTACGGCGGGTGCGAGGCCGGCAGCGGTGAGGGGGTTCGGGGACGTGTACGTGCCGGAGGTGTCGATGACGGCGCGGGCGGTGACGTCCTCGACGCCGTCCGTGGTGTGGAGGCGAAGGAGGAACGGGGTGTCGGCGCGGCCGGTGGAGCGGGTGCGGTCCATGCCCTGCCGGGACACGGCGTCGACGCGGACGCCGTACCGGATCACGGGTGCCAGCTCGGGTGTCTGCGCGAGCGGGTCGAGGTACTGGGCGACGAGGTCGTGGCCGGTCGGCAGCGACGACCGGCGGGGTTCGTTCCAGCCGGTGGGTTCGAGGAGCCGGCGGGCGGCGTCGTCGATGACGTACCGCCACGGGGAGAACAGCCGCGTGTGCCCCCACGCTCGGACAGATGTACCGACGTGGTCGCCGGCTTCGTAGACGACGACGGGGAGGCCCTGCTCGAGGAGGTGCGCGGCCGCGGCGAGTCCGACGGGGCCGGCGCCAATGACGGCGACGGGTAGCCCGGCCAGGCGGTCCGCGTCGGCCCGGGGCAGGACGGTGAGGGTGAGGGTCATGGTCGTGGTCCTTCCGGTGGTTAGGCGGATGCTTCGGTGGGCAGCAGCTCGGCCAGGAGCGCCTGCACGCGGGTCTTGATCTCGTCGCGGATCGGGCGGACGTCCTCGATGCCCTTCCCGGCGGGGTCGGTGAGGTCCCAGTCCTCGTACCGCTTGCCGGGGAAGATCGGGCACGCATCGCCGCAGCCCATCGTGATCACCGCGTCGGATTCGCGGACGGCGTCGGTGGTGAGGACCTTCGGCTGGTTCCCGGCGATGTCGATGCCGTCTTCCGCCATCGCTTCGATTGCGACTGGGTTGATCTGGTCCTTCGGGGCGCTGCCGGCGGAGAGAACCTGCACGCGGTCGCCGCCGAGGGCCTGGGCGTAGCCGGCGGCCATCTGCGAGCGGCCAGCGTTGTGGACGCAGACGAACAGGATCGTGGGGGTCGTGGTCATGGCGGTGCTTTCGGTTCGGGTGGTCATCGGATGAGGGTGAGCCAGCCGGCGAGGGCTGTCAGGGTGACGGCGAGGACGGGGACGGTCAGGACGATGCCTGTGCGGAAGTACTGCCCCCACCCGATGTGGATGCCCTTCCGGTCGAGCACGTGCAACCACAGCAGCGTCGCCAGCGACCCGATCGGGGTGATCTTCGGGCCGAGGTCGGAGCCGATGACGTTGGCGTAGACCATCACCTCGTGCGTCAACCCGGTCGCGCCGGCACCGCCGATCGCGAGGGCGGCAATCAGCACCGTCGGCATGTTGTTCATCAGCGACGCCAGGATCGCGATGACGAACCCGACCCCGAGCGCGGTGACGAGGACCCCGTGGTCCCCGAATACGTCGAACAGCTTCGCGAGGTAGTCGGTGAGGCCCTGGTTCTGCAGCCCGTAGACGACGAGGTACATGCCGATCGAGAACAGCACGATCTGCCACGGCGCATCCCGGATCGTCTTCCACACCGGAATCACCCGCCCCGACCCGCCAACGGTGCCATCACTGCCGCCGGTGACGGTGGTGGTGCCGCCGGTCGTGACGAGGACCGGGGACGCAGCCTGACGGGCGAAGAGGAACGCGGGTTGGCGGGCGGCGACGAGGACGATCACGACCGCACCGACACCAGCGACCGCGGCGAGGGGGACGCCGAGCGGGTCGGCGGCGAAGTAGCCGACCAGCAGCACCCCGAGGACCACCCATCCGGCGCGGAACGTCGCCCGGTCCTTCACCGCGGCAGCGGGACGGGTGAGGGCGAGAACGTCGTACCGCTTCGGTATCGACCGGCCGAAGTACGCCAGCAGCATCCCGAGGGACGCCAGCACGGACACGATGCCGACGGGCACCATGACGGCGGCGTACTCGGCGAACCCGAGGCCGAAGTAGTCGGCGGAGACGATGTTGACCAGGTTCGACACCACCAGCGGCAGGCTGCCGGTGTCGGCGATGAACCCGGTGGCGAGGATGAACCCCAGCGCCGCCTTCGCCGGCATGTTCAACGCGCGGAGCATCCCGACCACGATCGGGGTGAGGATCAGCGCGGCCCCGTCGTTGGCGAACACGGCCGCGATGACCGCGCCGAGGCCGACGATCAGCACGAACAGCAGCCGACCGTTCCCGCGACCCCACCGGGCCACGTGGAGGGCTGCCCACTCGAAGAACCCGGCCTCGTCGAGGATCAACGAGATCAGCACCACGGCGACGAACGTCAGCGTCGCGTTCCACACGATCCCGATCACCGTCGGCACGTCCCCGAGCCCAACCACCGTGGTCGCGAGGGCGATGACCGCGCCGATGAGTGCGGTGTAGCCGATCGGGAAGCCCTTGGGCTGCCAGATCACCACCACGAGCGTCGCGACGAAGATCGCCGCAGCGACCACAGCCAGCACCATCAGGCGCTCACCTCGGCCTGGTTCGCCGCCGCGGCGGCGCGCTCCCAGCCCTGCGCAGCGACCTGCACGGCATCCCACGGGGACCCGAGCGGCGGCGTGTAGCTGAGGTCCAAGTCGATGACGTCGTCGACCGAGAGGCCGACGTGGAGGGCGGTGGCGTACGTGTCGATGCGCTTACTGATCTCCGCCGTGCGCTGCCCCACAATCTGCGCGCCGAGGAGCTTGCCGGACGGCTGGTCGGCGGTGACACTGATCGTCAGCGGCACCGCGCCCGGGTAGTACCGCTTGTGGTCATCCGCCACCGTCACCCGGGTCAGCGGCGACACGTCGAGCGCAGCGGTCTCGTGGTGGCGGAGGCCCGTGCGGGCGGCGACGAGGTCGAACACCTTCACCACCTGCGTCCCCACCGAACCGGCGAAGGTCCGGGACCCGCCGAGCATGTTCTCCCCGGCGACGCGGCCCTGCTTGTGCGCGGTCGTGCCGAGCGGCAGCCACGTCGTCCCGAGGAGCCGGTGATGCGTCACGACGCAGTCGCCCGCAGCCCAGACATGCGGCACCCCGGTGCGCATCTGCTCGTCGACGACGATCGCGCCCGCTTGCCCGAGCTGCGCCCCGGCCGCGACGGCGAGATCCGTCACCGGCCGCACGCCGACGCAGACCACCACGAGCGCGAACGTCCCCTCCGCATCCCCGGCAGCCGTCGTCGTCGCCACCCGCCACTGGCCAGCTCCGGCCGCGATGATGCCGGTGACGGTCGCCCCGGTCAGCACGGTTGCGCCGTGTCGGCGGACTTCCGCGGTGACGAGGGACCCGAGTTCCGGGTCGAGGGTGGAGAGCACTTCCGGGCCGCGCTGGATCAGCGTCGTGTCGAACCCGCGAGCGACAAGCCCCTCGGTCATCTCGAGACCGATGTAGCCGGCGCCAACGACCGCGACGCGGCTCCCGGCAGGCAGGAGCTCCAGGGCAGCGACGACCTGCTCGGCGTCGGTCATCGAGTGCAGCAGGTGGATGCCGGGCGCACCAAACGGGATCCCGGCCGGGCGGACCGGCGCAGCGCCGGTCCCGATCAGCAGCTCGTCGTACCCGATCTGCTCCTCACCTGCCGGGCCGGTGACAGTCAGCAGTCGGCGGTCGACGTCGACGGCGGAAGCCCATGTGGAGGAGCGGACGGTCATGCCGGCGGCTTCGAGGTCCGCGCGGGTGCGGTGCGCGAGGGAGGATTCGGTGGCGACGTCGCCGGAGACCCAGTAGGGGATGCCGCAGATGGAGAAGTTCGGGAACTCGTCGGCGAGGACCACCGTCACATCGGTCGACGGGTCCAGCTCACGGGCGCGCAGCGCCGCGGCGATACCGGCGTCACTACCGCCAACGGCAACAAGGTGAGTCATCGGGTCGGTCCTTCACAGATCGATCGGAGGTCAAGCAGGAACATCGAAACACGTCGATATCGATGAGCGCAAATATAGACCTGCGTCGAAGGGCGTGGGATGATGGTGCGATGACGACGATCGAGCTGCTCCCCATCCAGGACGTCACCGCATGCTGCTCGCCCGTCACGACCGAAGCGATGACGCAGGAGTCCGCCGAGGTCCTGGCGAAGTCACTGAAGGCAATCGCGGACCCGGCGCGCTTGCGGCTGATCTCGATGGTCGCTGCGCACGAGGGCGCGGAAGCGTGCGTCTGCGACCTGCAGGAACCGCTCGGGCTCTCCCAGCCGACCGTGTCGCACCACCTCAAGGTGCTCGTCGACGCCGGCATCCTGCACCGCGAGAAGCGCGGCACCTGGGCATACTTCTCCCTCGTCCCCGGCGCGCTCGATTCGGTCGCGGCGCTGCTCACCTCACCCACCCGCTGATCACCGAACTCGCCTCGCGACGAAGCCTCCGCACGGTGAGGATGAGGACATGACCGACGAGCAAGAATCAAACCCAATGGCGGAGGCCCGTGCACAGATACGTTGGATGATGGAGGAGCAACGCAAGCAGCCGAAGGTGTTCACCGAGGTGAAGGACAGGGACCTCGTCACCTTGATGGACCGATTCGCTGGATCGCTCGAGTTCAATTCGATGCTCGTTGCTTCGCAGCTGATCGCGGAAGTCAGCCGACGACAACTCTGGGATGCCGTCATCGAGCGGCGCACCGCCATGCTTGCTCTGGGACATCCTGACGAGGACCGAGCGACGCTTCGAGATAGTGCGCAGCTGGAGTTGGACCACTTCCGGAACGAGCACTTCCCAGTTGACCCTGACATCTTCGGTGATGACAAAGCAAAAGCCGAGGCAGCTTGGAATGGCTACATCCAGTTCTGATCGAACGATCGAGCCCTGCGTCTATGGGAGCGGTTCGGCAGGCTGAGTCAGCAACCAGTGCGACGTCGTAGGAGGTTCGCGTGGCGATGGTAGTGCTCGAGGTTCGGTACCAATGGCCATCGCATCAGGTTGACCACTCTGCGGTCCGCCGTCACTTCAACGCTCCCCGCCTTACCGCCGCCGGCGAGGAGAACGGGCCAGTCACGTTGCGGTTCCAACCCGATGCGACCCGACCAGCCACTCTGGCGTGGGTCCTCGGGGACCGAACCACGTGGACGATCGAGCCACCCGGCGAGACGCTGCCGGGGCCCGAGGAAGCATGGAACGACTGGCAGAAGCAGGCGGACATGGCACTGTGGATGTTCCGCAGCGACCTCGCGAGCGGAGCTAAATGTCACTCGGTTGTCGACGCCCTACTCATCGGTGAGGTCCAGTTCTACGCAGCGGACGGAAACACCGTCATGCGGTACCCCCATGAACCAATGCCGAAGGAGACCCCGCAACCTGACGGCTACGTCGCAAGTGAGATGGGAAAGGCGTGGGCTGACAACTGGGAGTTCGCTTTCGAGCTCTTAGACGGCGATGATGATGATTGCGTTGGACTGATTTGGCAAGCAGATGAGCGCCGATGGCTGAAGGCTGGCACCTACGAACCGGTCGACAAAGACGAATACCCTGAGCTGATCCGCTTTGCCGAGCAGGATCTCCTGCGCATCCGCCGCGCTGAACAGATCGCGGATGAGTGGTACGCGGCGTACCTACTGGTCC
The DNA here is from genome assembly GCF_049341845.1 of Curtobacterium guangdongense. NCBI lineage: Bacteria > Bacillati > Actinomycetota > Actinomycetes > Micrococcales > Microbacteriaceae > Curtobacterium > Curtobacterium guangdongense. The sequence continues at coordinate 81,019 of NZ_JBMPIT010000009.1, forward strand.
TCATCAACCTGTTCCCTGACGGAGTCAGCATCGAGCATCGACGACGGGCAGTTCGGCACGACGACCTGAGCGCCGGCTGGCATAGCACCGAGTAGGGATCCACCACTCCGCGCGGACACCGACGGCGCGGAGTGGTTACGACGATGCCCTGTTGTCACTGGGAACTGAGGTGGACCGACGGGACTGCCAATCAACGTGTCCAAGTCCGTATTTCAGACACGTTGCGTGGCAGTTGGACAATTTAGCTGGCGGACGACCCCATCCGCGTGGGGAGAAACCTCCCCCGTTCACGAGAACATAACCCAAGATGCCACCGCGATGGTCTCTACCAGTTCGGTGAAGACCGCCTATCGCGAATTAGTTGCACTACCGAGAACGCCCTCGCGGCGGCCTGAAGTCGGAATCGCGGCCGTTAAAACCGAAATGGTCCGGAAGGCCCGCGACGACCTGTTGCCCTAGGACCTGGGGCTGACCGATGGACACGAAAGTCTGGAATCGGACACTTTCGCTTGGAACCCACAACGGCTCACGGCTCACGGCTCACGGCTCACGGCTCACGGCTCACGGCTCACGGCTCACGGCTCACGAGAACATCCCGCAAATTGTCACCGTGATGGTGGTGTGGTCTGGTGTGCCATCGGACTGGTCCCAGAAGGTCACAAAGACGAGACGATGTCAGCCATCAGGAGCTCATCGCGAAGACCGTCCAACTCACCCCGGCTCTGACCGGCCCGGTGCCGCACCTCGTCGAGGATCGACGCAACATCCTGAACCGTGAGAGCTTCCACGTGTCTCGTCCCTAATCGACGGAACAAGGGGGACTTCTCTAGCCCGGCCGGCGACGAGATGGCGGCAACTAAGCAAACATGACCGTACTGCCCAGCATTGACCATCAGCTCTTCCCGCGGCATGATGTGGGCGCACCACCTGACGAAGGCACATGCGGGGCACAATTGGGCCTGCCGGATCACAGGAATCCAAATGATGTCAGCGGAAGAAGTCGACACCCGAAGGCCGTCCCCAGGGTCTGCAAGCACATCACCGACACGCAGGGCCGTCAGGCTCGCGTATGTCAATCCTCCGACCGCTCCGATGAGAAGCAACGCTCGGGCGCGGTCCCTATCTGCTTCCTCGAGAGAGACTTCGATAGCTTCCAGCAAACTCTCAAGCGCGTTCACCGCCGGGAAGGACTGGCACTTCGCGCGATCTTGATATTTGATGAAGTTCGTTAGAACGGTGGGCACCGGTGAAGCGGATCTAATCCGAGGAAGGTGTGCTTCCACGTGAATTGCGTCGATGAGATCAATCCAACTCTTGAGCCGGCCAGCCGAATGAGCAAGTGCGCCTGAGTCATCGATCTCGCGGGACCGATCGAGTAAATAACTTGCCACTACCAGGCCCGAAGCAGGCAAAGAGCTGATCGCGCGCCGTGCACACCACGCCTCAAAATCCGCCCAGGGGTCTGGCGTACGTCGACGTCGAGGCTCGGGGTCGAGAGCGAAGCTCCTGGGTGCTCCATTGAACGGCACAGACGCCGGCGCGGGTAGGTAGGGCGGAACCCTCATGATGACGATCCGATCCTTGGCTCATCGTCCGCCATGTAGGCGGTCCGCTTCACTCGAACGGACCATCTCCTGGGCGGGGGGACCATCTAGTTGGGACATCGACAGCGACAGCGGACTACTGCGGCATGTCCACGAACCGCGAGAACATCCCGTGGAACGCCACCGTGATCGTGTCCGTCGGCCCGTTACGGTGCTTCGCCACGATGAGGTCCGCTTCCCCTTGCCGCGGGTTGTCCTTCTCGTACGCGGACTCACGGTGGAGCAGGATCACCATGTCGGCGTCCTGCTCGATGGAGCCCGACTCACGCAGGTCGGAGATCATCGGCTTCTTGTCCGCTCGCTGCTCGGGTCCACGGTTCAGCTGCGACAGCGCGATGACGGGGACCTGGAGCTCCTTCGCCATGAGCTTCAGCGCACGCGAGAACTCGGAGACCTCTTGCTGGCGCGATTCGACCTTCTTGCCGGAGGTCATCAGCTGCAGGTAGTCGATGACCACGAGCTTGAGGTTGTGCTGCTGCTTGAGCCGGCGGCACTTCGCGCGGATCTCGACGAGGGTCATGTTGGGGGAGTCGTCGATGTAGAACGGCGCGTCGTTGATGCGCCCACGGGTCTGCGCGATGGTGGTCCAGTCGCGGGAGTCGACGGTGCCCTTGCGCATGTGCTGCAGCGGCACGCTGGTCTCGGCGGACAGCAGACGCATCGCGATCTCGGCGCGGCCCATCTCGAGCGAGAAGAACGCAGCCGTCTGGTCGTGCTTGACGGCTGCGGCGCGGCAGAGGTCGAGCGCGAGCGTGGACTTCCCGAGCGCGGGGCGGGCGGCGATGATGATGAGCTGCCCCGGGTGGAAGCCGTTCGTCAGGCCGTCGAGTTGGGCGAACCCGGTCGGGACGCCCGTCATCTGCCCGTCGCGACCCTTGGCGGCTTCGATCTCGTCGATGGCGGCACCGATGGCGTCGGTGAGGGGCACGTAGTCCTCGGTCTGGACGCCGCCGGCGACGTTGTAGACCTCCGCCTGGGCACTGTTGACGAGGTCGGTGACCTCACCTTCGGACGCGTAGCCCATCTGGACGATCCGGGTGCCGGCGTCGACGAGGCGACGGAGCACCGCCTTCTCGGCGACGATGCCGGCGTAGTACCCGGCGTTCGCGGCGGTGGGCACCATGCTCGTCACACTGTGCAGGTACTCGGCGCCACCGGCACGGGACAGCAGACCGGTCTTGGTCAGCTCGTCGGTGACGGCGATGACGTCGGTCGGCTCACCGTGGGAGTACAGCGACAGGATCGCGTCGAAGATGACCTCGTGCTTGGGGATGTAGAAGTCCACGCCACGTGCGGTCTCGATGACGTCGGCGACGGCGTCCTTCGAGAGGAGCATGCCGCCGATGGTCGACTGCTCGGCGAGGAGGTCGTGCGGCGGCGTGCGCTCCATGCCACCGCGCTCCGCGTAGTCCTGCGGTGCGGGCTCAAGATGCGCGATCGACACACGGTCTCCTCTTGTTCTGCGACCTGCCCCGGACGAAACCGGTCCAGGCAGTTCTACCCCGAGCGACCGACATCCCCGAGTCGCTGGGCCAAGCTACGGGTACGGAGTTATCCCCACAAAACATGCCTGTGGATAACTCTGTGGACGAATCGCGGAACACGCCGGAAGTTCGTGTGGACAACTGTGGACAGTGCTGTGCACAACCACCCCTCCGAACACACTTTCGACCACTTGATCTGGGCTTTTCAATTCCACACTGTGTGTGGAAAAGTGGGGTTCAACGTGCAGTTGAAGGTTCTCGATTTGACGTTTCCACTGTGTAAAACGACTTGACAAACGCGAGCCTGTGGGCAGCTTTCCCGGCTGGCTCCCAGGCACTCCCGACACCGCGCCGGACGTAACCGGTCAGGCCAGCGCACCCGAGCCTCCAGGCCGCCGCGCAGCGGATCGGTAACCGCCCAGCGCAACGCGGCAGACAACCAGGACCAGTGAGGCGCCGAGCACCCACCCGACCCGTCTCAGCGCTCGGCCAACTCCCCGGCCTCGCTGCCCGTCCGCGTCGCCGCCGTCACCAGCGGCACCTGCAACGTCGACGCCAGCCCCGTCCCCAGGTGCACGAACGCCGTCCCCGGCTCGATCCGCGTGGAGATCGACGAGCGGGAGATCCGGACGCCGATCAGGTCCCCGGCGAGCGTGTCCTGCGGCGAGAGCAGCGCACCACGACGGTTCTTCTTGGCGTCGACCTGCCACCCTCCGAACCCGGCGGCGAGCCCGGTCGTGTTGCCACCGAGCAGCAGCCCCTGCCCGTTGTCCGCCGCGGCACGACCCCAGTCGCGGAGCCACTTGGCTGCCGAGCAGTCGATGAGGAGCTCGCCGTCGTCGACCACCAGCACCGTGGAACCACCAGTCAGGACGGGGGACAGCTCCTCCACAGTGACGTCGTCCCCGGTGAACACCGCGCGGACGCCGGGCAGCCCTGCCAGGTCTCGGACGGCACCCTGTCGCGGCGCGAGCACGACGAGTTGCGTCCCACTCGCGAGCAGCGACCGCGCCATCGACGCCAGCATCGTCGAGCGCCCGGACCGCGACGGCCCGGCGACGATGAACGTGCCGCCTCCGGTGGACAGGTCGACGGTCTGCAGCTCCATGTCGTCGCCGCCGATCCCGGTCACGGCGACCATCGGCGTCAGGACGGGCGCCGAGGACAGCGCGAGCGCCCCGTCGAGGTCCAGGTCCTTCGGCAGCGCGTCGACGCGGAACGGCCGCGGGCCCGGCGCGGCGCCGACCCCAGCACCGAGCGACGCCGCCAACGCCCGGATCGCAGCCGCCTGCCCCTGTCCGGACACGTCCGGCCCGAGCGAGGCGAACTGCAGCTCGATGCCCGACTCGGCGCGGAAACCCCGTCCGGCCGGGATCGACGCCGGGAGCTTCCGGTGGTTGATGCCGCCGAGCGAGTAGTCGAGCCGGTCGGTCAGGCGCAGGACGATCTTGTCGTCGGTGAGCGTCGACATCCGCGACGACAGCAGGGTGCGGTCGCCGGAGATCACGATGTGGATGCCCGCGGCCGCTCCGTCGCGGAGGAGGGACTGCACCGAGTCGGTCAGGGCACCGCCGTCGACCTCGCCCAGCGACGTGGTGAAGTTCTCCCACCGGTCGATGAGCACGAGCACGTGCGGCAGCTGCTCTCCCGGCGCGGCGAGGAGCCGCTGTTCGGTGATGTCGGATGCGCTCGCGGCGGCGATGACGTCGTGCCGACGGGCGGTCTCGCGGCTGAGCCGGTCGATGAGCCGCGTCGCACGCTCGACCTGCGTGCGCTGCACGACCGCGCCGCAGTGCGGCAGCGCCTGCAGCGACGCGAGCGCGCCGTTGCCGCAGTCGATCGCGTAGAGGTGCAGGTCGGTGGAGGGGATGGCGGACGCCGCGGACGCGGCGATCGTCCGGAGCGCCAGGGACCGCCCGGAACCGGGGGCTCCGACGATGAACAGGTGGTTGAAGCGGTCGAGGTCGATCTCCGCTGCGCGCTGCTCCTGGGTGTCCGGCAGGTCCTCGGTGCCGAAGGGGAAGCGGAGCGCGTCCTCGTCGGCGGTCAGGGCCCGCCCGGCTCCGACGGCCGCCGTGCCGACGGCGTCGAGCGGCAGCAGCTCGGGCAGCGGCGGCAACCACGGACTGTGCAGGGGGCCGATCCCGAGTCGCTCACGCGCCTCGCCCATCGCACCGACGAGCACCGACAGGTCGGTCGCGGCCGACGCGCGGTCGCTCCGCACGGGACGGGCGGGCGGTGCGGTCGCGAAGTCGCGCCAGTCGAGCACACGGACGAACGGGAGGCTCGTGGCCGGGTCCTCGTCACCGGCCCACTTCCCGCCGACGCGAGCCGATTGGAACGGGACGACCGACGAGTGTCCGAGGCGCGCGAACGCGCGCCCCGGCACGCTCTTCGGGATGCGTGCCGCGTCCGCGACGTCGATGACGTCGGTGCTCTCGCCCGAGTCCGTCATGCGGAGCGCGACGCGGAGGTTCGTGTTCGCGCGGATGTCCGGGCCGACGACGCCGCCCGGGCGCTGCGTGGCGAGGATGAGGTGCACGCCGAGGGACCGACCGCGCTGGGCGATCCCGATCAGGCCGGACACGAAGTCGGGGAGTTCGGTGACCATCGCGGCGAACTCGTCGATGACGAGCACGAGCCGGGGCATCGCCTCGCCCGTGCCACCGCGTTCCAGGTGCGCCTCGTGGTCCTCGATGTCCTTGGCACCGGACGCGGCGAGGATGTGCTCGCGTCGGGTGAGCTCGGCACGGAGGGACCGGAGCGCACGCTCGACGAGGTGCTGGTCGAGGTCGGTGACGAGCCCGACGGTGTGGGGCAGGTCGGACGCCACGCTGAAGGCAGCGCCACCCTTGTAGTCGACGAGCACGAAGGTCATCTGGTCCGGACGGTTGGCGAGTGCGAGCGACGCGACGAGGGTCTGCAGGAACTCGGACTTGCCCGAACCGGTCGTGCCCGCGACGAGACCGTGCGGGCCGTCCTTCACGAGGTCCAGCGCGAACGCCCCGTCGATCCCCACACCCACGACCGCCGACGTCGTCGCTGCGCCGCGCTGCCACCGCTCCGCGACGACCGCACCGGACGGCTGCGGCAGATCGACCACGTCGAGCAGCCGCGCGGCATCGGGCACCAGGCCGTCGCCGTCCGAGCCACTCGTGTCCCGCAGCGGGGACACGGCACGGGCCACGTCGTCGTACCAGTCGTCCTCGACGCGGTCGGCGAGCACGAGCTCCACGGGCGCGGAGAGCTGCCGCCGCAGGACCAGCTCGGTCTCAGTCCGGTGGGTCACCGTGGCGACGCACTCCTCGGGGAGCTGCCACTCCTCCTCGTCGAGGCACACCAGTCGGATGCCGCATGCGGGACCGTCGCGGAGGAGTCCCACGACGCCGGGCATCGCACGCAGCCGACGGGCGCCGTCGAGCACGACGACGATCTCCGGCGAGAACCGCGCGCGCATCGAGCCGTTCTTGGTCCGCTCGGCCCGGCGCTCGGCGAGCACCTGGGTGAGCTCGGCCAGCCGGCGACCGATCGTCTCGCCGTCGGCACCGATCAGGGCGAGCGCGTCCTGGCCACCGGTCGGTCGCAGGTGGGGGAGCCACATCGTCCATGCCCACTCCGGCATGTGCTGCTGCGCGGTGAGCACGACGAACTGCACCTCGCGCGGGCTCTGCGTGACGGCGAGCTGTCCGAGCACCCACCGGCCGAGCTCGCGCGGCGTCGATCCGGCCCCGGCGATGCCGAGCACGCCGACCTCGGCCAGCGGCACGGTCACCGGGACGCCCCGGGTGACCCGGTCCTCGTGCGTGAGGCCGTCGAGGTCGCGGTCGTCCTGCACGGTGACCGTCGAGGGCAGGTCGCCGATGCCGATCCGGACGTGCAGGTGGTCGGCGTCCGAGGGGCGTCGCTCCCAGAGACGGCGCCCGGGCGTCGTTGCAACGACCCGCAGCGACCCGGCGTCGGACGACGACGACCTGCGCTCGTCCCGCTCGGCGAGCACCGCGGCGTCGATCGCCCGCTCGAGCGCCGCGACCCGCTCGCGGTGCTCGGCGGTCTGCTTGCGGTGGCTCTTCTTGCCCGTCCGCCGGGCGGTGACGGTCTGCCCGACGACCATGATCGGCGTCATCGCGGCGAACAGCAGGTAGAACGGCGAGTGGAACACCGTCGCCATGACGATGCCGAACATCGCCGGGACGAACACCATGATCCACGGGATCGCGGACCGCTGCGGCGGCACGGGCGGCTTCGGGATCCGGAACTGCGTCGTCAGGAACGGGGGCAGTAACCGGGGAGGCCGGTTGAAGTCCAGCTGTCCGGAGTCCGGCGGGCGGAGCAGCATGCGGTCCACGACCTCGACCGGGCGCACCGTGAGCACGGTCGATCCGAGGCGCACGAGCGCGTCGGGGACCCAGTCCACCCACTCGTCGCCGATCTCGTCCTGCTCGATCGTCACCGAACCTGCTGGACCGGTTACCGGCTCCTCCATCGGTGCCTGCCGGACCGTCACGGTCCCGTCGAAGGCGATCCGAGCCTCCAGTCCGGGGTGGTCCGCAGCGTCCGCGCCGACCGTCGGCGACCCGTCCTCGGCGACCGCGATGCGGAACGTCCCCGGCGAGAGGCGGCGTGTCCGGCCGGCATCGACACCACCGACGACCAGCAGGTGGACGATGCCACGCTCGGCTTCGGGGCGGTCCGCGCCGCCGACGTGCAGGACCGCGCCGTCGACCAACCCGCTCCTGGCGAAGGGGACGTCGCCGTCCGGTGCGTCCTGCGGCATCGCCGCCCCGCCGGTGCGGCGAGCGAGCGCGTCGACCACACTGCGCATCGGCGTCTGGCCCGGTGCGTCGACGAGCACGTCGGAGGACTCACCGGTGACGTCGTCGACGACGGTGACGACGACGCGCATCAGGCGTCCGCCTCCACCGCGTCGGCGACCTCTGCCGGTTCCGGTTGCGTGGATGCCGCCAGCGGCATGGACAGCCCGACGTCCATCCATCGGACCGTCCCGAGGACGTCGGAGACGTGTGTGCCGTCGCGGCGAGCCTCGATCGTCCAGCGGGCGAGCGGGTGCGGCGCGGCCGCGACACAGGCCCACCGGCCGCCGGGCCGCTCGAGGAGCCGGGCGAGTTCGCGACCGTCCTCCCCGGACGGCACCTTCGCCACGACCAGGAGGCCCGGGGTCGCGTCCGCCGCGACGGCTGCGATCGCGTCGCGCACCGACACGGCCACACCGAGGGTCGACCCGGTGCCCACGCTGAGCACCGCCGTTCCCGTGGCCCACGGATCGGTGCGGACCTGATCGACCACGCGGCGGAGCACCGCGTCGCGTGCGGCCTGCTCACCACGGAGCGCGACGATCCCGCGCACCCGACGTAGGTCGACGAGCACGTTCTCGTCACCATCGGTGCCGAGGGAGACCACCGTGGCGAACTCGCTCGGTGCCGGTGCGGTGAGCGGGACGGTTTGCAGCGCCCACATCGGGGCCGTCCACGAGCGGCCGTCCGCGGTCGCGGTCCACGGCTGCGGTGGTGCGATCGTGGGGGAGGCGAGGTCGAGCCGCACGGTCGCGCCGACCAGGATGCGGACCGCGCCGGGGAAGACGACCCCGGCAGCTGCGCACGAGGCGTCCACCGCACGGAGCACCCGGTCGATGCCCCACGGCGCCGCCGGATCACGTCGGACCTGGTCGGCCCACGCGAGCGCGTCGGTCGCGGTGCGGCGACGGACGGCGACGATCGTCGGGATGACGAAGGCCAGGGTCCCGAGGAACAGCACGACCGACATCGTCAGGAGCAGGTGCGACTCGGGGTGGGCGAAGGACCAGGTCACGCGGCTCCTCCGAGCTCGGCCAGGCGGCGTTCGAGGGTGGTCGGTTCGGCTCCGAGGACGTCGGTCCAGCGGAACGTGGTCATGATCGCGTCGAAGAGCGAGACGAGCGCGTCGGTGAGCTGACCGTCGGCGTCGGGCAGGCTGATCGCGGAGAAGGACATCACGACCCACCGGCCGGGTCGGTGCGGGACCGGGATCGTGTACACGACCTGGCGGTCGTCCACGACGGGCAGGTCCTGGCCGAGCCCGGGGAGTTCCGCAGCGGGGTCCGCGCGCCGGACGGTGGTGTCGGTCCGGGCGGCGATGCCGCCGTCCACCTCACGGATGCCGGGGTCGTCCTGGTCCCGACGATCGGGCAGGGCATCGGCGAGGATCTGCGCGATCACCTGCTCCGGGGCCTCGTCGGACTCGTCGTCCACCTCGGTCTCGATGACGGACACCGGGGGAGTGAAGCCGTCGACGGGCTGCACGGGCAGGTACACCGCCGTCGCGCCGTTGTCGCCGGCCTCGACCACGGTCGCGGTCAGGCGCTTCCGCATCTCCTGTCGCAGCGGTTCGGCACGGTCGCGGGGCAGGTCGTCCGGGAGCGCGGTGGCGATCACCTGCCGGACGATCGCTCCGAGTTCCTCCCGGTGGGCCACGTCCGCTGGGAGTCGCGCCCAGCCCGGCGGGACGACCATGAAGAAGGAGGCGGTCGGTTCGGTCATGCGGCCACCTCGTTCCGGATCGCTGCGAGCAGGTCGACGACCTCCGGCCCGAACACCGGGACGACGTCCAGGTCCCTGGTGCGCCAGAGGACGCGGGTGTCGACGGCGGGGCCGTCCTCGGTCGTCTCACGCCGGACCGCGCACACCGTCGCCCAGATCGCGCCGTCGTCGTCGAGGTCGAATCGGGTGACGACCGGCCCCTCACCCCCGACGTGCTCGGGGAGCTCGTCGACCGCGGGCTGTTCCACGGGCAGGCCGCCCTCGGCACCGGCGAGCTCGAGGAGCGCGCGGGTGCCGCTCGGATCGTGTGCGCCGTCTCCGTCGGCGACCCCGACCGACACCACCACGGGGAGCGGCCACCGGTTCGGGACACCGAGACCCGCGACGAGCCGGTCCCCGCCGTCGAGCGCGGCGCGGAACTCGAGCAGGGTGTCGAGCGACGTCTGCGGGTCGACCTCCCGCCCGTCGTCGAAGATCCGCTGCTCGCCCTCGGCCTCGCGGTCCACGTGCACGATCGCCTCGAACAGTCGGAGCACCGCGGCGCGCCACTCGGGGGTCACATCGGCGACGTCCGGGATGACGAGCCATTGCGGGGACTCGACGTCGATGGAGGACGTGAAGGTCGGTGCTGCTGTCGTCACTGCGCTGCTCTCAGACGGCGATCGGGTGCTTGATCGCGTTCCAGTCGTCGGTCCACGGTCGCTTCTTGTCCGCGCCGTCGCCGATCGGGTTGATGACGAGTCCGGCTATGGAGTAGTTCTTGCCCCACACGGCCATCCCGCCGTTGACGTAGGTGTGCCACTTCGGGGCGTTCCCGACCAGCGTGCCGAGCCCGTTGGCGCCCCCGAACTTGCCGAGGTCGTTCCGCAGCAGCTGGAAGTCGACGCCGCCGATCCGTTCCGCCCAGCTAGTGAAGCCCTGCTTGGTGAACAGATCGGAACCGAACTGTTTCGAGATGGTGGCCCAGTCGTTCTTGATCGTCGTGCCGACCTTGGGGATGTTCCACCAGTTCGGGTTGTCCTTGAACTTGCCCATCAGGTCGTCCATGCGCTTGATCGCGATCTGCGTCACGTCGCCGTCGAGCTTGTCGGCGACCTTCAGGGTGCCGTAGGCGTCGTCCAGGCTCTTCGTCTTCGTCAACCACCCACCGATGGCGTCGTTCCGGAGCTTCGAGATCTTGCCGAGGTCGACCTTCAGGCCGTTCTGCACGGCTGTCTTGCCGGCGGTGATGCCCTTGCCGACCGCGACGGAGGTGGCCTTCGTGATCCCGGCACCGACCCCGAGCGTGACGACCCCGACGACCGCCATGACCAGGTCGAAGACGTTCCCCTCGCCGAGCGCGGTCAACCCGATCTGCGCGACGAGGCTGACCCCGGCCGCGACGGCGCCCATGATCGCGAGGACACCGACGCCGGGGATCAGGATCGCCAGAGCGGCGAGGGCGATGCCGATGTACGTGAAGATCTTGACGATCAGCTTGAGCAGCTTCGAGAAGAACGCCTTGATCTTGTCGCCCAGGGTGTCGTGCAGGCCGTCGTCCCATGCCGCGCGGATCGTCGATGCGGCCGCCTTGCCCGCACCGTCGAGTGCCGACAACGCGTTCCGCAACTTGGTCTTCGCCGCGTCCATCGCGTCGTTCGCCCTGGTCGTCGCCGCGTGCTTCGCGTCGATCTGCCCCTGCTCGTCGTCGGTGAGCGGGGGAGCATCGTCGGCGCGGTTCTCGGACGGGTCCGGCATCGCCGACGCGCTCGCCCCCGACTGCTGTGCGGTCTCCGCTGCCTGCAGTGCGGCTGCCGACTCGCTGAGCCCCTGCTCGAGCGACGGCAGGTACCCCGTCAGGGCGTCCCGGATCGCGTCGTACCGGCCGGACATCTTCTGCAGGGACTCGGCGACCTCCTTGCTCTTCTTCCGGACGGCATCAGCGGTCTCGCCCTTGAACTTGCTGTCGTCGCCGTCGCCGATGCTCTTCAGGACAGCCGCCTCGGAGGTGATCTCCGACGCCATGTCCTTGTAGTAGGTGATGAGCTCCTGCATCACGCCGGTGTCCGCGATCACCGGGTCGGTGGACTCGCCGAGCAACCCCCAATTGCCCTCGCGCACCGGCATCAGGCGTTCCCCGCGTCCGTCGTCTCGGTGGTGAGCTTCTCGCTGAGGTCGTGCTCGAGGTCGGTCCAGTTCTGGGTGACCTTCTGCATCTTGTCCCGCAGGTCGGCGATGGCGCCCTTCATCTTGTTCCGGTGGATCTTCCAGTCACCGGAGAAGTCGTTCATGGCCTTGTACACGTCGTGCTGGCCGTAGACCTGGTCGAGCGCGCGGTCGTCGGACTTCTGGTGCTCCAGCTCGTCCGAGATGTGCTGCAGCTTGGTGGTCGAGTCCTCGAGGACTTCCTTCGTGATGATGAGGTCTGCCATGACTGCTCCTGGTCGTCGGTGAACGGGATCGGAACCGGATCGGCCCCGGTGCTCGTCGTCATGACGAGGACCGGGACCGATTCGCGGTCGCTACTTGATCGCGTTCGCGAGCTCCTGGTCGGTCTGCTGCAGCGCCTCGGCCGCCTTGTTCAGGTACATCGACATGCCCTCGAGGCCCTCGATCGTCTTCGTCGCACCGTCGTTGAACTCCTGGTACGAGCTGCCGAAGGCAACCGACGACTGGTCCGTGACGTACCCACCCGAGATGAGGGAGTCGACCAGCGACTTCAGCTCACGCAGCTTCGAGGTGATGTCCTGCTCACCGTTCACGAGTCGGGTCGCGGCGTCCTGCATCTCGCCGTAGGTCACGTTCAAGTTGGGCATTGCCTGCTCCTGTCGTTCGTCTGCACCCCCGATCGAGGGACAGATCAGAGGTTATTTCACGATGGAACCGGTTGCCGGGGTACGTTTCCGGACGTGTTGCGGAATGCACTTCTTCACACGATTGTGCAGATTCCAGTACATCGGCGGCGGCACACGGTCGATGCCGAGCGGTATTCGTATGTCACCCGTTATGAAATTCCAGGCTGTCCGGCGTGTCGGAGCGCGCCGAGCGGACGTCGAGTCCCCCGAAAGGAGGACTCAGAAGCCGTGCACCAGCGCGCCCGACGCCTCCTTGTACCCGGGGACCCGCTCCTGGTCCGAGCCCCACCCGGTCGGTTTGATGCCCTGGCCGTAGATGAAGGTGTTCGTCCAGCTGGCGACGACGCGGCCGCCGGCGACGTACTTGTGCCACGCGGGGAGCGCGGCGATGTCCACGCCGTAGTCGCGCTTCATGGCGACCTTCATCGCGTCCATCTCGATCTGCCGGTCGACGCTGAAGAGCCGGTCCGCGCGCCAGTTGCCCTTCGACAGGACGTCCGAGATCTTGCCCTTGTCCTCGGCCCACAGGGTCTTGTTCGGGTGCCACCAGTTCGGCTTCTCCTTGAAGCCGCCGAGGACGTTCTTCATCGTCGTGTCGAAGCGCAGGTCGGTCAGACGGTTGATCTGCCGGTCGATCGTGCCCACGGTGCGCGCGGCGTTCGGGTCGTTCAACGCGTTCTTGACGTTGTACGAACGGACGTCCTGGAGCTTCTTGATCTTGTCGAGGTTCATCTTCTCGAACCCCTTCATGCCCTTCGCGAGCCCGGCGGTCTTCGCCACCGAGGCCGCCTTCGTGACGATGCCACCGACCCCGACGAGCACGAGTCCCACGGCCGAGGTGATCACGTCGAGCCAGGAGCCCTCACCCATGCCGGCGAGGGCGATGTTCGCCACCAGGGTCACCGACGCTGCGACGGCGGCCATGAACGTGAGCATGCCGACGCCGGGGATGAGGATCGCGAGCGCTGCCAGGGCGATGCCGATGTACGTGAAGATCTTGACGATGATCTTCAGCAGCGCCGAGAAGAACGCCTTGATCTTGTCGCCGAGCGTGTCGTGCAGGCCGTCGTCCCACGCCGCCCGGATCGTCGACGCTGCCGCCTTGCCCGCGGCGTCGATCCCGTCCACGGCCCGACGCAGCCGGGCGACAGCGGCATCAGCGCCCTCTTGTGCACGGCTCGATGCGGCGTGCTTCGCGTCGATCGCCCCTTGCTCGTCCGACGTCAACGGGGGAGCGTCGTCCGCACGCCCCTGCGAGGGGTCCGGCATCGCTCCAGCGCGGGTCCCGGCAGCGGCGGCGTCCTCGGCATCGCGCAGCGCAGCCGACGATTCCGTGAGCGCGTCCTCCAGCGACGGCACGTACCCGGTCAGGGCATCGCGGATCGCCTCGTAGCGTCCGGCCATCTTCTGCAGGGACGCGGCGACCTCCTTGCTCTTCGAGCGCACCGCGTCAGCGGACTCGCCCTTGAACTCGCTCGTGTCGCCGTCGCCGATGCGCTGCAGCACCGCGGCCTCCGAGGTGATCTCCTGGGCCATGGTCGTGTAGTAGGTGACGAGCTCGTGGACCACGGGGACGTCGGCCACGACCGGGTCCGACGACTCGTGCAGCAGTTCCCAGTTGCCGGCGCGGGCGGGCATCAGGCGTTGCTCGCGTCGGTCGACTCGGTGGTGAGCTTGTCGTGCAGGTCCTGCTCGAGGGCGGACCAGTGCTCGACGGACTGCTGCATCTTGTCGTGCAGGTCCTTCACGGCACCCTTCATCTTGTTCCGGTGGATCTTCCAGTCCCCGGAGAAGTCGTGCATCGCCTTCTGCACGTCGCGCTGGCCGTACACCTCGGTGAGGGCTCGGTCGTCGGACTTCTGGTGCTCGAGCTCGTCCGAGATGTGCTGCAGCTTGGTCGCGGAGTCCTCGAGGACGGCGCGGGTGATGATGAGGTCAGCCATGGGTGCTCCCGATCGGTGTGGTGGACGCGAACGGCGCCCGGGGCCCGACCGGTTCGGCAGGGCCCCGGGCGATCCGACTACTTGATCGCGTTCGCGAGCTCCTGGTCGGTCTGCTGCAGCGCCTCGGCTGCCTTGTTGAGGTACATCGACATGCCCTCGAGGCCCTCGATCGTCTTCGTCGCACCGTCGTTGAACTCCTGGTACGAGCTGCCGAAGGCAACCGACGACTGGTCCGTGACGTACCCACCCGAGATGAGGGAGTCGACCAGCGACTTCAGCTCACGCAGCTTCGAGGTGATGTCCTGCTCACCGTTCACGAGTCGGGTCGCGGCGTCCTGCATCTCGCCGTAGGTGACGTTCAAGTTGGGCATTGCGTGCTCCTTGTTCGCGGTTTCCGGTCACCCCCGGATCGGAGGCCGGGATGACGCTACCGGCGCACGCACCCCCGAACGGGGGTGTTGGCGAGTTGTTCACCGCAATTTCGACCAGGTGACCAGCGCACCCCGCACCGGCCCTGACCAGCGCACCCCGCACCAGCGGGAACGACGAAAGGCGGGCCTCCCGGAGGAGACCCGCCTTTCGACGGAACAGACGCTGCCTTACTTGGCGGCGACGACCTTCAGCGAGATCGTCGCGACGATGTCCTCGCGCAGACGCACGGTGGCCTCGTGGTCACCGGTGGTCTTGATGGTCGCGGGGACCTCGACCTTGCGCTTGTCGAGCGAGCCGACGCCCTGGGCCTCGACGGCCGCGGCGACGTCCGCCGGACGCACGGAGCCGAAGAGACGGCCGTCCTGGCCGGCCTTGACGGTCAGCTGGATGGTGGCGTTCTCGAGCTTCATCTTGAGGTCCTGGGCCTCTTCGATGGTGGCGAGCTCGCGAGCGGCACGGCCGGCGCGGATCGACTCGACCTGCTTCTCGCCGCCCTTGGACCACGCGACAGCGAAGCCCTGGGGGATGAGGTAGTTGCGGGCGTAGCCGTTCTTGACGTCGACGACGTCACCGGCGGAACCGAGGCCGGAGACCTCGTGGGTGAGGATGAGCTTCGACATGTGTCGACCTCCGATCAGCGGCCGGAGCCGGCGTAGGGGAGGAGCGCCATCTCACGGGCGTTCTTCACGGCACGGGCAATGAGGCGCTGCTCCTGGACGGAGACGCCGGTGATGCGACGGGCGCGGATCTTTCCACGCTCCGAGATGAACTTGCGCAGGGTCGCAACGTCCTTGTAGTCGATGACACCGACCTTGATGGACTTCGCGGGAGCGGCGTTCTTGCCGCCCTTGCCGCGAGGCTTGCGGCGGTCGCCGCTGCTCTTTCCAGCCATTGTGTTCTTTCCTTAGGGAGAAGTTTGTCTACCGTGTGATCGCGAGGATCAGAACGGGGTCTCGTCGTCGTAGGTGCCACCGGGGGTCGACCAGACGTCGTTCCCCTGCTGACCACCCTGCTGGCCGCCCTGCGGGGACCACGGTGCGTCGGACTGGCCGCCGCCGGCATTGTTGCCGCCGCCGTTGTTCCAGTTCCCACCGTTGCCACCGGCCGGGGCACCGCCGCCGACCTGTCCACGGCCGCCGCCGCCACCCGTTGCACGGGTGACCTGCGCGGTCGCGTAGCGGAGCGACGGGCCGATCTCGTCGACCTCGAGTTCGATGCTCGTACGCTGCTGGCCCTCTCGGTCCTGGTACGAGCGCTGACGGAGACGACCCTGCGCGATGACGCGCGAGCCCTTCGTCAGCGACCCCGCGACGTGCTCGGCGAATTCGCGCCACACGCTCGCACGGAGGAACAGCGCTTCGCCGTCCTTCCACTCGTTCGCCTGACGGTCGAACGTGCGAGGGGTGGATGCGATGGTGAAGTTCGCCACAGCGAGCCCGTTCTGCGTGTAGCGCAGCTCGGGGTCAGCAGTGAGGTTCCCCACCACCGTGATGACGGTTTCGCCGGCCATCGGTTACTCGGCGCTCGCGGTCGCGGCGGCCGGGGCGGCGGCAGCGTTCGCTGCCTTGCGGGCGGCACGGGCCTCGTCGCGCTGCTTCTGCGCGGCGACCTGTGCGATGCCCTCTTCGGCGCGGAGGACCTTGGTGCGGAGCACGGCCTCGGAGAGACCGAGCTGACGGTCCAGCTCCTTGGCGGCCTCGGGCGAGGACGTGAAGTTGACGACGGCGTAGATGCCCTCGGTCTTCTTGGCGATCTCGTAGGCCAGGCGACGACGGCCCCAGACGTCCACGTTGTCGACGGTTCCACCGTCGTTGCGGATCACGGCGAGGAACTTGTCCAGGCTGGGAGCGACGGTGCGCTCATCGATCTCGGGGTCGAGGATCGCCATCAGTTCGTACTGGTGCATGCGGAACCCACCTCCTTTGGTCTCGAACGGCTCCGGGCGGTTCCCGGAACAGGAGGGTTGATGCATGTGCGCCGGGTCCGCAGGTGCGGTCGGCACAACCCGGCAAGCTTAGCGGACGGCCTGGAGGCGCGCCACCGTTCCGTCGGATCGGTGCGGGCCGATCAGGCGGTTGCGTCCCGGGCGGCCCACCAGTCGCGCAGGCGCGCTTCGGCCGCTTCGGCGCCGAGGGGACCCTCGTCCATCCGCGCCTCGAGCAGGAAGCGGTACGCCTCACCGACGGCACGCCCCGGCGGGATGTCGAGGATGCGCATGATGTCGTCGCCGGTCAGGTCGGGACGGATCGAGTCGAGTTCCTCCTGCTTGGAGAGGACGTCGATACGGTCCTCGAGGTCGTCGTACGCGAACGCCAGGCGATCGGCCTTCCGCCGGTTCCTCGTGGTGACGTCGGAGCGGGTGAGTTCGTGCAGCCGCTCGAGCTGGGGTCCGGCGTCGCGGACGTAGCGGCGCACGGCGGAGTCCGTCCACGCACCGTCGGTGTACCCGAAGAAGCGCAGGTGCAGCTCGATCAGGCGGGCGACCGCCGCGATGGTGTCGTTGTCGAACCGGAGCGCACGGAGTCGCTTCTTCGCGAGCTTCGACCCGACCAGGTCGTGGTGGTGGAAGCTGACGGCGCCACCGGGCTCGAGCTTCCGGGTCGCGGGCTTGCCGATGTCGTGCAGGAGCGCCGCCAGCCGCAGCACCGTGTCGGGGGCTTCCCCGGCGTGCCGCTCGGCCTCGTACCCGATCGCCTGGGTCAGCACGGTGAGCGAGTGCTCGTAGACGTCCTTGTGGTGGTGGTGCTCGTCGATCTCCAGGCGCATCGCCGGCAGCTCCGGCAGGAACCGCTCGGCGAGCCCGGTGTCGACGAGGAGCCGGATGCCGGGGACGGGGTCGTCCGTGTTCAGCAGCTTGACGAGCTCGTCACGGACGCGTTCGGCGGAGACGATCTCGATGGAGTCGGCCAGGGACTCCATCGCGTCCCGGACGTCGTCCGACACCGTGAACCCGAGCTGCGAGGTGAAGCGTGCGGCGCGCATCATCCGCAGGGGGTCGTCCCGGAACGAGGTCTCGGCCGTCTGGGGCGTGCGGAGCCGCTCGGCGAGCAGGTCCTCGACGCCGCCGTGCACGTCGACGAGCTCGCGCGCCGGCAGCCGGAGCGCCATCGCGTTCACCGTGAAGTCGCGACGGAGCAGGTCGTCCTCGATGGTGTCGCCGAACGCCACCTCGGGCTTCCGGGTCTCGCCGTCGTACACGTCGCTGCGGTAGGTCGTGATCTCGACCTGCTCGCCCTCGACCCTGGCCGCGATCGTGCCGAACTGGCGCCCGACGTCCCACGTCGCGCTCGCGATGGGTTCGACGATCGCCAGGACCCGGTCGGGGAGGGCGTCCGTCGTGAAGTCCAGGTCGGTCACCGGGCGACCGAGGAAGGCGTCGCGGACCGGCCCGCCGACCAGCGCGAGTTCGTGTCCGGCGTCCGCGAAGGCGCGGGCGAGGACGGCGACGGGCGCGGTGGCGGCGAGTGCGTCGAGTCGTTCGACGGCCTGGGCTACGGACTGCATGACGTCCTCGATCATCCCAGATCGTCGCTGCCGGTTGTCCACCACCCGGGCGCGCACGCGAGGCTCTCATGGTCGCGCCTCATACACTCGTCCGAGGTCCGAACCGAAAACGGACCACCTCGCATGCACATTCTCCGCACCTCGCTCGCCGCCGCCGCGTCCGCCCTGGTCGCCCTCGGCCTCGTCGTCACGCCCGCTGCCGTGACCGCGGCGCACGCGACGACCGCCCCGACGGCGACGACCCGCCTGGCGCACCCCGCCGCCACCGAGGAAGGCAAGGCGACGATCGACATCGTCCCCGCCGACCGTGGTGTGCTGCAGCCCGACCAGGACCTCACGCTCTCGCTGACGGTCACGAACGACACCGACTCCGATCTGCCGGCCGGCAGCGCGGAACTCGACATCTTCCGGCAGTACGCCGGCACGCGGGACGTCCTCAGCGACTGGCTCGCCGACACCAGCACGACCGGTTACCTCGGCGCCCCGATGGACTCCGTCGACGTTCCGGAGGTCCCTGCGCACCGTTCCGTGACGCTGGACGACGTCACGATCGTCTCCGGCAACGTCGCACTCGGCGGGTACTCCTCGTTCGGTGCCAGGCGCATCGCGGCGGACTACACGGCGGGGTCCACGAGCGCCGTCGCCCGCTCGGCGATCACCTGGTACCCGAACTACGAACAGACCCCCGTCGGCGTCTCGGTCGCGATGCCGATCACGATGCCCGCGAACCCCGACGGCCTGATCTCCGGCAAGGACCTCGCGAGCGCCACCAGCGTCGACGGCACGCTCACCCAGCAGCTGAACGCCGCGCAGGACCACAACGTCGCGCTCGGCATCGACCCGAGGATCATCGCGTCGATCCGGATCCTCGGCGAGAACGCCCCTTCGTCCGCGACGGCGTGGCTGCAGCGACTCGAGCGGATGCGCAACGAGACCTTCGCACTCTCCTACGCGGACGCGGACGTCACGGGCCTCCGCCAGGCGGGCTCCTCCGGCATCCTCGCCCCGATCTCGCTCGACCAGTCGATCGATCCCGACGACTTCCCCGGCGCCAGCACCCCGACCCCGACGCCCACCGGGACGCCGGGCAGCACCGAGACCCCGACCCCCAGCGCCACCCCCGAGTCGAACCCCACGAACGACCCCGCCGCCGGCGAAGCGGACGCCGGGACGACCCTGCCGACGACCGCGTCCCTCCTCGACTTCCCGTACTCGATGTCGGCGATCTCGTGGCCGGCCGAGGGAACCGTCGCCACCGACGACATCGACGCGCTCGCGGACGCCGGCACCAAGTCGACGATCGTCTCGAGCGGCAACACCTCCGCGGGTACGAACACGTCCATCAGCGCGTCCGAGAAGATCGGCGACGACCAGGTCCTCGTGTCCGACTCCGGCATGTCGAAGCTGCTCCGCGACGCCGCCACCGCGACCACGCAACGGGACTGGTCGAGCGCCATGAGCAAGCTCACCGCGACCCTCGCCACGGTGTCCCGCCAGGGCGCCATGAACGGCCCGGTCCTGCTCACCCTCGGCCGTGACTGGCCGACCGACTCCGGCCGGCTCAGCCAGGCGCTCGACGCCCTCGAGCGCACCGCGTGGGTCTCGCCGGCCGACCTCTCCACCGCGGCCGCGACGACCCCGGGGTCCCTCACGCTCACGAGTTCCCCGAACAGCGATGGCCGACTCGACCAGCTCCGCCGGCTCGTGCAGTCCGAACGGAACCTCACCGACTTCGCCTCCGCGATCGAGAACCCCGCCGACCTGACCGCCCCCGCGCGGCTGCAGACCCTCGCAGCCGCCTCGAACGCGTTCCGCGCGGACGACGACGCCTTCACCAAGGCCGTCGACACCCGTGTGATGCAGTCCGCCAAGACGGTCTCCAGCGTCGGGATCCTCGACGGCAGCAGCATCACCCTGCTCGGCGACCGGTCGTCCCTGCCGATCTCCATCCGGAACCGGTCCGACTTCCCGGTCACGGTGTTCCTCACCGTCGAGCCCTCGAACTCGTTCCTCCGCATCGAGAAGAACGCGGTCAAGGTCACCGTGCAGCCGGACTCGTCCAGCCGCGTGACGTTCCCCGTCCAGTCCGTCGCCAACGGCAAGGTCGAGCTGACGATGTCGCTCACCAGTGCCACCGGCGTCCGCATCGCCGATCCCGCCACGGTCGAGATCAACGTGCAGGCGCAGTGGGAGACGTTCATCACGGCGGCAGCGGCGATCGCCGTCATCGCGATCTTCGGCCTCGGGATCTACCGCAACGTCCGTCGCCGGCTGCGCCGTCGCCGGAACGGGGAGCCGGACGAGGTCGAGGAGGACCCGAACCGCCTCCTCGAAGAGCAGCCACCGGCACCGGGGGAGACCCGGCCAGGAGGCTCGTCCGCCGCTGCCACGTCCGCTGCGGCCGTGCCGATGGCCGGTTCCACCACCACGCTCACCGCGCCTGCTGACCGTGACGGGTCCGCAGATGGCGACCACGGGACTGGTGGTGACCGTCTCGACGACGCGATCGCGCGTGCCGGGGCCGCACCGAGCCTCCCGTCCGACGTCCGCGATCCCGAGGAGCCGACCATCAGCGCCACCCAGCCCCAGCCCGCCGTCGACGTCGAGCCCGTCGCGGAGCGGAGCCTCGGGCGGGCGAGCGCGATGCTCGCAGCGGGGACGATGGCGTCGCGGATCCTGGGGTTCGCGAAGACGTTCGTGCTCGCCTACGCGATCGGCAACTCGGGGTCCCGAGCCGCGAACGCCTTCACGGTCTCGAACCAGCTCCCCAACAACATCTACGCGCTCATCGCCGGCGGCCTGTTGTCAGCCGTCCTCATCCCGCAGATCGTGCGGGCGATGAAGCAGCACAACGACGGCGGCACCGCGTACGTCAACAAGATCGTGACGCTCGCCGGATCTGTCTTCGTGGTGATCACGATCGTGGCGACCCTGCTGGCGCCGTTCCTCGTGAACGCGTACAGCCAGGGCGCGGGTGACAGCGGCAAGGGGTTCACGCCTGCCCAGACCGACCTCGCCGTGGCGTTCGCGTTCTGGTGCCTGCCGCAGATCCTCTTCTACGCGATGTACTCGCTGCTCGGCGAGGTCCTCAACGCGAAGCAGTTCTTCGGTCCGTTCACCTGGGCGCCGCTCATCAACAACGTCATCGCGATAGCCGGACTCATCGTCTTCATCGCGATGTTCCACGGGCGTGACGTCAACTCGAACGTCGACGCCTGGACGCCGCTCAAGATCGCGGTCCTCGCGGGCAGTGCGTCGTTCGGCGTCTTCGCGCAGGCGGCCTTCCTCCCGCTGTTCTGGCGTCGTGCCGGTCTGTCGTTCCGCCTCGACTTCCGCTGGCGCGGTGTCGGCCTGAAGTCCACCGGGACCGCTGCCGGCTGGCTCTTCGGCATGATCCTCATCACCCAGCTCGCCGGCCTCGTCCAGTCGCGCGTCGCGTCCCTTGCCGACGGCGCCGGCAACGCGACCCTCGCGACGAGCTGGCTCCTCTTCATGCTTCCGCACTCGATCATCACCGTGTCGATCGCGACGGCCTACTTCACGCGGATGAGCCACGATGCAGAGCGCGGCGACCTGGACTCGGTGCGGCGGAACCTGTCGCTGTCCCTGCGAATCGTCGGGCTGTTCACGGTGTTCTCATCGGTCGCCCTGATCGTCACCGCGACGTCGTTCGCGCGGATCTGGGAGAACACGTTCGCGCTGACGCAGGCGATGGCGTGGGTGCTCGTGGCGTTCATGCCGGGGCTCGTCCTGTTCAGCATGCTCTTCATCATCCAGCGCGTGTTCTGGGCGATGCACGACCACCGGACGCCGTTCCTCATGCAGATCGTCCAGTCCGGGCTCTTCGTGATCGGCGCCCTCGCCGTCGCGCTGCTGCCGGCCGATCACATCGGTGTGGGGATCGCCGTCTGCACCACGCTCGCCGGCACGGCGCAGACGATCGTCGCCCTGGTGCTCGTCCGACGCCGGCTCAACGGGATCGACGGACCGAACGTCACCCGCTCGCACGTCCAGTTCATCATCGCGGCGCTCATCGCGGGCGTCGCCGGCCTCGTCGTGGCGAACTTCTTCGGCGCCTTCGACGCAGACGGGTTCGCGATGTCGGACGTCACCGGTGCGCTCATCACCGTGGTCCTCACCGGTGTCGTCATGGCGGTCGTGTACTTCGGTGCACTCGTCGTCGCGAAGAACGGCGAGATCCGCGGCGCCGTCGACATGCTCAAGGCGCGCCTGGGTCGCTGACCGTTCCCGGGTGCTGCGGAATGCCGCGCCGGTACCATGTGTTGACCCGGTCAGACGCAACGGAAGGGCATTCAGGCATGCGCCAGCTCATCATCATCGGTTCCGGCCCGGCCGGGTTCACCGCCGGCATCTACGCCGCGCGCGCCCAGCTCAAGCCACTCATCGTCGCCTCGAGCGTCGAGACGGGCGGCGAGCTCACGAAGACGACCGAGGTCGAGAACTTCCCGGGCTTCCCCGAGGGCATCCAGGGCCCCGACCTCATGATCAAGATGCAGGAACAGGCCGAGAAGTTCGGCGCAGAGGTCCTGTACGACGACGCCGTCTCCGTGGAGCTCACGGGCGACGTCAAGAAGGTCGCGGTCGGCTCGGGCGAGACGTACGAGGCCCTCGCGGTCATCTACGCGACCGGCTCGGCGTACCGCCAGCTCGGCCTCGCCGACGAGGAACGCCTGTCCGGCCACGGTGTCTCGTGGTGCGCGACCTGCGACGGCTTCTTCTTCCGCCAGAAGAACATCGCCGTCGTCGGCGGTGGCGACTCCGCGATGGAAGAAGCCACGTTCCTGACGCGCTTCGCCGACAAGGTGACGGTCATCCACCGCAAGGACACCCTGCGTGCGTCGAAGATCATGCAGGACCGCGCGATGAACGATCCGAAGATCGAGTTCGCCTGGAACAAGGAGGTCATCGGGATCACCGGTGCGTCCTCGGTCGAGGGCGTCACGCTGAAGGACACCGTCGACGGCACCGAGAGTGAGCTCGCGCTCGACGGCCTGTTCATCGCGATCGGCAACGACCCGCGCGTGCACCTCGTCCACAAGCAGCTCGAGCTCGCGCCGGAGGGCACCATCGCCGTCGAGGGTCGCACCTCGAAGGCAGTCGGCGTCCCCGGGGTGTTCGTGGCCGGCGACGTGCTCGACCACACCTACCGGCAGGCCATCACCGCCGCCGGCTCCGGTGCCGTCGCAGCGCTCGACGCCGAGAAGTACCTCGCCGACCTCGAAGACACCCTGACCGACCAGGCCGAGGGTGAGACCCCGGCCGAACCCGTCACCGTCTCCGCCTAGGGAATTGCACGGCGGTCGCCGCCGTTCACCTCACTGACCGACCACTCCGAAGGAGTACACATGTCCAACGCCAAGGCAGTCACCGACGCCACCTTCTCGGACGAGGTCCTCAAGTCCGACAAGACGATCCTCGTCGACTTCTGGGCCGAGTGGTGTGGCCCGTGCCGCGCCGTCTCCCCGATCCTCGACCAGATCGCCGAAGAGCACGCCGGCAAGATCGAGATCGTCAAGCTCAACGTCGACGACAACCCGCAGTCGGCCATGAACTACCAGATCACGTCGATCCCGGCGATGAAGGTGTTCAAGGGCGGCGAGGTCGTGAAGACCGTCATCGGCGCCAAGCCGAAGCCGGCTCTCGAGGCCGACCTCGCAGAGTTCCTCGCGTAGGTACCCGCACACAGACCCGAACGCCCCGTCCTCCATTCCATCGGAGGGCGGGGCGTTCGTTCATCGATGGTCTTGACTGAAATTCTGCCGTTCAGTAGGTTGGCTGCACGCACCATAAGGGTGCGGAAGGAGTCAATGATGAGTCGTTTCGGAAAGTGCATCACAGGGTTCATCGCCGCGGGCCTGCTGGTCGGCGGCGGTCTCGCCACGCCGCTGGCAGCCAGCGCCGCTACAGAGGGAGAACGTTCGCTCCGTGCCCCGGCAGGCCCCTGCAACATCGCACCACAGATGGTCTTTAAGAAGGGGAGGAGCGGCAACCTCTACTGGTACACACTTCAGAATTGCTACAGCAACTCGGTTCGTGTTCAGGTCCATGCCATGGTGTTCGGCAGCGGCTGGAGTCCGTGTCAATCCATCGCCGCAGGTCGCACGGCCTCGTACTCGGGAAGCGTCAATCCTTTTGACTCTTGGCGTTACTGCTGATTGAGCAGTTCCCGAACACCCCGTCCTCCATTCCATCGGAGGGCGGGGCGTTCGCTTTGTCCGCGCAGGCCACCGGACTCGGATCGGCCTGCGTCCCGCACCCCGGGTTTCCGGGTTGCATGTCGTACTGTGGCTGGAATGCCGAGTGAACGGAGAACTCGATGACCAACGGCAACAGTCTCGATCCCTGGTACGACTCCTACGCCCAGCGCACCGCCGGGCTGAGCGCATCCGAGGTACGAGCTCTGTTCGCCGTCGCGTCGAGGCCCGAGGTGGTCTCGCTCGCCGGCGGCATGCCGTTCGTCTCCGCGCTCCCGCGTGAGCTCGTCACGGGCTCCCTGGACCGCGTGATGGCCGAAGACGCCGCCATGGCCCTGCAGTACGGCGGGGGACAGGGTCTGCGCTCCCTGCGCGAGCACATCGTGGACATCATGTCGCTCGAGGGCATCCGTGCGAGCGCCGAGGACGTCGTGGTGACGACCGGCTCGCAGCACGCGCTCGACCTCGTCACGCGGCTGTTCATCGACCCGGGCGACGTCGTCCTCGCCGAGTCCCCGTCCTACGTCGGCGCGATCGGCGTGTTCCGCTCGTACCAGGCCGAGACGGTCCACGTGGCGACTGACGAGCACGGGCTCGTGCCGGAAGCCCTCCGCGAGACGATCGCCAATCTCCGCGCAGCAGGCAAGCGGATGAAGTTTCTGTACACGATCCCGAACTTCCACAACCCCGCGGGCGTCACCATGAGCCGCGAGCGCCGCATCGAGGTGCTCGACATCTGCCGCTCGAACAACATCCTGGTGCTCGAGGACAACCCGTACGGGCTCCTCTGGTTCGACGAGCCCGCGCCGCAGGCGATCCGCTCGATCGACGACGAGGGCGTGGTGTACCTCGGGTCCTTCTCGAAGACCCTCGCACCCGGCTTCCGCGTCGGCTGGGCCCTCGCGCCGCACGCGATCCGCGAGAAGCTCGTCCTCGCCAACGAATCCGCGGTCCTCGCGCCGAACTCCTTCGGCCAGTACGTCGTGAACGCCTACCTCGACGCAGCCGACTGGAAGGGTCAGGTCGACACCTTCCGCGGCATCTACACGGAGCGCCGCAACGCGATGTTCTCTGCGCTGGGGGAGTTCCTCCCGGACCTGACGTGGACGAAGCCGAACGGTGGCTTCTTCGTCTGGCTGACGCTGCCGGAGTCGCTCGACTCCAAGGCGATGCTGCCGCGTGCCGTCAAGGAGCTCGTGGCCTACACGCCCGGTACCGCGTTCTACGCGGACGGTCGGGGTCAGCAGCACATCCGTCTGTCGTTCTGCTACCCGACGGCCGAGCAGATCCGCGTCGGCGTGAAGCGGCTCGCGAACGTCGTCAACGACGAGCTCGAACTCATCGAGACGTTCGGTCCCGCGACGCGTCCGAACACCGTCGTGCGTCAGGGCTCCTCGGTGAGCGCTCCGCCGCCGAACATCTCCTGATCAGCACTTTCCACGCGCTTCACGCAGTACCCGGAGGTCTCCTCGCATGGCCGAGCTCACCCGTCGCCACGTCGTCGTCGTCGCTGGGGGCATCTCGCACGAGCGTGATGTCTCCCTGCGGTCGGGCCGGCGGGTCGCTGACTCGCTGACGGGGTACGGCTGGCAGGTCGACCTCCGGGACGCCGACGCGTCCCTGCTGCCGGCACTCGCCGAGTCCCGCCCCGACGTCGTGTGGCCGGCCCTGCACGGAGCATCAGGTGAGGACGGCGCGCTCCGCGGCATCCTGGAGGCCCTGGACATCCCGTTCGTCGGCTCACGTTCCACGTCGGCCCGGCTGGCATGGGACAAACCCACGGCGTCCGCGTTGGTCGCCAGGACCGGCGTGCACACCCCGCGCTCCGTGACACTGTCCCACGACGTCTTCCGTGAGCTCGGTGCCGTCGGGGTGCTCGAGAGCATCGCGGCCGAGCACCCGGTTCCCCTCGCGGTGAAGCCGGCCCGGGGCGGGAGTGCACAGGGTGTGACGCTCGTCGAGGACACGAACGACCTCCCGCGCGCGATGGTCACGGCGTACACGTACTGCGACGACGTCGTCGTGGAGCAGCTCATCCGGGGCGTCGAGGTGGCCGTGGGGATCATCGACACGGGCGATGGGCCCGTTGCCCTGGCGCCGGTCGAGATCGTGCCCAGGAACGGCTTCTACGGCTTCGAGGCACGCTACAACGCGGGGGAGACGACGTTCTACACCCCCGCCCGCCTCTCGGCCGAGCACGCGGCAGCAGCAGCAGCGGCCGCCGTTGATGCCCACACCGCGCTCGGTCTCCGGCACATCTCCCGGGTCGACCTGATCATCGACGGTGCCGGCACGCCGTGGTTTCTCGAAGCCAACGTGCTCCCGGGGCTCACCGAGACCTCGCTCGTCCCGCAAGCGCTCTCCGCGTCCGGCTTCGACCTCGGGTGGACGTACGCTGAGCTCGCCGAACAGGCGATCCGCGACCACGACGCATAGCCGGTCGCCCGTGCGTCGGTCGTGTGTTCCACGTGGAACCGTCGCGGTCGCGGCGGTACTCGGCGCCGCCAGCGCGACCGTGCTCTGGGCGGAGGCGGTCCACGCGCGTGCGGCGACCCGTCGTCTCGGGAGCATGCCCGTGACGCCCCACGGCCGCGGCGTCGTCGTCGTGCTGGGCTTCGCGAACCGGGGCGTCACGGCGAACAGCATCAATCGGTGGCGTGCTCGGATGGCCGTTCGAGCGGCAATCCCCGGGCGAACCACCATCGTCACCAGTGGGGGTTCGGTCCGCGGTTCGGTTTCCGAGGCGTCCATGCTCGCCCGCGTCATCCGCGCGCATGGGTGGGACGGCCCATTGGTCGAGGAGACGACCAGTACGAACACGTGGGAGAACGTCCGCAACGCGATCCCCGAACTCGAATCCGCTGCGTGGATCGTGTTCGCGTCGAACGCCTTGCACGCCGAGAAGGCACGCGAGTACCTCCGGCGGCAGCGCCCCGACCTCGCAGCACGACTCGTGCGGGGGCAGGAACACCGCTTTGGCGAGATGTTCCACGTGAAACCCGCGTTCGCCGTGGTGGGGCTCGTGAAGCTGCGCGCACTGCGCTGACCGACCGCTGCTGTTCCACGTGGAACACTGACGCTGCCGTGAGCAGCGCTGCTGTCAGCAGCATGCCGTGCGGGCGGTTCCGCACTGGGAGACGCTGAGCACATGGCTGAAGCACCCACGATCCCGATGCTCGACATGCATGCGCGCCGAGAACTGCTCGAGCGGCGTGTGCTCGTCCTCGTCGGGGCTCTCGACGACGACAACGGCACGCTCCTCATGACGCAGCTGCTCACCCTCAGCGCTGACGACCCCACCACTGACATCCAGCTCTGGATCCACTCACCCGGTGGCTCCGTTCCCGCGATGCTCGCGATCCGCGACCTCATGCGGGCGATCCCGAACGACGTCGGGACGCTCGTCCTCGGCATGGCGTGCAGTGCAGGACAGTTCCTGCTCTCCGCCGGGACACCGGGGAAGCGCCGTGCCTTCGCGCACTCCCGAGTGCTGATGCACCAGGGGTCAGCGGGCATCGGCGGCTCGGCCGTGGACATCGAACTCCAGGCGGACGCGCTGCGATCCACCCGCGACACCGTCCTCGGACTCATCGCGAGCGACACCGGGCAGCCACGGGACCGAGTGTTCGAGGACTCCCTGCACGATCACTGGTACTCCGCCCGGGAAGCACTCGACTACGGGTTCGTCGACGTCATCCTCACCAGCACCGAGGACATCGTTCCCACGTCGAGAGCCGGACGGCCGCGGACCGGCTTCGTCGGTACCGGAGCGGAGGTTGCGCGATGAGCGGTTACACGATCCCTAACGTCGTCGCCCGTGATGCGCGCGGCGAACGCATCATGGACGTCTACTCCCATCTGCTCACCGAGCGGATCGTCTACCTCGGTACCGCGATCGACGCCGGGGTGGCGAACACCCTCATCGCGCAGCTGCTGTACCTGGAGTCCGACAACCCGGACTCGGACGTCCAGCTCTACGTCAACTGCGACGGGGGAGACCCGAGCGCGATGCTCGGCATCTACGACACGATGCGGTTCATCAAACCGAAGGTCGCGACGACCTGCGTCGGGCAAGCCGTGGGCGTCGGGGCCGCGCTCCTCGCTGCCGGCGCGGCCGGCAAGCGTGCGGCGCTTCCGCATGCCCGAGTAGTCCTGCATCAACCGGCATCACAGGGGCAGGGGACGATCCCGGACCTCATCCTCCAGGCAGACGAGCTCGTGCGCATCCGGAGCGACATGGAAGCAATCGTTGCGGAACACTCCGGGCAGACGTCCGCACGACTCCGCGCCGACACCGATCACGACCGAGTCTTCTCGGCCGCGCAGGCCTGCGAGTACGGGCTGATCGATCACGTCCTCGCGGCTCGCTGAGGTCAGGCCGCCAGCGCGAATTGCGTTCGGACCTGCGCCTGGGCTTCGGCGCCGTTCCGAGCGCGCGCTCGGAGGCCTTCAGCGACAGCACTCGTGAGGTCGAGCAGGGAGGTGTCGAGCGCCCCGGCCACGGCGGCGAGCATCTCGCTCGACGGCTCCTTGCGACCGCGCTCCATCTCCGACAGGTACTGCGGCGATACTCCCGCACGCCGAGCAATGTCGTTGATGGTCGCGGCTCGCTCACGCCGGAGGTCGCGGAGTCGTGCACCGACCACGTGACGCCACAACGGTTCGGTCGAATGAGTCTCGGACATCAGCGTCTCCTCCAGTCAGGCGTGTCCGTCCAGCCTGGCCGCTCGACGGCGATCGCGATGTTCCACGTGGAACGCCCACAGCGAACAACCGCA
This sequence comes from Curtobacterium guangdongense, assembly GCF_049341845.1. Classification (NCBI taxonomy): domain Bacteria; kingdom Bacillati; phylum Actinomycetota; class Actinomycetes; order Micrococcales; family Microbacteriaceae; genus Curtobacterium; species Curtobacterium guangdongense. The sequence continues at coordinate 110,346 of NZ_JBMPIT010000009.1, forward strand.
GCGCCGGAACTCAGCGCTCGCTCTGATCGCGACAACGGGCCAGATGGACGCGGGCCCGCGGCACCGCCCGCTCGGCCGGGAGACGGGCACACAGCGCCGCTCAGCACCGGTACTGCGCGAGTACGAGACCACCGCGTGCCGGTGTGACCGTCTCCAACACAAGATCGAACCGGCGCTCTCCGCCGAACAGACGCTCCCCGCTGCCGAGGACAATCGGATGCACGATGAGCAGGAGTGTGCCCACCAGCCGCGCGGGGAGCAGGAGCGATCACAGCAGCTCTCCACCCCCACCCCCATCACCACCAGGTTCCCCTCGTGTCGTTCCCGCCGATCTGCAAAGCGAGCCGTGACGTTGGCGGTGACGAAGCCGCAGTTCAGCCAGGGAAGGTCGGCCGTTGTTCCACGTAAAACGATGTACTTGTCGACCGCGTTCCAGTGATTGACCATGTCGTCGTACGTCCGACGACCGAACAGCCTCGAGAACGACAGGCTCATGACGGAACGCATCGCCTCGCCGACCACGGGACCTTGGCCTTCAAGGTCATTGCCGAGCGCAGCCCATCCATCGAGCGTGAACCCATCGCGACGATCCTCGTCGGGACGGCCCAGCCCCTGCATCGCACCGTCGAGCGTGACGTGGTTGATGACCACGATCCCCAGGGCTGCTCTGTTCCACGTGGAACACACGCCCATGGAGGGGGAGGTCAGCCGTTGACGTCCTCAGCCCCCAGCTCGCCGAGGATGCGATTCAGGTCCGCCGCGTTGGCGAAGTCGATCGTGACACGACCCTTGCGGGCACCGACAGCGATCCGGACGCGGGTGTTCAAACGGTCCCCGAGGCGTTCCGCGACGTCCGCAAAGTGCGCGTCACGCTTGCTCGGCTGGGCCGTGGCCTTCTTGGGCGTGCCCTGGGCCAGCTGCTGCGCTGCGGCTTCTGCCTGCCGAACGGAGAGGTCCTCGTTCACGATCTTCTCGGCGAGGTACTCCATCGCTTCGGCATCGGGCGCCGCTAGGATCGCACGAGCGTGTCCCGCGGACAGGACACCGGCCGCGACGCGGCGCTGCACGGGGGAGGGCAGTCGCAGCAGACGGATCGTGTTCGTGATCTGGGGGCGTGAGCGGCCGATGCGCTGCGCGAGCTGCTCCTGGGTGATGCCGAAGTCCGCGAGGAGCTGCTGGTAGGCCGACGCCTCCTCGAGCGGGTTGAGGTTCGCGCGGTGCAGGTTCTCGAGCAGCGCGTCCCGGAGCATCGCGTCGTCCGGAGTGTCCTTGACGATCGCCGGGATGGTCGCGAGACCGAGCTCCTTCGTCGCGCGCAGCCGGCGCTCACCCATGATGAGCTCGTACTGCGGCTCCGTTCCGGTGGCGCCCGCGAGCGGTCGGACGACGATGGGCTGCAGCACGCCGATCTCGCGGATGGAGTGCACGAGTTCCTGGAGCTCCTCCTCGCGGAACTCCAGACGAGGCTGCTGCGCGTTCGGGACGATGTCGAGCGGGTTGAGGTTCGCGAGACGAGCGCCGGGAACCGCGACGAGGTCCTCCGCTGTGCCACCGTCGACGGCCGGCGCCGACGAGGGCGACCCGCCGGTCGGGAAGAACACGTCGACCGGGCGCTCCTGCTGGTCAGCCGCCGTGGGGATGAGTGCGCCGATTCCCCGGCCGAGTCCGGTCCGCTTGGGTGCCATCAGTGCTTCGCTCCTCGTGCTGCGATCTCGGCGGCTGCCTCCAGGTAGGAGAGCGAACCAGTGGAGTTGACGTCGTACGCCACGACGCTCTGCCCGTAGCTCGGCGCTTCGCTCACCCGCACTGACCGGGGGATCATCGCCTTGAGCACCTGGTCACCGAAGTGCTCGCGCACGTCCGCGGCCACCTGGTTGGCGAGGTTCGTCCGGCTGTCGTACATCGTGAGCAGGATCGTCGACACCCGGAGGTTCGGGTTCAGGTGCCGCTCGATGAGCTCGATGTTGCGGAGGAGCTGGCTGAGCCCTTCGAGCGCGTAGTACTCGCACTGGATCGGGATCAGGACCTCTTGTGCGGCGACGAACGCGTTGATGGTCAGCAGGCCGAGGGACGGCGGGCAGTCGATGAAGACGTAGTGGTACGGCTCGTCGAGCGATGAAAGGTACTGATCGAGGGCCGTCCGGAGGCGCTGCTCGCGCGCGACGAGCGACACGAGCTCGATCTCCGCGCCGGCCAGGTGGATGGTCGCGGGGACACACCAGAGCGTCTCGGACTCGGGGGAGCGCTGGACCGTGTCCGCGATCGGTGCCTCGTCGACGATCACGTCGTAGATGCTCGCGACCTCCGCCTGGTGGTTCACACCGAGCGCCGTCGACGCGTTGCCCTGCGGATCGAGGTCGATCACGAGCACTCGCGCACCACCGTGAGCCAGGGCGGCCGCCAGGTTCACGGTCGTCGTGGTCTTCCCGACGCCGCCCTTCTGGTTCGAGACCGTCATGATGCGGGTCTTGTCCGGCAGCGGGAACTGCTTGGTGGCGATGGCTCGCCGTCGCCGGTTCAGATCGGCGATCTCACGCGCGAGCGGCGTCGACGCGTCGTAGTCGGTCGATGAACTCAACGAGTGCCTCTTCCCCGGTTCGATGTTTCACGTGGAACGCGGGGCACTGCGCCCGATCCACGACCGATCTCAGCGCCGCACGGCGTCAGTCAACTGTAGCCCGGAACACCCGCGTGGTCTCCTCGACCACACCGACTCCGAGCTCGAGCACCTCGACATCCGAGAGCCGCTTGCGCAGGATCACCTTGCGTGCCGCAGTCATCTCGTCATCGACCCGCGCACCCTTCATCAGGACGAGCTGCCCACCGGACCGAACAAGAGGCACCGTGATCGGGATCAGCTTCGAGAGCGCACTGACGGCGCGCGCTGTGACCTGGTCGAGCACGAGGTCATCCGACACGTCCTCGGCCCGCGCGCGGAGCACCGTCACGTTGCCGAGGCCCAGCCGGTCCGCCTCGGACTGCAACCAGTCCACCCGACGCTCCATCGGCTCGATGAGCGTCATGGACACATCGGGACGGGCGATTGCGAGCACGAGACCCGGCAACCCAGCACCGGAACCGACGTCGCCGACGCGACCACCAGCCTCCAGGAGAGGTGCCACCAGCGCGGAGTTGAGGATATGTCGCGTCCACAACCGCGGCAGCTCGAGCGGGCCGATGAGGCCGAGCTCCTCACCGCGCCGAGCGAGCTCGTTCGTGAACGATCGAGCCACCTCGAGCCGGTCACCGAACAGCGTCGCGGCGACCGCCGGTTCAGCTTCGAGGACCGGGGCGTCCGTCATCGGGTGATGACCGTGTGACGGTCGCGACCCTCGCCCTCGGACTCCGAACGGAAGCCCTTCTCGGCGACGAGGTCGTGGACGAGCTTCCGCTCGTAGGACGACATCGGGGGGAGTGCTGCGGACGCCGAGCCCGCTTCGATGCGCTCGACTGCGGTGTCCACGAGCCGCTGGAGCTCGGACGCGCGGGCGTCACGCGAGCCGCCGACGTCCAGGATGAGACGGCTGAACTCGCCGGTCTCCGCCTGCACGGCGATGCGCGTGAGCTCCTGGAGCGCCGACACCGTGTCCGGCTTCGCGAGGACGCGCAGCGCGTTGCCCTCGTCGGTCACCGAGAGGTAGACGCGACCAGCACGCTCCTCGATCTCAATGTCACCGTCGAGGTCGCAGATGTCGAGGAGTTCCTCGATGTAGTCGGCGGCGATGTCCGCCTCGTCGCGGGTGTCGTCGTCGACCTCGGTGGGCTCGACGGTGGCGGCGATGTCCTGCTCGGTCACTTACTTCTTCCCGTTCTTCTTCGAGCGCTGCTTGCCGACCGGCTGCTGACGCTGGGTCGTGACGCGCACGGCTTCGATCTCCGCCGCACCCGCGCCGGTACCGGCCTCGGCCAGGACGCCGGCGGGAGTACCGCGACGCTGGGCCTTCTTCGCCAGGCGGGCTTCACGGGCAAGGGCTGCCTCGGACCCAGGGGTCGGCATGCTGCGGATGACGAAGTACTGCTGCGCCATCGTCCAGATGTTGGAGGCGAGCCAGTAGAACATGACGCCGAGGGGGAACGAGAGACCCGAGATCACGAAGATCAGGGGGAGCACGTACAGCATCATCTTCTGCTGGCGGTACATCGGAGACTCCTTGGTCTCCGGGGACATGTTCTTCGCGACGAGCTGCAGCTGCGTGATGAACTGCGACGCCGTCATCACGACGATCATGAAGCCCGCGATGACCCTGACTTCCCAGCCGGACGCGTTCGTGAAGGTCTCGTGCAGCGGGGCACCGAAGAGCGAGGCGTTCCCGAACGACGCGGCGAGGTCGTTCGTCAGCAGGCCGATACCCGTCTTGTTGATCTGCGCTTCGTGCAGCACCGAGTACAGCGAGAAGAAGATCGGCATCTGCAGCAGCAGGGGCAGGCAGGAGCTCAGCGGGTTCGTCCCGGTCTCTTTGTAGAGCGCCATGGTCTCGCGGCTCATGGCCTCACGCGAGAACTGGTCCTTCTTGCCCTTGTACTTGTCCTGGATCTTCTTGAGCTGCGGCGCGACCTCGAGCATGCGGCGCTGCGACTTGATCTGCCGCACGAAGATCGGGATGAGCGCGGCGCGGACCACGAAGGTCAGGAAGATGATCGACAGCACCCAGGTGATGCCGGCGCCCGGGTCCATGCCGAGGGACTCGAAGACCCAGTGGAAGCCGACCAGGATGGCGGAGACCACCCACTTGAGCGGCCAGAGGATCGTACCGATGAGGTCCATGAGGACGGTCACGCCTTTCGAGTGCGCTGGGGGAGCAGCACCGGGCGGACCATGCCGACCGAGGACTGCGATTGCTGCTGGGCCGGCGCGAGCACGAAGCCGAACCGGTTCACGATGAAGGGCTTGCGCCGCTCGGGGACGTCGTCGATGCCGCCGGCGGCCCAGGGGTTGCACCGGCCGATCCGCCACGCGCCCATCGCGGTGCCGCGGACGACGCCGTACTGCTGGATCGCCTCCAGCGCGTAGCGAGAGCACGAGGGGTGGTACCGGCAGACGTTGCCGTACAGCGGGGAGATGACGGCACGGTAGGCGCGGAGCACGACGACGCAGGCGTTGCGAGGGAGCAACGCTGCCACCCACAGGGCCCGCATCAGGAGCGTCCGGTTCATGCTGCCTTCTCCACACCGCGCGCGAACGATCGCGAGACGTCTTCGAGCAGGGTAGGCCATCCGGCCTGCGCAGCGGCTGGCAGTGCGCGGACCACCACGTCGTGCCCGACGGGCACAGAGACGAGCAGCTCGTAGGCGATCGCCTTGAGCCGACGCCGGACGAGGTTGCGGGTCACCGCGTTCCCGACCGTCTTCGCGACGATGAAGCCGAACCGGGTGGGCGCCGACGCGTCCGATGTGCGACGGACCACCGAGACGACGACGTTCGCCGTGGCGCTCCTGCGACCACGACGCACGGTGTTCCGGTAGTCGTCCCCACGGACGATGCGGTTCCCACGGGCGAGCACGGCGTCACCGACCGATCGCAGGGCACACCGAAGCGCCGCCCGGTCGGACACGGGGTCCGACCGACGCGGCGCGGGGTGCAGCTGCGACCAGGTCCGTCTTACGCGGAGAGTTCGGTGCGGCCCTTGGCACGGCGTGCGGCCAAGATGGCGCGGCCGGCGCGGGTGCGCATACGGAGACGGAAGCCGTGCTTCTTGGCGCGGCGACGGTTGTTCGGCTGGAAGGTGCGCTTGCTCATGATCTTCTCCACACGGCTGCTCGAGGCGAGCCGTCACGAATACGTTGGTTGACGCAGGTGGGCGCGACCAAGGGGGCCGCAGTCAACTGGTTAACGGTACGTGACAGCAGCGAGGAGGTCAAACGCCGATCACCCCGTTCTTCAGGACTGCCAGGACGGAGGCCGTTGTCCACATTGGGGACAACTTCCGTTCGGTGCGACCCGCCTCGGTCCTTTACAGTGGTCGGAACGATCCGCCCGCAGGCCCGGTACGACGGGGGAGCACTCCGACCTCGCGGCCCAGGGTGATCGTGGACAACACTGTGGACAACCCTGTGGGAAGCCCGCGGCACGACGGCGTCGACGAAGCCACCCGAAGCCACGGACGACTCGCCGGGAACCGACCGCCGCCGCGCCCGCCCGTGCGCCCTGGCACGTCCGCAGGCACCGACCACACGAGACCCCTGGAGACGAGCGCGACATGACGATGCCGGCCGACCCCGTCGAGGACCTCTGGTCGTCGGTCCTCGGACTCCTCGCGGAGGACGACCGGATCACCCCGCAGCTGCACGGGTTCCTCAACCTCGTCGAGCCGAAGGGCGTCCTCGCCGGCACCCTCTACCTCGAGGTCCCGAACGACCTCACCCGCGGCATGCTCGAGCAGCGCATCCGAGTGCCCATCACCGAGGCGGTCTCCCGCATCGGCGACGACACCGTGGCGAACTTCGCGATCACCGTGAACCCGGACATGGCCTCGGAACCCCGTGTCGAACCGACCGTGCCGACCTACGCCGAACCCGTCGCCGCCGACCAGGTCGTCGAGCAGAGCGCTGCACCCCGGCAGTACATCGAGGCACCGTTCGTCCCGAGCCAGATCGACGCTCCGGGGACGAGCGGTCGCCCGGAGTCGCGGCTGAACCCGAAGTACAACTTCGACAACTTCGTCATCGGCGCATCGAACCGGTTCGCCCACGCAGCCGCGGTCGCCGTGGCGGAAGCGCCGGCGAAGGCATACAACCCGCTCTTCATCTACGGCGACTCCGGCCTCGGCAAGACGCACCTGCTGCACGCGATCGGCCACTACGCCGAGAGCCTCTACCCGGGGATCCGGGTGCGGTACGTGTCGAGCGAGGAGTTCACCAACGACTTCATCAACTCGATCGCGAACAACCGCTCGAACCAGTTCCAGCAGCGGTACCGCGACATCGACATCCTCCTGATCGACGACATCCAGTTCCTCCAGGGCAAGGACTCGACGCAGGAAGCCTTCTTCCACACGTTCAACACGCTGCACGACCACAACAAGCAGGTCGTCATCACGTCCGACGTCGCACCGAAGCACCTCACCGGCTTCGAGGACCGGATGCGCAGCCGGTTCGAGTGGGGCCTGATCACCGACGTCCAGGCGCCGGACCTCGAGACCCGCATCGCGATCCTCCGCAAGAAGGCGCAGTCCGACCACCTGCAGGTGCCGGACGACATCCTCGAGTTCATGGCGTCGAAGGTGTCGAGCAACATCCGCGAGCTGGAAGGGACACTCATCCGCGTCACCGCCTTCGCGAGCCTGAACCGGACGGCCGTCGACATGGCGCTCGTGCAGACGGTCCTGAAGGACCTGATCACGCTCGACGAGGACAACGTCATCGCGCCGACGGACATCATCAACCACACCGCGGAGTACTTCAAGCTCTCGGTCGACGACCTCTACGGGTCGTCCCGCTCGCAGGCGATCGCCACCGCACGCCAGATCGCGATGTACCTCTGCCGGGAGCTGACGAGCCTGTCGCTGCCGAAGATCGGGCAGCTGTTCGGCAACCGGGACCACACCACGGTGATGTACGCGAACAAGAAGATCGCGGAGCTCATGAAAGAGCGTCGGTCCATCTACAACCAAGTGACCGAGCTGACGAGCCGGATCAAGCAGGACCGCCGGTACCGCTGAGCGCATCGCTCGCGTCCGTCTGAACATCTGTTCTCACGCTCTGGAGGCTCGACTCGCGACCGCGGATCGGCCTCCTTCGGCGCGCGTCCACCATCTGAGACGGTTCCATGCGGCGGAGTTCTCACAGTGTGGAAAGCCTGTGGATAACTGTGGATGACACGCCGGATGGTTGTTCACAGTGGATGGGCCATCTGTGGAGACTGGGGATGGAAGTGGATAGATGAGATTCATTCATCCCGTTAACGCTCACACCCCGCCCACAAGTCACACGGTTGTAGTTCCCTGTCGCTGACAGGCATGCACAGAGTTATCCACAGTGTGCACAGGCGTTAACACTCTTATTCCTGCTTAACGATCGGGATCCCTGGGCCAACCTTGTGGACGGCGGGATGACAAGAAATCCGGGTCCCGCTGGGCTGTGCCACAATGGGGCGGCCGGACAGTCCAACGATCGACAGGGGTCCCAGCTGTGAAGTTCGAGGTCAACCGGGACGTCTTCTCCGAAGCCGTCTCATTCGCGGTGAAGCTCCTCCCACAGCGCACGACCCTCCCGATCCTGTCGGGTGTCCTCATCCACGCAGAGGGCGATCGACTGACGCTCTCGTCGTTCGACTACGAGGTCTCGGCGCAGACGTCCATCGCGGCGCAGATCGACGACGCGGGCACGGTCCTCGTCTCCGGTCGCCTGCTGAACGACATCGCGAGCCGCCTGCCGAACGCACCCGTCACGTTCTCCACGGACGAGTCACGGATCACCGTCACCTGCGGATCCGCGCACTTCACGCTGCTGAGCATGCCGGTCGAGGAGTACCCGACCCTCCCCGAAGTCGGCGCCCAGACCGGTGTGATCCCGGGCGACGCCTTCTCGGAAGCCGTCTCCCAGGTCGCGGTCGCCGCGAGCCGCGACGACGTCACCCCCGTCATCACCGGCGTCCAGCTCGAGGTCGGCGACAACGACCTCTCCCTCATCGCCACGGACCGCTACCGCGTCGCGGTCCGCACCATCGCGTGGGACTCCGGCCGCGTCGGTTCCGAGCCGATGCACGCGCTCGTCCCTGCCCGCACCCTGCAGGAAGTCGGCCGCACGTTCGGCTCCGCGTCGACGGTGTCGGTCTCGATCAGCGGCACCTCGGACCGCGAGCTCATCGCGTTCCACGCCGACGACAAGACCGTGACGTCCCTGCTCATCAAGGGCAACTACCCGCCGGTCCGCCGGCTCTTCCCCGAGACCGTCCAGGACCACGCCGTGATCAACACGGCAGAGCTGGTCGAAGCGGTCCGACGGGTCTCCCTCGTCCTGGAGCGCGAAGCAGCGCTCCGGTTCTCCTTCACGGTCGACGGGCTCACGCTCGAGGCGATCGGTTCCGAACAAGCGCAGGCGTCAGAGTCGATCGATGCGTTGCTGACCGGTGAGGAAACGGTGGTCTCGCTGAAGCCCGCCTTCCTCCTGGACGGGTTGAACGCGGTGCACTCCGAGTTCGTCCGCATCTCCTTCACCAAGACGGAGAACCCCAACAAGCCGGGCCCGGTGCTCATCACCGGCCAGTCCTCCCGCGAGGAACCGGCGACGGACGGATACCGGTACCTGCTGCAGCCCAATCTCCTGCTGCGGTAAGCGCAACAGCCGAACACTGCGCTGACGCGCCACCCCTGCATCAGCGCGACGACGAACAGAAGAGGAAATCATGCACATCGGTCTTGTCGGCCTCGGTCGCATGGGCAACAACATGCGTGCCCGTCTCCGCAACGCAGGCATCGAGGTCACCGGGTACGACGCGAACCCCGCCGTCTCCGATGTCGCCAGCCTCGCCGAACTCGCAACAGCGCTCCCCGAGGGCAAGAAGCTCGTCTGGGTCATGGTCCCGCACGGCAAGATCACGGACGACGTGATCACCGAGCTCGCCGGGGTCCTCGGCGAGGGCGACCTCGTCATCGACGGCGGCAACTCGAAGTGGCTCGACGACACCAAGCACGCCGAGCAGCTCGCGGCGAACGGCATCCGCTACATGGACGCCGGCGTCTCCGGTGGCGTCTGGGGCAAGGACAACGGCTACGGCCTGATGGTCGGCGGCGACGCGGCTGACGTCGAGTTCGCGATGCCGGTCTTCGACGCGCTCCGCCCCGAGGGCCCGCGCGAAGAGGGCTTCTCGCACGCCGGTGCCGTCGGCGCCGGGCACTACGCCAAGATGGTGCACAACGGCATCGAGTACGCGATCATGCAGGCCTACGGCGAGGGCTACGAGCTCCTCGAGGCGAAGGACATCATCACCGACGTCCCCGCCGTCTTCGCCGGATGGCAGCGCGGCACGGTCGTGCGCTCCTGGCTGCTCGACCTGCTCGTGCTCGCGATCAACGAGGACCCGAAGCTCGCCGAGCTCGAGGGCTACGTCGACGACTCCGGCGAGGGCCGTTGGACCCTCGAAGAGGCGATCGAGCTCGCGGTCCCGATGCCCGCGCTCTCCGCGGCCATGTTCGCGCGCTTCGTCTCGCGTCAGGGCAGCGAGTCCCCGACGATGAAGGCCGTCGCGGCGCTCCGCAACCAGTTCGGCGGCCACGCCGTCAAGAAGTCCTAGGACTTCCCGGGGGAACCCGGCACCGGCCCGCGTGCACGTCGACCATCTCCAACTGACCGACTTCCGGAACTACCGGGAGGCGGACGTCGACCTCGCACGCGGGCCGAACCTCTTCGTCGGGAGGAACGGCCAGGGCAAGACGAACCTCGTTGAGTCCATCGCCTACCTCTCCACCCTCGGCTCGCACCGCGTCCCCACCGACGCGGCACTCGTCCGGCAGGGCTGCGACGCGGCGATCGTCCGCGCACGGCTCGCCCACGAGGAACGCAGCATCCTCGCCGAGGTGCAGATCAACCGCTCCGGCTCGAACCGGGCGCAGATCAACCGGGCGCCGATCAAGCCCCGCGAGCTCCCGCGGTACTGCACGAGCGTCCTCTTCGCACCGGAGGACCTGGCACTCGTCCGCGGCGAACCGTCCGGCCGACGCCGCATGCTCGACGAGCTCCTCGTGCAGATCGCCCCGCGGATGCAGGGCGTCCTCGCCGACTACGACCGGACGCTCCGGCAGCGGAACACCCTGCTGAAGTCCGCGCGGGCGACCGGCGCGAAGTCGGGATCGCTCGCGACGCTCGACGTCTGGGACGAGCGCCTCGTGGCCTTCGGCTCCGAGATCATCGCAGCGCGTGACCACCTCACCCGCCGCCTCGCGCCGTTCGTCGCGGAGGCGTACGCGACCGTCGCCGGCGAGCGGCACGAGGCGTCGATCACCGGGGTGCTGTCGGTCCGCGGCGGCGATCCGGAAGACGCGGACGCGACCGATCCGGTGCTCGGGACACCCGATGAGCCGGTTACCGTCCCGGCAGCGGCGGAGGCGTTCCGGGGTGCGCTCGAACGCCGTCGCCGCGACGAGCTCGAGCGTGGTCTGACGCTCGCCGGCCCACATCGGGACGACGTGCTCTTCCAGCTGAACGGGTTACCGGCGCGTGGGTACGCCAGTCACGGCGAATCGTGGTCGTTCGCCCTCGCGATCCAGCTCGCGAGCGCATCGATCCTCCGCGCCGAGTCGACCCTCGGCGACCCGATCATCATCCTCGACGACGTGTTCGCGGAACTCGACGAATCACGGCGCGAGCGCCTCGGCAACGCGGTGGCGGACTACGAACAGGTCCTCATCACCGCTGCGGTGTTCGGTGACGTGCCCCAGCAGCTGGCCGCGCACACGGTCCGGATCGAGCACGGCACCATCGTGACCGACGAGGCGGACCCGACCCGAGCCTCCAGTCCGGCCGAACCGGACGCGGCGGAAGCCGACCACTGATGCCGCGCCCCTGGAAGCCGACCGAACCCAGTCGGGTCTACCTGCACTTCAAGCAGGTGTTCGGCGACCCGTCGAAGCGCGGCATCGACGCACGCCGCCGGCGGGCGAAGGAGTTCGAGTCCGATACGGTGCCCTATGGCCGCGGACGGGAACCGAAGGGCCTCGGCGACATCGTCGGATCCCTCGCCGCCGAACTCGGCTGGACCGAGCCGCTCGCCCGCTCCGAGCTCTTCACGGACTGGCCGAGCGTCGTGGGCGACGAACTCGCGAAGCACTCCCGGCCGGTCACGATCGAGGACGGCGCCCTCGTCATCCGATGCGACTCGACGGCGTGGGCGACGCAGCTCCGACTGATGCGCGCGAGCGTCACGACGACCATCGCGGAACGGCACCCGCAGGCAGGGGTGGAATCGATCCGGGTTTCTGGCCCGGACGCCCCCACCTGGAAACGCGGCCCCAGGACGGTCCAGGGGCGCGGTCCTCGCGACACCTACGGTTGAGCAGACGAAATCATCCTCTCGTCGCGAAATCGGCCGTCAAACGGCCGATTTCGCCTTCGAAAGAGGGGCTGCTGGGATAGACTGGGCGGTGCAGTGCGTGGGTGTTCCGCGCGCAGGCAAGGAGCACTCTCGACATGACATCAGAATCTGAAGACGACCGCCAGACCTCTCCCGAACCGTCGTACGGCGCAGACCAGATTCAGGTGCTCGAGGGGCTCGAGGCCGTCCGCAAGCGCCCCGGCATGTACATCGGCTCGACGGGCCCGCGCGGTCTGCACCACCTGGTGCAGGAGATCGTCGACAACTCCGTCGACGAGGCCCTCGCCGGCTACTGCGACACCATCGACGTCACCATCCGCGAAGACGGTGGCGTCCGCGTGGTCGACAACGGCCGCGGCATCCCGGTCGACGTCCACGCGGCGGAGGGCGTCTCGACACTCCAGGTCGTGCTCACAGTCCTGCACGCCGGCGGCAAGTTCGGTGGCGGCGGGTACGCGGTGTCCGGTGGTCTGCACGGCGTCGGTTCCTCCGTCGTGAACGCGCTCAGCTCGGAACTCGACGTCGAGGTCCGCCGCCAGGGGCACGTCTACCGCCAGAGCTACACCGACGGCGTCCCGGTGGCCCCCGTGTCCGAAGACGAAGCCACCGACGAGACCGGCACCACGATCACGTTCTGGCCGAACGCCGAGATCTTCGAGACCGTCGTCTTCGACTACGAGACCCTCCGCGCACGCTTCCAGCAGATGGCGTTCCTCAACAAGGGGCTCCGGATCAACCTCAAGGACGAGCGCACCCCGGACGAGGGCGAGGAGTCCCGTCACGACACGTTCCGGTACGAGCGCGGTCTGGCCGACTACGTCGAGTACCTCGGCAAGCAGAAGAAGGCCGATCTGGTCCACCCCGACGTCATCGGCTTTGAGGCAGAGGACCCGGAGCGCAAGATCGCGCTCGAGGTCGCGATGCAGTGGAACACCTCCTACCAGGAGAGCGTCCACACCTTCGCGAACACGATCAACACGCACGAGGGCGGGACCCACGAAGAAGGGTTCCGCGCCGCGCTCACCACGCTGGTGAACCGGTACGCGCGCGAAGCCAAGATCATCAAGGAGAAGGACGACAACCTCACGGGTGACGACATCCGTGAAGGGCTGACCGCCGTCATCTCCGTCAAGCTCGGCGAGCCGCAGTTCGAGGGCCAGACGAAGACCAAGCTCGGCAACACCGAGGCGAAGTCCTTCGTGCAGCGCGTCGTCGGCACCGAGCTCACGCACTGGTTCGAGAGCAACCCGACGCAGGCCCGCGACGTCGTCCGCAAGGCGATCCAGGCGTCACAGGCCCGGCTCGCGGCGCGCAAGGCCCGTGAGACCACGCGCCGCAAGGGGCTGCTCGAGTCCGGTGGCATGCCCGGCAAGCTCAAGGACTGCCAGTCGAAGGACCCGACCCTGTCGGAGATCTTCATGGTCGAGGGTGACTCCGCCGGCGGTTCCGCCGTGCAGGGCCGCAACCCGATGACCCAGGCGATCCTGCCCCTTCGTGGCAAGATCCTGAACGTCGAGAAGGCCCGCCTCGACCGCGCCCTGGCGAACCAGGAGATCCAGTCGATGATCACGGCGTTCGGCGCCGGCATCGGTGAGGACTTCGACCCGGACAAAGCCAGGTACCACAAGATCGTGCTCATGGCCGATGCCGACGTCGACGGCCAGCACATCACGACGCTGCTGCTCACGCTGCTGTTCCGCTACATGCGGCCGCTCATCGAGCGCGGCTACGTGTACCTCGCACAGCCCCCGCTGTACCGCCTGAAGTGGTCGAACTCGGCGCACGAGTACGTGTTCAGCGACCGTGAGCGCGACGCGCTGCTGCAGTCCGGCATCGCCGCAGGCAAGCGCATCCCGAAGGACAACGGGATCCAGCGCTACAAGGGTCTCGGCGAGATGGACTACAAGGAGCTCTGGGACACCACGATGAACCCGGACACCCGCACGCTCCTGCAGGTCACGCTCGAGGACGCCGCCGCCGTGGACAGCGTGTTCGCGACCCTGATGGGTGAGGACGTCGACGCCCGACGCTCCTTCATCCAGCAGAACGCCAAGGACGTCCGCTTCCTGGACATCTAAGGCCTGGAGGCGCGGTGTGAGCCGCGTCGACCAGTCCGGACCACCTGTGGTCGCGCCCGGCGCGACTGACGGAACCACGGCCTCCAGGCTGTGCAGAAAGGGAACGAAGCCACATGGCTGACGACAACGACACCGGCGCCGACGAGCAGCCCGAGATCGTGCACGGCGACAGCGGGGACATCGTCGTCTCCGGTGACCGCATCTCGCAGGTCGACCTGCAGCTCGAGATGCAGCGCTCGTACCTCGACTACGCGATGTCCGTCATCGTCGGTCGTGCGCTGCCCGAGGTGCGCGACGGCCTGAAGCCGGTGCACCGTCGCGTGATCTACGCGATGTACGACGGCGGCTACCGACCGGACCGCGCGTTCTCGAAGTGCTCCCGCGTCGTCGGCGACGTCATGGGACAGTTCCACCCGCACGGCGACAGCGCGATCTACGACGCGCTCGTCCGCCTCGTGCAGCCGTGGTCGCTCCGGTACCCGCTCGCGCTCGGCCAGGGCAACTTCGGTTCCCCCGGCAACGACGGTGCTGCTGCTCCGCGGTACACCGAGACCAAGATGGCGCCGCTCGCCATGGAGATGGTCCGGGACATCGACGAGGAGACCGTCGACTTCCAGGACAACTACGACGGTCGCACGCAGGAGCCCGCCATCCTGCCGGCTCGGTTCCCGAACCTGCTCGTGAACGGCTCGGTCGGCATCGCGGTCGGCATGGCGACGAACATCCCGCCGCACAACCTGCGCGAAGTCGCTGCCGGCGCGAAGTGGGCGCTCGAGAACCCCGACGCCACGCGTGAAGAACTCCTCGGTGCGCTCATGCAGCGCATCAAGGGACCGGACTTCCCGACCGGGGCGCAGATCCTCGGCGTCAAGGGCATCCAGGACGCGTACCGCACCGGCCGTGGCTCGATCACGATGCGTGCCGTCGTCAGCGTCGAGGAGATCCAGGGTCGCACCTGCCTCGTCGTCACCGAGCTGCCGTACCAGGTCAACCCCGACAACCTCGCGATCAAGATCGCCGAGCTCGTCAAGGACGGCCGGCTCGCGGGCGTCGCGGACATCCGCGACGAGACCTCGGGTCGAACCGGCCAGCGCCTCGTCATCGTGCTGAAGCGCGACGCGGTCGCCAAGGTCGTGCTGAACAACCTGTACAAGCACACGCAGCTGCAGGAGAACTTCGGCGCGAACATGCTCGCGATCGTCGACGGTGTGCCCCGCACGCTGGCGCTCGACGGCTTCATCTCGGCGTGGGTCGACCACCAGATCGACGTCATCGTCCGCCGGACCCAGTACCGGCTGCGCGAAGCCGAGAAGCGCGCGCACATCCTCCGCGGATACCTGGCGGCGCTCGACGCCCTCGACGAGGTCATCGCGCTCATCCGTCGGTCGCCCGACGTCGAAGAGGCCCGCACCGGCCTGATGGACCTGCTGTCCGTCGACGAGATCCAGGCCCGGGCGATCCTCGAGCTCCAGCTCCGTCGTCTGGCCGCCCTCGAGCGTCAGAAGATCCACGAAGAGGCCGAGGCCCTCGAGCTCAAGATCGCGGACTTCAACGACATCCTGGCGTCGGAGACCCGGCAGCGCTCGATCATCGGCGAGGAGCTCGACGAGATCGTCGAGCGCTTCGGTGACGACCGTCGCAGCGAGATCATGCTCGGCTACGACGGCGACATGTCGATCGAGGACCTCATCCCCGAGGAAGAGGTCGTCGTCACGATCACCCGCGGTGGCTACGTCAAGCGCACCCGCAGCGACCAGTACCGCTCGCAGCACCGCGGCGGACGTGGTGTGCGTGGCGCCCAGCTCCGCGCCGACGACGTGGTGGAGCACTTCTTCGTCACGACGACGCACCACTGGCTGCTGTTCCTCACCGACCAGGGTCGTGTCTACCGGGCGAAGGCGTACGAGCTGCAGGAGGCCGGGCGTGACGCCAAGGGCCAGCACTCCGCGAACCTCCTCGCGATGCAGCCGGACGAGCAGATCCAGCAGGTGCTCGACATCCGCGACTACGAGGCGGCGCAGTACCTCGTGCTCGCCACCGAGCAGGGTCTCGTGAAGAAGACCGCGCTCACCGAGTACGACACGAACCGCACCGGCGGCATCATCGCGATCAACCTGCGCGACGGCGACAAGCTCCGCTCGGCACTGCTCGTCGACGAGTCCGACGACCTGCTCCTCGTGTCCCGGCACGGCATGTCGCTCCGCTTCACCGCGACGAACGACACCCTCCGCCCGATGGGTCGCTCGACCTCCGGCGTGAAGGGCATGTCCTTCCGCGACGGCGATTCGCTGCTCGCGGCACGGGTCGTGTCCGACGACGGGTTCGTGTGGGTCATGACCGAGGGCGGCTACGCCAAGCGCACCTCCGTCGACCAGTACCGCACCCAGGGCCGTGGCGGACTCGGCATCAAGGTGGCCAAGCTGGCGGCCGACCGAGGTGACCTTGTGGGTGCTCTCATCGTCGGCGAGGACGACGAGGTGCTCGTCGTGCTCCAATCGGGCAAGGTGGTAAGGTCTGCCGTGGCCGAGGTCCCTGCCAAGGGTCGAGACACGATGGGCGTCGTCTTCGCGAGGTTCGCGGAGAACGACCGGATCATCGCGGTGGCCCGGAACAGTGAGCGGAACCTGGACGACCAGGACGACGCCGAGATCGAGCCTGCGGGCCCGGTGGAGTCGGTCAGCCCGGACGAAGCGGCCGCCGACCCCGTCGAACCCGAGGCCGGAGAGGACCAGTCAAGCAATGAGTAGTGTCGCCGAGAAGCTCCAGAAGAAGGCGAAGCGGCCCGTCGGCACCCGTCAGGTGCGGCTGCGGCTCGTGTACGTCGACTTCTGGTCGATGGTGAAGCTCAGCTTCCTGATCGCCCTGGCCGGCAGCATCGTGATCGTCGTCGCGACGGCGCTGGTGTGGGTCATCCTCAACCAGACCGGGGTGTTCACCCAGATCGACGCCCTCCTCAAGGACGTCACCGGGCAGAACAACTACTCGATCATGGACCAGTTCTCGCTGGGCCAGGTGCTCGGGTTCTCCATCGTGGTGGGCATCCTCAACGTGGTCGTCGGCACCGTGCTCGGCGCGATCGTGAGCGTGCTGTACAACCTCAGCGTGCGCATCACGGGCGGTCTGCTCGTGGGCTTCACGAACAACTGACACACCCGGTCCGGATGGGCCGCCCGCTCGATTTCGTTCCGACGGATTCGTACGGTAGGCTTTCATCCGGTCTGAGGGGCTATAGCTCAGGCGGTTAGAGCGCTTCGCTGATAACGAAGAGGTCCAAGGTTCAAGTCCTTGTAGCCCCACCATCCCCTTCCGGGGGCCTTAGCTCAGTTGGTAGAGCGCCTGCTTTGCAAGCAGGATGTCGGGAGTTCGATTCTCCCAGGCTCCACAATCTCATCCGCGCCGCCGCCCCTGCGGCGCGACGTCGCTGACTGTTCGGTCGCCGGTGCTCGTCTGCGCTCCGGCGCGCCGCTCCGCGATGGTCGGCGGCGCGTGCCGCGACCGGCCCGTGGGTGGTTCCGCCCGTCGTCCTCTCGTCCTTCGTCGTTTTGCGCCGCCTCCTGCGGTGAGATCGCGGGTTGTGTCGGGTCGCGATGCGGTGAGGCGACGCGGAGTGCGATCTCGGGGCCGCGTCGGGCCTGGCGCGCGCCGGACGGGAGGCTCGGTGCGCGGCCGCCGCGAGCCTCCCGTCCGGCGGCCCTCGCGCGCGCGACGACCGTTGCGGTGAGATCGCGGTTCGTGTCGGGTCGCGACGGGGTGCGGCGACACGAAGCGCGATCTGGGGCGACTCGCTCGGTGTTCCTCGGGTCGGACGGTTTTGGCGTGGAGCGACGAGGTTCCGCGACTCGCCGCTCACTGCCGTCGGGGTTCCACGACTCGCGGTGGCGGCGCGTCGAGATGCCGTCATTGTGGAACCTCGTGGCGCCCCAGCGGCGGGGACGACGAAGGGCCCCGGCGTGTGCCGGGGCCCTTCGTACGAACCGGGAGGTCAGGCGGCGGACTTGTCCGCCGAGTCGGCGTCGTCGGCGACCCAGAGGTCGTCGTCGGCGCGCAGCGTCTGGTACGCGGCGTAGGCGGCACCGGCGACGGCGACCACACCCACCACGATCAGGGCGACTCCGCCGAAGCCGATGCCCTTCTTCTGCTGCGACGGCACGTACTTCGCTGCCGCCTTCTTCGCCTTCTTGCCCTTCTTCTGGGCGTCCTTCACGATCTTCTTGACCCGGGGGTCCTTCGCGAGGTCGACCACGCTGAGCACCGAGCCCGCAGTGGACACGAGGCCGGGAACGACCTCGGACTGGAAGCGGTGCGAGGCGTTCTGCGCGGCAGACGTCGCTGCGTGCACGCCCGTCGCGACAGCCGGGCGGATGCCGCTGTCGATCGCGTGCTGGACGCGGGGGGCGATGTCCTTGCGAGCAGCATCGGCTGCGTTCGAGCGCGCCTCGGCGAGGATCGCGTTCGCGTGCTCGAGCACCTTGCGCTGCTCACCGAGGAGCGAGGCGGTCTGGCCCTTGAGCTTCTTGATCTGCTTCCGGCGCTTGCGCGGCAGTTCGATCGTCGTCATCTGGTACCTCCATCGGAACGGCGTGACACCCATCCTGCCACCGGAGCACCTGACAGGTCACGGAGCCTCACCTGTGGGTACCGTCTGTACGCAGCGGACGCATGCGAGAATCGGAACATGTCTCTGCACACCGCTGTCGCAACGATCCACACGAACAAGGGCGACATCCGCGTCAACCTGTTCGGCAACCACGCCCCGAAGACCGTCAAGAACTTCGTCGACCTCGCGACGGGCCAGCAGGAGTGGACCCACCCGGGCACCGGCAAGGTCTCCACCGACAAGCTCTACGACGGCGTGGTCTTCCACCGCATCATCAAGGACTTCATGATCCAGGGCGGCGACCCGCTCGGCCAGGGCATCGGCGGCCCCGGTTACCGCTTCGACGACGAGATCTCCCCCGAGCTCACCTTCCAGAACCCGTACATCTTCGCGATGGCGAACGCCGGCATCCAGGGCGGCCGCGGCACCAACGGCTCGCAGTTCTTCATCACGACCGTCGCGACGCCGTGGCTCCAGGGCAAGCACACCATCTTCGGTGAGGTCGCCGACGACGAGTCCCGCGCGGTCGTCGACACGATCGAGGGCGTTCCGACCGACGGCCGCGACAAGCCGCTCGAGGACGTCGTCATCAACAGCATCGACGTCGAGTCCGTCTGACCTTGACCGACCAGGCGTACAACCCGGCCAACTACTGCTACCGGCACCCGGACCGGCAGAGCTTCGTCCTGTGCCAACGGTGCGGGCGGACCATCTGCCCTGAGTGCCAGACGCCGGCGGCGGTCGGGGTGCACTGCCCTGAGTGCGTGCGTGAACAGCGCGCGCAGTTCACGGCGAACCGCCGCGCGTCCGGAGCCCCGAGCAGGGTCACGGTCGCGCGGCGGCGCTTCGCCATGCTCGACCAGAAGGCGACCGTCGTCATCGTCGCCGTCTCCGTGGTCGTCTGGCTGCTGGACCAGGTGTCCAACCGGGCGCTGACGCAGCTGCTCGGCTACAACGCCTACTACCTGCCGACGCAGCCGTGGCGGATGGTCACGTCGCTGTTCGTCCACTCGGGCTTCCTCCACATCGCGTTCAACATGTGGGCGGTGTGGATCTTCGGCCGGATGCTGGAGAACATGCTCGGGACCTGGCGGTTCCTGGCGTTGTACTTCATCTCCGGCCTGGCTGGGTCGATGGCGGTCACGCTGCTCGCTCCCCAGACGTCGGTCGTCGGCGCCTCCGGAGCGATCTTCGGCCTGTTCGCCGCGTTCTTCATGATCCAGCGCAGCCTCGGTGGCAACGCCGTCTCGCTGCTCGTGATCATCGGCCTGAACCTCGTGATCGGCTTCCTGCCCGGGACGAACATCTCGTGGCAGGCGCACATCGGCGGGATCGCCGCGGGCTTCCTGACCGGGTACATCTTCGCGAAGACCCGGAACGTCCGGCGACGTGGCCTGCAGATCACCCTGCTCGTCGCCGAGGCGGTGTTGATCGTCGTTCTGGCGTACGTCGGGTACGCGATCGCATTCACCTGATCAGGCGACCACGCGAGCGCTCGACGCCCCGCCACTCTCCGGAGTGGCGGGGCGTTTTCGTGCCTGTGGACAACTCCCTGAGTTACACCGGTGTGATTATCCCCACTGTGGATTCACATGTGGATAACTCCGGGACGGGGGTGTGGAACGGCGTGTGGAGAACTCCTTGGACTGTGGAAAACGGGTGGAAACCGCTTCGATCCCACAGGAGCCTGTGGAAAACGAGAACGCCCGCCGCACCGATCGGTGCAGCGGGCGTTCGACGACGCGTGAGCCGGGCTGTCAGCGCCAGCGAGTGGTCATGAGGAAGCCGATGAACATGATGCCGAAGCCGACGAGGATGTTCCACGAGTTCAGCGAGGGAACCGGGAGGGTGCCCTGCGAGACGTAGAACACGATCACCCAGGCGAGTCCGACGAGCATGAAGCCGAACATGACCGGCTTGAACCACACGGGGTTGGGCTGGTCGCCCGCCGTGTCGACCGAGTCGGCTCGGGTCCTCCGGGCGGGCTTGGTGCGGTCCTTGTCCTTGGCCATGGCCGGTATCCTACCGTGAACATGTGTGTGCACAGCCCCCACGGAGCCTGCACACGACCCCCACGAGTACGGTGAACCGACCATGACCAGGATCCTCGTCGTCGACAACTACGACAGCTTCGTCTACACGCTCAACGGCTACGTCCAGCAGCTCGGCGCGGAGACCGACGTCGTGCGCAACGACGCGTTCCCCGAGTCCGAGATCGCGGACCGGATCGCCGAGTACGACGGCGTCCTGCTCTCCCCCGGCCCGGGCACACCCGCAGCCGCCGGCATCTCGATCGAGACCGTCCACGCGGCCATCGCGGACGACAAGCCGCTGCTCGGTGTCTGCCTCGGCCACCAGGCGATCGCCGAGGCCCTCGGCGCCACGGTGACCCACGCCGAAGAGCTCATGCACGGGAAGACCTCGCAGGTCGACCACGACGGCAGCACCCTCTTCGCCGGCGTGCCGCACCCGTTCACGGCCACGCGCTACCACTCGCTCGCGATCGTCGACGGCACCGTCCCCGACGAGCTCACCGTGACGGCACGCACCGGCGGCGGCGTCATCATGGGTGTCCAGCACCAGGACGCCCCGGTCTACGGCGTGCAGTTCCACCCGGAGTCGGTCCTCACCGAGGGCGGCTACCGGATGGTCGGCAACTGGCTCGAGACGACCGGACTCGCCGGCGCAGCGGAGCGCGCAGCGGGCTTGGGCCCGCTCATCGCGGCCCACCGCGCCTGAAAGTCCCGCGGTCGGTCACCGGACCTGATCCGGTCCACCCGGGCCCTGGACGCCACCGGAGGTCGGCCTGGAGGCTCGTGGCGGGCCGGCACCGTGCCTCCCGTCCGGCGATCGGCCGGGACGAGCGGTCAGTTGCCGCCGTCGCCCCCGTCACCACTGTTGTCCTTGCCGTTCCCACCGTCGCCGCCGCTCGGGGTCGCCGGGGCGCTCGGCTGGTTCGACGCGGCGCAGTAGGTGAGCACGACGGTGCTGCCCTGGGCGATGTCGCCGGCCGGCTGGTCCTGCTGCGTCACCGTGCCACCGGTGCAGGAGTAGGACGCCTGCTGCTTCACCGTGAGCCCGAGGTTCGCGAGCGTCGAGTTGGCGGTCGAGAACGGCTGCTGCGTGACGTCCGGGAGCTGCACCAGGCCGTTGGACACCGTGAGGTTCACGACCGTGCCCTTGGTGTGCGTGGAGTTCGCCGCGGGGTCGGTGGACATGACGGTGCCTTGCGGCACGGTCGGCGAGTAGGTCGAGTTGACCGCTCCGACCGCGAAGCCGGCTGCCTCGAGCGCCTGCTGTGCGGCGTCCTGTGCCTGGTTGGCGACGTCGGGGACCGCGATCTGCTCCGGCCCCAGCGAGACGACCACACGGACGTTCTGCTTCCTGGCGACGTTCGTGCCGGATCCGGGCTCGGTGCGGATGACCGATCCCTTGTCGACCTTGTCGGAGTTCTGCTCCACCTTGACGGGCACGAGGTCGCGCTTGTCGAGCGCCTTGGCGGCGGAGTCGTAGGTGGCGCCGACGACGTTCGGCACGCTGACCGACGACGACACCGGGGCCTGACCGGGCTGCAGGTTCGCGACCCAGAAGACCACGCCGGCGATCACGGCGATCGTCAGGACGATGCCGACCCAGATCCACGCCACCGGTGGACGGTTCTGCGTGCGCTGCGGTCGGTGCTCCTGCGTGTCGTCGAGCTCGCGGAACGCCACCTCCGGGTTGGAGGTCGTCCGCGGGTTCACGCCGAAGAGCACGGTCGAGGCGTCGTTCGCGCTCTGCTGCAGCTTCTTCGTCGACGCGGGGACCTGTCCGGCGGCGGCCTGCTCGAGGTCGCGGCGGAACTCGGCGGCGTTCTGGAACCGACGCGTGCGGTCCTTGACAAGGGCGTGCAGCGTGACCGCGTCGAGCGCCGGCGACACCGCGGGGGTGATCGTCGACGGGGCGACGGGCTGCTCGCTGACGTGCTGGTAGGCGACGGCGACGGGCGAGTCCCCGAGGAACGGCGGACGGCCGGTCAGGAGCTCGAAGAGGACGATGCCGGTCGAGTAGAGGTCGGTGCGCGCGTCGACGGTCTCGCCGCGGGCCTGCTCCGGCGAGAAGTACGACGCGGTGCCGAGGATCGACGTGGTCTGCGCGACCGTGGCGGACGTGTCGGTGATGGCTCGGGCGATGCCGAAGTCCATCACCTTGACCTGCCCGGTGGCCGTCACCATGACGTTGGCGGGCTTGATGTCACGGTGCACGACGCCGGCGCGGTGGGAGTACTCGAGTGCGGTGAGGATGCCGCTCGTCAGGCGGACGGCTTCGTCCGGCTCGACGGGTCCGTCGCCGACGACCTCGCTGAGCGGGCGGCCCTCGACGTACTCCATGACGATGAACGGCACCTGCACCTCGGCGCCGGACTGCTCGGTGACGGTCTCCTCGCCGGCGTCGTAGACGCGGACGATCGTCGGGTGCGCCATGCGCGCGGCAGCCTGTGCTTCCTGCCGGAAGCGTGTGCGGAAGGCCGGGTCGTTGGCGAGGCTCGGCTTCAGGAGCTTGACGGCGACACGGCGGCCGAGCCGCGTGTCCTGGCCCACGTGCACGGTGGCCATGCCGCCACGACCGATGACATCACCGATCTCGTAGCGATTTGCGAGGAGCGTGATCCCCGCGGTCACACCTTCTGGCACGTACTCCTCCGAATGTCCGTCGGGGCAAGTGTACGACAGCCCATCCTGGTGAGACGCTGGCTGCGGGGCCGCCGCGCGAACCGTTACCGGAACGGTGTCGGCGGCCCCGCCGCACGACTCAGCGCTTCGCGCCCGGGGTGGGGTTCGTGCCGTTGCTCGGGCTTCCGGTCGGCTCGTCGGACGCCTGCCACGTAGCCGTCGCGGCATCAGAGGCCGCCGACGCGGCGAGGTTGCCACAGGTGACGGTGTACGTGAAGGAGACCGGGTTGTTGATCGAGTCCGCCTGGATGTCCACCGCCGTCGACGACGTGTCACCGGAGGTCGCTCCGGAGGAGTCCTTGCCACCGGTCACGGTCCACGAGTACTTGCTCACCGTGTAGCCGGTCGGGCACGTTGCTGCCGACCAGCTGAAGGTGACCGCGCCGGTTGCCGACACCGTGCCGGCGCTCGGCGTGTTCGGCTTGTTGACCGTCGGCGGTGCGGTGTACTCGCGGAGGGTGATGAGCGTGCCGGCGACGACGCTCCCCGTCGGGGTGATGGACTGCACGGTGTTCGCCTGGTCCGCGGTCGGGGCCGGGTCGCCGTCCTCGATCGTGACCTCGAACCCCTGGTTCCGGAGGTCCGCCGCGGCCTGATCGGTCGGCTGGCCGACGTAGTCGCTCTGGTTCACCGTGATGCGCGCCTGGGTCGGCGGCGCACTCGGCGTCCGGGACTGGGTCGGGCGCGGCTTGGCGCTCGACGACGACGGGGACGGGGTGGGTTCGGCCGCACCGTTCGCGAACGCGAACGCCGCGATGACGCCGCCGGCGATCAGCACGACCGCTGCCGCGACGACCCACCAGATCCAGGCGCGCTTCTTCTTCGGTTCCTCGTCCTCGGTGCCCGTGGGCGAGCCGGGCGTCCGAGGACTGCCACCGACGGCACCCGCCGACTGCGTCCCGATCAGCGCGGTCGCCGCGTCGTTCCCCTGCGGGGGGTTGAAGGCGACGGTGCCGGCGCCACCGAGGGCGGGCACCGCGACGGTGGCCGCTGCGACGTCACCGCGACGGAGCGCCTGTGCCGCACGGGCCAGGTTCGCCGCGGTGGCGGGACGGTCCGCCGGCTTCTTCGCGATGCAGGACATCACGAGGGCGGCGACCGGCTCCGGGATGTCGCCGGGGAGCGCCGGTGGCTGCTCGTTGATGTGCGCCATCGCGATCGCGACCTGCGACTCGCCCGTGAAGGGACGGCGTCCGGCCAGGCACTCGTACGCGACGATGCCGAGCGAGTAGATGTCGGTCGACGGGGACGCCGGGTGACCGCTCGCCTGCTCGGGCGACAGGTACTGGACGGTTCCCATCACCTGGCCGGTCGCGGTGAGCGGCACCTGGTCGGCGATGCGTGCGATCCCGAAGTCGGTGATCTTGACGCGGCCGTCCGGGGTGATGAGCAGGTTGCCCGGCTTGATGTCGCGGTGCACGAGGCCGACGGCGTGCGCTGCCTGGAGCGCGTTGGCCGTCTGCGCGACGATGTCGAGGACCTTGTCCACGGGCAGGGTGTGCTCGCGCTCGATCATCGTCGAGAGCGCCTCGCCGGGGACGAGCTCCATGACGAGGTAGGCGCTACCGTCCTCCTCGCCGTAGTCGAACACGTTGGCGATGCCCTCGTGGTTGACGAGTGCCGCGTGCCGGGCCTCCGCGCGGAAGCGCTCGAGGAACCCGGGGTCGCCGAGGTACTCGTCCTTGAGGATCTTCAGGGCGACGGTCCGGCCGATGACGAGGTCGGTCGCCTGCCACACCTCTCCCATGCCGCCGATGGCGACCCGGGACGAGAGCTGGTACCGCCCACCGAAGGTGAGTCCGCTGGTGGGTCTCATTTGTTCAGCACCGCCTCCATGACTTTCTTCGCGACCGGGGCCGCGACCGTGTTGCCGACGCCGGACTGTCCGAGTCCGCCACCGTTCCCGACGACGACGGCCACCGCGACCTCGGGGTCCTTCGCGGGCGCGAACCCGGTGAACCACAGGGTGTACGGGTCGCCTGTCCCGCCTTCGGCCGTCCCGGTCTTCCCGGCGACGTCGACCCCGTCGATCTTCGCATTCGTGCCGGTCCCCGCGTTGACGACGCTCTGCATCGCCTCGGTGAGGTCCGACGCCTCCGACGAGGACAGCGGGTCGCTGTACTGCTTCGCCGAGAAGGACTCGACCTGCTTGAGGTCGCTCGTCGTGATCGAGTCGACCAGCGACGGCTGCATGACCTTACCGCCGTTCGCGATGCCCGCGGAGACCATCGCCATCTGCAGCGGCGACACGCGGACGCTCGCCTGCCCGAAGGAGCTCAGCATGAGCTGCGCCGTCGAGTCGACGTCGGGGTACTGGCTCGCCGTCGCCTTCATCGGGACCTCGATCGCGTCGCCGAAGCCGTACTTGTCGGCCATCGCCTTGATCGTGTCGTACCCGAGCTTCTGCCCGAGCTCCGCGAACGGGATGTTGCACGAGTACTGGATCGCCGTGCGGAGCTTGACGGTGTCGCCGCCGCCGCACGAGCCACCCTCGGCGTTGTTGATGTACGTGCTCGTCCCCGGCAGCTGCAGTCGAGACGGGTTCGGGAACTCGGAGTCGAGGTCGTACTTGCCGCCCTCGAGCGCGGCGGACGCGACGACGAGCTTGAACACCGATCCCGGCGTGTACAGGTCACCGCCGATCGCGCGGTTCTGCAGCGGCGTCGGGGACTGGTCCAGCAGCGCGTTGTACTGCGCCTTGACGTTCGCGGTGTCGTGCGAGGTCAACGAGTTCGGGTCGTAGTCCGGCTTGGACACCATCGCGAGGATCTTGCCGGTCTTCGGCTGGATCGCGACGACGGCGCCCGTGTTGGACCCGAGCGCGTCGTACGCCGCCTGCTGGACGTCGGGGTCGATCGTCAGGTTGACGTTGTCGCCCTGGACGTCCTGGCCGGTGAGGATCGAGTTGAGGTTCTGGAAGAACGAGTCGTCCGAGTTGCCGGACAGCACGGTGTTCTCCGCGCTCTCGATGCCGGTGTTGCCCTGACCGATCGTGAAGTAGCCGGTCACCGCCGAGTAGAGCGCGCCGTTGGAGTACTTCCGCTGGTACTGGTACTGGTCGTCGACCGCGGTGGACTCCGCGATGGGCGTGCCGTTGACCAGGATCGCGCCGCGCTTCGTCGAGTAGCTGTCGAGGATGGTGCGGGAGTTCCGGGGGTCGGCGCGGAGGGAATCCGCCGAGAAGAACTGGATCGAGGTCGTCGACACGAAGAGTGCGACGAACATGAGCACGACGACCGTGGAGACGCCGCGGAGCTGCCGTTTCATCGACGCCCCTTCCTGGTCCGGCCGATGGCGTCGCCGCGCTCGGACAGGACCCGTTGTTCCGCGGGGATGGAGTCGGTCAGGCGCAGCAGCATCGCCGCGATGATCCAGTTCGCCACCAGGGAGGAACCACCTGCGGCCATGAACGGTGTCGTCAGGCCGGTCACGGGGATGATCCGGGTGATGCCGCCGACGACGACGAACACCTGCAGGGCGATCGTGAAGCCGAACCCGATGCCGAGGAGCTTGCCGAAGTCGTCCTGCGCCATGAAGCCGACGCGGATGCCGCGGGAGGCGAGGACGATGAAGAGCGCGAGGATCGCGAAGACCCCGATCAGCCCGAGTTCCTCGCCGAGCGACGCGATGATGTAGTCCGCGTTGGCGACCGGGGTGATGTACGGGCGGCCCTGCCCCAGTCCGGTACCGGTGATCCCGCCGTTCGCGAACCCGAACAAGCCCTGCACGAGCTGGTAGCTCGCCTGGGTGCTCGCGTTGTAGATCGTCGGGTCGAACGGGTTCAGCCACTGCTCGAACCGTCCGTGCACGTACACGAGCGCGCTCGCCGCGATGAGCGCACCACCGACGAACAGCACCAGACCGATGATCACCCAGCTGAGCCGTGCCGTGGCGACGTAGATCATCACGAGGAACAGGCCGAAGTACAGCAGCGCGGTGCCGAGGTCGCGCTGGAACACGAGGACGCTCATCGCCGCACCCCAGACGATGAGGATCGGGCCGAGGTCACGGGCACGCGGGAACGTCATGCCGAGGAACTTCTTGCCGACGATCGACAGGCTGTCGCGCGCGGTGACGAGGTACCCGGCGAAGAACAGCGCCATCGTGATCTTCGCGAGCTCACCGGGCTGGAACGAGAACGGCCCGAAGCGGATCCAGACGCGCGCGCCGCCGGGTGCGTAGCCGATGCCGGGCAGCATCGGCAGCAGCAGCAGCACGATCGTCAGGAACATGAAGATGTACCGGTACCGCTGCAGGAACCGGTGGTTCCGCACCACGATGAGCGTCACGATGGCGAGCACCATCGCGAGCAGCGTCCACACGATCTGCTTGACGCCGATCGCGTTCCACCCGGACAGGCCGTTGTGGATGTCGATGCGGTAGATCTCCGCGATCCCGATGCCGTTCAGCACGAGGGCGACCGGCAGGATGAACGGGTCGGCGTTCTTCGCGACGATCCGCAGCACGATGTGCATGATCAGCGCGAGGCCGAGGATCGTCGAACCGACCCAGAGCACCGACGTGTCGAACAGCTTCCCCTTCGTGCCGAGCTGCACGAGGACCATCGCGCCGGCGCAGATGCCGCACGCGATGACGAGCAGCACGAGCTCGAGGTTCCGGGCGCGCGCGGGCTCCCGGAGCTTGATCGTGATCGCCTGGGTGAAGGACTGCGGGGTGGTCGCGGTCATCGGGCATCACCCGAGGGGGACGGCGACGGAGTCCCGCTGCGACCGGGTGTCGGGGTCGGGGAGGACGACGCGCCGCCGGAGCCGCCGGTTCCGCTCTGGTCCTGGCCCGTCCTGGCCGCGGTCCGCAGGCGGTCGACGATGTCGCGCGCGTCGGACAGGGACTGCGCGTTGATCGTGGACCGGACGTTCTCCCGTGTGTACTCCGGCAGGTCCGACACGCTGATGTCGGAGTCCTCGTACACGTCGGAGAGCTTGATCGGACCGATCTGCTGCTGCACGCCCTTGTAGATCGCGACCGTGCCGCGATCGGTGCCGACGTAGTAGTGGTCCTGCACGATGCGCCAGCCGAGGAACACCGCGCCGACGAGCGCTGCGACGGCGAGGACGAGCGCGATCGTCCACGAGATCCGGCGGCGCACCCGGCGTCGACGGTCCTCGGCGATGAGTTCGGCGAAGTACTGGTCACTCTCCGGCTCGAAGTGCGAGTCCTCCGGTGCCGACGTGACCTTGAGGGGGTGCAGCAGGATCGTGGGGAGGCGGATCGGCTTGCGGCCGGTCGACGCCTCGAAGGTGAGGGGCGCTGCGGCTGATCCGACCGTCGTGGCCGCGTCGTCGTCGTCCTCGGTCGGCACGGCGTCGGTGACGTCCATCACGACGACCGTCACGTTGTCGGGGGCGCCGTGGTCGAGCGTCTCCTTGACGAGGCGCTGCGTGACCTGGTTCGCGTCCATGTTCGACGCGAGCGCGTGCCGGATGCGCTCTTCGGCCAGGTACGACGACAGGCCGTCGGAGCAGAGCAGCCAGCGGTCGCCCGGTCGGATGTCCATGATCGCCGTGTCGACCTCTGGAGCGGCGTCGACGTCGCCGAGGACGCGCATCAGCACGGAGCGGCGGGGGTGGACCGCGGCTTCTTCCGGCGTGATGCGGCCGCTGTCGACGAGGCGTTGCACGAACGTGTGGTCGGACGTGATCTGCTGCAGCTCGCCGTCGCGGTGGCGGTAGATGCGGGAGTCGCCGATGTGCGCGATCGCGACCTGGTCGCCCACGCGGATCATCGCACTCACCGTGGTGCCCATGCCGGTGAGTTCCTGGTGCTCGAACACGGTCTCGGTGATGAGCTGGTTCGCGGCGATCAGCGCGGACTGCAGCGCGAACTCGGCATCGTGCGCCGAGGGGAACTCACGGTCGACCTCGCGGATGCGACGGATCGCGATCGCCGATGCGACGTCGCCGCCGGCGTGGCCGCCCATGCCGTCCGCGACGGCGAACAGGT
The DNA here is from genome assembly GCF_049341845.1 of Curtobacterium guangdongense. Lineage (NCBI taxonomy): Bacteria > Bacillati > Actinomycetota > Actinomycetes > Micrococcales > Microbacteriaceae > Curtobacterium > Curtobacterium guangdongense. The sequence goes on from NZ_JBMPIT010000009.1 coordinate 139,722, forward strand.
GCGCCCCGGCGTAGCCGGAGTCCTGGTTGTTCGCGCGGATGCGTCCGACGTGGGACACAGCGGCGCTCAGCGTACGAGCCGTCATCTGGGGGTTACCGCCGCAGCTCGAACGTCGTCGTCCCGATCGTGATCGGCGTGCGCTCCGCCACGGTCACGGGAGCGCTCACCTTCTGACCGTTGACGAAGGTGCCGTTCGTGGACTCGAGGTCGATGACGACCCATCCCGACGGCTGCAGTTCGAGCCGGGCGTGGTTGGTGGACGTGTAGTCGTCGCGGATCACGACGTTGCTCTCGCTGGAGCGTCCGATGGTGATGGGGCCGCGACCGAGCGGCATCTCCATGCCCTCTCGTGCGCCCTCGGTGATGACGAGTCGGGTAGCGACGTCCGCCGCCGGCTGCGCCGAGCCGCCGGACTGCGCCTGGTTGATGATGTCCGTGAAGGCCCCGCCACCTGCCGCCGCTGCTGCGTTCGCAGCGGGGATCGTGGGTGTCGTCGGGCCGGACGGAGCGCCCTTCGGGTCGGTCGGGATCGTGCGGACGCGCTGACCGAAGAGATCGCTCCGTAGCGCGAATACGATCACGAAGACGAACAGCCACAGCACCGCGAGGAACGCGAAACGCAGGACGAGCAGTGTCAGTCCTGTGGTCATCGCGCACCTCCGTTCTCCGGGATCACCCGGAACACCATACGGGTACGACCGATCTCGATGGTGGAGTCCGGCTCCATGATCGCCTGCTGGAAGCGCTCACCGTTCAGCTTCGAGCCGTTCGTCGAGCCCAGGTCGTTCGCCTGCGCGTGCTTGCCGTCCCACACGATCTCGACGTGCTTGCGGCTCGTGCCGGTGTCCGCGACGGTGATGTCGGCGTCCGTCCCGCGGCCGATCACGGTGCGTCCGCGCTGGAGCTTGTGGCGCTGCGAGCCGATGTCGAGCACCGCGACCCAAGCGACGTCTCGCTGCACGGTCGTCGAGTCGATCTGCAGGATCCCGGTCGACAGGGTGCCGTCCTGCTGCAGGCGGATCGTCACCGGACCGGAGAAGGAGTAGTTCTGCGCGACGGCGTGCTGCTGCACCATCTGCGTGAGTTCGTCGATGAGGGGACGACCGACGTCGTTCATGCGCGTGCAGTCCGGCGGCGCCAGACGAACGGTGAACTCGTTCGGCACGAGGATGCGGTCCCGCGAGACCACCGCGGCCTTGGTGTCGAGCTCTCGCCGGAGCGCGCTGGAGATCTCGACCGGCTGCACACCGGAGCGGAAGGTCTTCGCGAACGCACCGTTGACGGCGCGCTCCAGCCCTCGCTCGAAGTTGTCCAGCAGTCCCATGGGTCTCCACGTTCTCGGTCGTCGACCCCTGCATGGTAGTAGGTGGCACCTGGGGGGCTCTGTGCATGGTAGTGTCATCGGGCTGGCGCGAGTGGCGGAATTGGTAGACGCGCACGGTTCAGGTCCGTGTGCTGGAAACGGCGTGGGGGTTCAAGTCCCCCCTCGCGCACCAGGCAACGATGAGAAGGCCCCCGATCGAGAGATCGGGGGCCTTCGTCGTCTCCGGCGTGCTCCGCGGACTGGACGCTCGGCGTGCGTCCGCCTCGCCGATCCGGTCCGGCGGCGGTCAGCTCGCTCATCAACGAGGTTCCAGCCCTCGACTCCTGGTGGTACTACCGGTTATACTCAGCCCATGAAGAAGGCGATCTCGGTGCCCGACGCTGACTTCCTGCGGTTCGAGCGGGTCGCCAGACAGCACGGCATGAACCGATCGCAGTTCTACCGGACGGCTGCCGCGCGGTTTGCCGACGAACTCGAGGGGACGTCCGAGCTCACCGCCCTCGCGAACGCCGCTCTTGCCGTGACCGGGCGCGACGACGACCTCTTCCTCCGTGAGAGCGAGCGCAACCGCGTCGAAGGCGACGAGTGGTGATCGAACGCGGCGACGTGGTCTGGGCCGACTTCGGTTCTCCGAGGGGCTCCGAGCCGGCGAAGGTGCGACCATGCGTCGTGCTCCAGGCCGACTGGCTCATGGCATCGAAGATCCAGACCGTGCTGACCGTTCCGCTCACCTCGAACACCGCGATGGAGCGGTTTCCCGGCAACGTCCTCGTGCCGTCGGGAGCGTCCGGCCTCGACAAGGACTCGGTCGCGAACGTCACCCAGGTCGGTCCGGTCAGCCGAGAGTTCCTGGACCCGCATCCGGTCGGCATGCTGCCCGCCTACCTGCTCGGACAGGTCGAGGCCGGAGTCAGACTCGCACTCAGTCTCTGACGCGATCGGCTCACCGGTCACGGTCCGCAGCCGCACCGGCCTACCGTGACCGGCATGAGCAGCAACCAACGCGTCGTGGTCATCGGCGGCAGCGGACACATCGGTACGTTCCTGGTCCCGCGGCTCGTCCGTGCCGGACACCGGGTCGTGAACATCAGCCGCGGGCAGCGCCGTGCGTACGCCGACGCGCCTGAGTGGCAACTCGTCCAGCAGGTCACGGCGGATCGTGAGCAGGAGGACCGTGACGGCACCTTCCCGGATCGCGTCGCCGACCTGCGGCCCGACGTGGTGATCGACCTCGTGTGCTTCACGCTGGAATCGGCGACGGCACTCGTCGAGCGGCTCCGCGGCACCGGGACGCACCTCATCCACTGCGGCTCCGTGTGGCGCGCTGGACCGAGCGAGGTGCTGCCGATCACCGAGGACGCCATGACCCCGCCCTTCGGGACCTACGGCATCGAGAAGGACCGCATCGCCCGGATGCTCGAGCAGGAGACCGCCGACGGTGGTCTCGTCACGACGAGCCTGCACCCCGGGCACATCAGTGGACCGGGCTGGGCGCCGATCGGCCCGCTCGGGAACCTCGATCCGTCGGTGTGGCGCACGCTGGCGGCAGGCGAGGTCCTGGAGATCCCCGGGATCGGCGCCGAGACGATGCACCACGTGCACGCCGACGACGTCGCGCAGGCGTTCGCGCTGGCAGTCGAGCACCGGGACGCCGCCGCCGGCGAGGACTTCTCCGTCGTGGCGCCGGACGCCCTGAACGTCCGTGGCTACGCTGCGCTCGCGGCGTCCTGGTTCGGCCAGGAGGCCCGGCTCGAGTCCGTCACGTGGGAACGGTTCCGCGAGACCACCGACGAGGACGCGGCCGGCGCGAGCTGGGAGCACCTGTCGCGCAGCCAGGTCTTCAGCATCGAGAAGGCACGTCGGCTGCTCGGGTACGACCCGCAGCACACGGCGGGTGAGACGGTCGAGGAGGCCGTCCGGTGGCTCGTCGACCACGGCGAGCTCGAGGTCACTGCGCCGTTCTCGGCCGCCTGAGCGGATCAGTACCGCGGGTGCTCGCGGCGCCCGCTCCGTTCGGCGAACGCGTCGAGCGCATCGATCACGTCGTCGTTGATCCAGACCCGGTTGCGCCGCTTCGAGTTCGCCAACCGCAGGATCCCGAGGTCGACCAGTTGCTCGAGTCCGTTGAGCACGGCCGGACGGGTCGCGCCGATCCGCTCGACCGCGAGCCGGGAGTTGAGCACCGGGTGCTCGATCGAGAACCGGGCGATCCGCCGTGCCGCGGCGTCGGAACGGAGCTCGCGCATGGCGAAGTCCCAGCGGGACTCGAGCTGCCGCAGGTCGTCCGCGAGCACGGACGCGTTCCGGACGCCGGCGAGCGAGGCGTCGGCGAAGACCTCGACGATCGGCGTCGCATCACCGGCGCGGTAGGCCCCGAGCGCACCGAAGTACGCGTCCAGATCCGTGAGGAGTCCACTGCTCACGGGGATCGTCAGGTGCTGCAGCACCCCGCCGCGGCGCAGGATCGACTGGACGAGTGCGCGTCCGGTGCGTCCGTTGCCGTCCGGGAACGGGTGGATCGTCTCGAACTGGGCGTGCGCGACCGCAGCTTGGACGAGCACGGGGACGTCGTCTCGGCGGACGAACGCCACGAGGTCGTCCATGGCTGCTCGGACACCGCTCTGGTGGGGCGGGACGAACTCCGCGGTGTGGGGGAGTCGCCCGCCGATCCACACCTGCTCGTTGCGGTAGTGCCCGACCATCGACGGTGCCGACTCGGCGAGGAGGGCGCGGTGCATCGCGATGATCGTCTCCTCGCCGATGTCGTCCGCGAGGGCGATCGCCGCTTCCATGGCGCGGACGTTCCGCACGATCTGCGGTGCGTTCCCGGTGACGCGCTCGTCGATCTCCGCCTCGGAGATCGCCCGGGCTCCAGCGGTCAGCTGTTCGATCTCGGAGCTCGATGCCGACTCGCTCCGGAGCAGGACACCGGAGAACGGCGCCGGGAAGTGTGCGAACTCCGCGTCGAACCGGGTGATCGCACCGGACGCGTCGTCCGCGTCGGCCCTGGCGTGCGCGCCGACCTGGACGTCGAGGTCCGCGATCCGCGGCACGACGGCTGCTCGGTACGGGCTGTCCCGCAGCTCGCGCTGACGACGCGGGAGCAGATCCGGGTTCTCGAACCGGGGGAGGACGCGCTGCTCCCAACCGACCGCCGTGGTGCCCATCGAACCTTTCCCTCCCACTCTTCTTGGTAAAGGATACCGCACAAACTTTACCAAGGACGGTCTGGAGGTTCGGTTTCGGACCGGCACCGAGCCTCCATTCCGGCCGGTGGGTGCCTTCAGGGCGTGAGCTGCTCCGGTGACAGGCCGACGGCTCCGGCGATGGTGGCGACCACCAGGTCCTCGCGCTCCGCGCGGGACCGGTAGTCGACGAGTGCGTAGCCGTTCGTCGCGTCGACGAGCGCGAAGAGGAGGAGCGCGACGCGCTCCGGGTCGTCGGTGTGCATCGATCCGTCCGCCACACCGTGGGCGACGACAGACCGGGCGAGCGCCTGCCAGTCGTCCATCACGGAACGGGTGGCCTCGGCGAGGGAGGGGTTGGTCCGGCCGATGCTCCACGCGTCCGCCCACAGTGCGGCGACGTCGTCACGTGCGGGGTCGTTGATCGACGCGAGCAGGACCGCGAGCCGTGCGACCGGCTCCGGCCGTGCCTCGACGATCGCACGCACATCGGTGACCTCGGCCGATGCGATCGCGCGGAACGTGTCGGCGACGAGGGACTCCATCGACGGGCGGTAGTGCGCGACGAGCGAGGGCGCGACACCGATCGACGCGGCGACCGACCGCAGCGTGACCCCGGCGAGGCCGTCCGCGCGTGCGACGGCCACCGCGGCGTCGTCGATCTGGGACAGGCGCTCCGCGGCACTCAGTCGGCGGCGGGGCTGAGAGGGCACGGGACCAGCCTAGGCAGCGCGGAGTGTTTCACGCCGCCGACAGTGCGACGAACGCTGCCCAGACGTCGGCGCGGGTCGCGAAGAGCCCGAGGTCCCGGTCGAGGAGCCTCGCGGCGTGCTCGATGCGTGCGCGTGCGGTGTGCCGGTGGACACCGAGGACGTGCGCGGCGCGGTCGTACTCGCAGTTCTGCTCGAGCCAGGTGCGGAGCGTCCGGGTGAGGTCGGTGCCGGCGGTGGCGTCGTGCTCGGTCACCGGAGCGAGGAACGCCCTCGCGATGTCCGCGGCGTCCGTGTGTGCGAGGTGCGCGAGGACGCCGTCGCGGGCGAGGTCGCCGAACTCGACGATGCCGGTGCGCCCCTCGCGGCTGCGGTCGAGTGCCTGGACGGCCTCGGCCCGGGCGCGGCCGAAGTACGCGTAACCGGCGCCGTCGGACAGCCCGGCGTGCAGCCCGTACTGCGTGGTGAGGCGTTCGACGGGGCCGGGGTCCTCGGCGCTCACGCAGAGGAACAGGGCGTCGTCGACGGCGAAGAACAGCTGTCCGGGAGACTCCTGCACCCAGAGCTCGAGGAGGTCCACCACGGAGTCCGTCTGGTGGTCGGGCACGTCGATCGCGGCGACGCGGACGGGCTCGACCGGCAGCGGACCCCAGAGCTCGCGCGACGTGGTCTCGACGACCTCGGGGTCGCCGAACGACAGCATCGTCAGGAGGCCGGTGCGGAGCAGCCCGCGGGCACGGGCGAGCTCGCGGTTCTGCTGCAGTGCGAGTCCGGCGAGGGCGATGACGGCGGTGACGACCTCGCGGCCGGCTTGGTCGAGCGATCCGGTCGCGATGGCCAGCACGCCGTCGAGATGCCCTCCCGACCCGAGTGTCTGGAGTGTGAAACCCCCTGTGGCGGTGCTCACCGGCAGACTCGCGCGCTGCCCGCCCCGGAGGAGTCGAGCCCCCTCGGCTTCGAGCTGTTCGCGCTCGTCGGACGGGATGCCGTTCTCCGGGTACGCGCGGTCGATCCGCCCGGACACGTCGAGCAGCCCCACCCAGCAGTCGAGCTGCCGGGAGAGCTCGGCGAGGGTGGCGCCGAGGCCGTCCGGGCGCAGGGCGGCGAGGGAGATGGCGCGTTGTGCCGCGAGGGCCCATGCGCCCCTGGCGTTCGCGTCGCGGGCGATCGTCTCCGCGTTGGCCTGCACCACGGCGATGAACGAGGTCTCGTAGGGGACCTCGAAGAGCGGCAGCCCATGGGTGCGGCAGGCCTCGACGAGTGCGTCCGGCGTGCCGGCCCGGACGACCTCCGTCCCGAAGCCGAGCGCGACGACCCCGCGGTCGGTCAGTCGTCGGACGTACGCGTCCGCCGCCTCGGCCGACACCTCGGCGTCGGAGTCGAACTGGGTTCCGGTCGTGAGCAGTGCCTGCCCGGCGCCGAGGAACGGGGTCGGGTCGGGGAGGTCGGAGCTGTGCAGCCACGTGATCGGGACGTCGGGATCGGCGTCGGTCAGCATGCGGAGCCGCAGGTCGCGACGGTCGAGCAGGGATCGCAGGGTCGCCGGCATGTGATCAGTATCCACCGCGGCGATCTCACTCGCCGCGTCTGTACGTCGTGGACAGTGAGTCGGCTGCCATGGGCTCCTACCATCGCCGCATGACCTCCACCGCTGTCCCCGCGACCACCACCGGCGGACCCGGGCTCCCGCAGGAGCGCCGCCTGGTCACCGCGATCCCCGGTCCGCGCTCCCAGGAGCTCCTCGCACGCAAGGCCGCCGCCGTGCCGTCCGGTGTCGGCGTCGCGGTGCCGATCGCGGTCGTCGCGGCCGGCGGTGGCGTCGTCGTCGACGCCGACGGCAACTCCCTGATCGACCTCGGGTCCGGGATCGCCGTGACGAGTGTCGGCAACGCGCACCCCGGCGTCGCCGCAGCGGTGGCGGCGCAGGCGGTCGCCTTCACGCACACGTGCTTCACCATCGCGGCCTACGACGGGTACGTGGAGGTCGCCGAGGCGCTGAACCGCCTGACCCCCGGTGACCACGAGAAGCGGACGGCACTGTTTAACTCCGGCGCCGAGGCCGTCGAGAACGCCGTGAAGATCGCGCGCAAGCACACCGGCAAGCAGGCGATCGTGGTGTTCGACCACGCGTACCACGGGCGCACGAACCTCACGATGGCGCTCACCGCGAAGAACCAGCCGTACAAGAGCGGCTTCGGTCCCTTCGCGCCGGAGGTCTACCGCGTGCCGATGTCCTACCCGTTCCACGACGGGCTCTCCGGCTCCGAGGCCGCGGCACGCGCGATCAGCCAGATCGAGAAGCAGGTCGGCGTCGAGAACACCGCGGCCGTGCTCATCGAGCCGATCCAGGGCGAGGGCGGGTTCGTCGTCCCCGCCTCGGGCTTCCTGCCGGCGATCGCCGAGTGGGCGCGCACGAACGACGTCGTGTTCATCGCCGACGAGGTGCAGACCGGCTTCGCCCGCACCGGCGCGATGTTCGCCAGTGAGCACGAGGGCGTCGTCCCCGACATCGTGACCACGGCGAAGGGCATCGCCGGCGGCCTCCCGCTGTCCGCCGTGACCGGCCGGGCGGAGATCATGGACTCACCGCACGCCGGCGGCATCGGCGGCACCTACGGCGGCAACCCGATCGCCTGTGCGGCAGCGCTCGCCGCCATCGACGCCTTCGAGCACGACGGACTGATCGAACGCGCCCAGCAGATCGAGACGGTGCTCTTCGACGCACTCCGCACGGCGCAGGAGCAGGACCCCCGCATCGGCGACGTCCGCGGGCGGGGCGCGATGATCGCGATGGAGCTCGTCGATCCGGAAACGGGTGCCCCGGACCCCGGGTTGACCGGGCGTATCGTCCGGTACGCCTACGAACACGGCGTGATCGCCCTGACCGCAGGCACGTACGGCAACGTCGTGCGCTTCCTCCCGCCGCTCGCCATCGACGACGCACTGCTCGTCGAAGGTGTCGGCATCGTCCTCGAAGGGCTGGCAACGGCATGACCCACGACCTCCTCTCCCGCATCCCCACCGGCCTGTTCATCGACGGCACGTGGCAGGACGCCTCCGACGGCAGCACCTTCGCGGTGCACGACCCGGCGACCGGGGACGTCCTGGTCGAGGTGTCGAGTGCCACCGCCGCCGACGGTCTCCGCGCGCTCGACGCCGCCGACCGGGCCCGTGCCGACTGGGCAGCGACACCGCCCCGGCAGCGTGCAGAACTCCTCCGTGCCGCGTTCGACCTGCTCCAGGAGCGCCGCGACGACTTCGCGCTGCTGATGACCCTGGAGATGGGCAAGCCCCTCGCCGAGGCGAACGGCGAGGTCACCTACGGCGGCGAGTTCCTCCGCTGGTTCGCCGAGGAAGCCGTCCGCATCGGCGGCTCGTACGGCACGAACCCCGAGGGCTCCGGCCGGACGATCGTGTCCCACAAGCCCGTCGGTCCCGCGTACCTGATCACCCCGTGGAACTTCCCCCTCGCCATGGCGACCAGGAAGATCGCCCCGGCGCTCGCCGCCGGCTGCACCGTCGTCGTGAAGCCGGCGGAGCTCACGCCGCTGACGACCCTGCTGTTCGTGGACCTGCTCCGCGAGGTCGGCGTGCCGGACGGCGTCGTGAACGTCGTCCCGACCAGCGACGCGAAGGCCGTGTCCGCCCCGATCCTCGAGGACCCCCGGCTCCGGAAGCTGTCCTTCACGGGGTCGACCCCCGTCGGCCGGTCCCTGCTCGCGCAGGCGTCCGAGAACGTCCTCCGCACCTCGATGGAGCTCGGCGGCAACGCCCCGTTCCTGGTGTTCGCGGATGCCGACCTCGACGAGGCCGTGGCCGGAGCGCTCGCCGCGAAGTTCCGGAACACCGGCCAGGCGTGCACCGCGGCGAACCGGTTCCTGGTGCACGAGGACGTCGCAGCGGAGTTCGCCGAGCGGCTCACCGCCCACGTCGAGGCGATGCGGGTCGGCCCCGGCACCGAGGACGGCGTCGCGATCGGGCCGCTCATCGACGACCGCGCCGTCGCGAAGGCCGACCGGCTCGTGTCCGACGCGGTCGAGCGCGGTGCGGTCGTCCGCACCGGCGGTCACCCGATCGACGGGCCTGGGACGTTCTACGCGCCCACCGTCCTCACCGACGTGCAGCCGGGCAGCGCCATCCTGACCGACGAGATCTTCGGCCCGGTCCTGGCGATCGCGACGTTCGCCACCGACGACGAGGCGATCACCCGTGCGAACGACACCGAGTACGGTCTCGTGGCGTACGCCTTCACCGAGGACCCGGCACGCGGGCAGCGCCTGATGGAACGGCTCGAGACCGGGATGCTCGGCCTGAACACCGGCGTCGTGTCGAACGCCTCGGCACCGTTCGGCGGCGTGAAGCAGTCCGGCATGGGCCGCGAGGGCGGGGCAGAGGGCATCTCCGAGTACCTCGAGACGATGTACACGCTGACGCCCGACCCGTTCCGGCAGCGCAGCACGACCACGACAGGAGACGCACGATGATCGAGCGAGACGTCGTCATCATCGGCGCCGGCGTGACCGGCCTGACCGCGGCGACCCGGCTGCGCGCCGAGGGCAGGACCGTCGCCGTCCTCGAAGCACGTGACCGCGTCGGTGGCCGCACCTGGACCAACGACATCGAGGGCGTCACCCTCGAGATCGGCGGACAGTGGGTGTCGCCGGACCAGACCGCGCTGCTCGAGACCCTCGACGAGCTCGGCCTCGAGACGTACGACCGGTACCGGGAGGGGCAGAGCGTCTACATCGACGCGGACGGCACCCGCACCGAGTACACGGGCGACATCTTCCCGCTGCCGGAGGCCACGGCGAACGAGATCGAACGCCTGGTGTCCGTCGTCGACGAGTACGTCGCGCACGTCGATCCGGCCAGACCGTGGGAGTCGCCCGACGCCAAGCTGCTCGACGAGACGTCCTTCCGCGACTGGCTGCACGGCCTCAGCGACGACCGGGTCGCGACCGACAACGTCGAGCTGTTCATCGCCGGTGCGATGCTCACCAAGCCCGCGCACGCCTTCTCCGCGCTGCAGGCGCTCCTGATGGCCGCGTCCGCCGGGAGCTTCACGAACCTGGTCGACGCCGACTTCATCCTCGACAAGCGGGTCGTCGGCGGGATGCAGCAGGTCTCCCTCCTGCTGGCCGAGCAGCTCGGCGACGACGTGCACCTGGACGCCCCGGTCCGCACGCTGCGCTGGACCGACGACGGCGTCGTCGCGATCGCCGACGATGGCATCGAGGTGCACGCCCGCCAGGCACTCGTCGCCGTCCCGCCGCCCCTCTACACGCGGATCTCGTACGACCCGCCGCTGCCCCGGCGGCAGCACCAGCTCCACCAGCACCTGTCGATGGGCTTCGTGATCAAGGTGCACGCCGTCTACGACCGGCCGTTCTGGCGGGAGGCCGGGCTCTCCGGCACGGCGTTCAGCCCCTACGAGCTCGTGCACGAGGCGTACGACAACACCTCGTACGGCAAGGAGCAGGGAACGCTCGTGGGCTTCGTGTCCGACGAGCACGCCGACGCGGTCTTCGCGCTCGAGCCCGCGGAGCGCAAGGCACGGGTGCTGGAGTCCCTGGTCCACTACTACGGACCGCAGGCAGCCGACCCGGTCGTCTACTACGAGAGCGACTGGGGCACCGAGGAGTGGACCCGCGGTGCGTACGCGGCGAGCTTCGACCTCGGTGGTCTGGCACGCTACGGCGCCGACCAGCGCGCGGCGGTCGGGCCGATCCGCTTCGCCTCCAGCGACCTGGCCGGTGCCGGCTACCAGCACGTCGACGGCGCGGTCCGGATCGGCCGCGAGGTCGCTGCGGAGATCGCAGCCGCCCTGCCCCAGCCGGCCACGGCCCGGTAGGCACCACGGTGCGGACGGGAGGCTCGGTGCCAGCTGGCACCGAGCCTCCCGTCCGTCAGGTGGTCACGACCGCCGCATCTCCACGGTCGGACCGAGCGCGCCCGTGAACTCGGTGCCGACCTCCCGGAAGCCGGCCTTCTCGTACCCGCGCCGCGCGCGGGCGTTGCCGGTGTGCACGTACAGCCGCGGGGGGCCGTCCGCCCAGCCGGCGATGGCGTCGAAGAGCGCGGCGAGCACCGCCCCGCCACGAGCTTCGGGGGCCACGAACACGCCGACGACCGAGCAGCCGTCGCGCGGGACCGGGCGGCCCTCGTAGTCCGGATCGCCGAGACGCTCGAGGAGCCCGGTCGCCGTCCCGATCCACGTTCCGGACTCGTCCTCGGCGACGAACTGCCGCACCGTGGCTGCGTCGCCGGCGTCGTCCGACCCACCAGCTGCGCGATCCTGCCAGAACGTGTCGGGCAGCGATGCCGTGTGTTCGGCGGAGTCGACGAACGCCATCGCGGCGACGGGGTCGTGCACGGCGCGGAGGCGGAGCTCGCGGACGCGTTCCCACTCGTCGGCGTGGATCGGACGGACGGTGAACCGCTGCATCACCGCAGTCTTGCAGAGCGGCTCAGATCACGCTGGCGGCGGCCGACGATCTTCCAGTCCTCCCCGGACAGCGTCGACCGAACACGACATGATCGACATGAGGGCTGCTCGGGCCCACCAGGAGGACCCATGCCGCAGTCGGCACGCACACCGTTCATCGCCGTCGGGCTCGTCCTGGGTGTCCTCGGCGCGACGATCGCCGCGCAACCCGCGGCCGCAGCGGACGACCACCCACCGATCATCGGGATGATCGCGAACACGACCGCGCCGGACCGGTTCGAGCAGCCGCAGCTGTACGGCGACGGTGACATCGACATCGTCGCTGCCAACCGGAAGCACATCGAGTTGCGGTTCCGCGACCCGGCGAACGCGGCCTGGTCGAAGGACATCGACTTCACCCGATCGGACGGCGCGGACTTGACGGTCGGCACGGTCACCCTCGCCCACGACAGCCGGTGGGAAGTCCGGGACATCGCCTTCGACGCGTCCGGAGTCCCCACGCGCTTCGACATCACGTTCCTGTACGCCGGCTACAGCCCCGCGAACGCGTCGTTCGGGCAGGTCAGGATGGGGGAGCCGGAACAGGACGTCCGCTTCTCGAGCACGGACCTCACCTGGCCACAGACCGCGGTCGGGAGCACGCGCATCTGGGCGACCCAGGCGCTCCACAACGCGTCCGGGACGCCGCAGCGGCTCGGCCGTGCCGTCCTCGGCGGAGCGCACGCCGGGGACTTCGCGCTCACGGACGACGCCTGCAGCGGCACCACCCTCGCCGCCGGAGCGACGTGCACGGTCCGTGTCGGGTTCTCGCCGAAGAACGGCGGCCCCCGTGTCGCCGACCTCGGGATCCCCGTCGCGGGGAAGAGCGTGCGGACATCGCTCGCAGGCAGTTCGCCGGTCGGGACGAGCAGCCTCACGGTGAGCGGGAACAACTGGATCGCGCTGAACCGCACGCGTGTCGACGCCGACGGCCCGCTGGCGATGTTCCAGGGGTCGAACGGATCGCCGGGTACCGCGGTGTTCTCGTCGCAGCAGGTCTACTCGAGCACCACGGCGTTCAGCCGACTGTCGCTCACCCCCGTCGGGTCGTCGACGCTCGGGAACGGGACCTTCCGCGCCGGCGAGGTCGGGGACGGGTCTCCGCTCCTGCTCGACATCAGCCGAGCCAGTCGCGATTGCAACGGTACCGACGGGAGCGCCACGATCTCGGATCTGGCGCTCGCGCCGGACGGCTCGGTCGACCGTGCGCGGGTGCGGTTCTCGGTCGCCTGCGGGAACGACCCCCGCCCCGGGCCGGTCACCGGCGAGCTGCTCTGGCGGTACCGGAGCGACGTCACCACGCCGCGTGGCGCGAGTCCGGTCACCGTCTCGACCGCGGGGACGCCGACGGTGACGTGGGGAACGTCGTCGTCGAGCGACGCCGCCACGACGATCGTGCGGCTCGTACCCGGCGACGGAAGCGGGGCGACGCCGACCTCGGGCGTGGCGGTGGCGACGAGCAGCACCGCTGGCTCCGCGACGATCGCCGGACTGCCGACCGGTCGGCAGTACTCGGTGATGGTGTGGGTCGTGGACCGCACCGGCAACGTGAGCGGCGTCCTGCGACGGTCGCTGACCACCTGATCCGCGATCCCTTCCCTGCCGATCAGATGAGGCGGGCTGCCGCTGCTCGCGCCGCCGTCGCCCACGGCCGGGCCGGGTCGGCCTGCGCGCTCGCCATCGCACCGTCGTAGAGCACGCACAACTGCAGTGCCGTGCCGATCGGGTCGTCGGCGCCGGCCTCGGCCAGGAGCGACTCGAACAGCTCGCGGACCCAGTCGCGGTGCTCGAGCGTGACCTGGTGCGTTGGGTGGCCAGCGCCGAACTCGGCCTCGACGTTGATGAACGGACAGCCTCGGTAGCCGGGCTCCTCGAACCACTCGCCGAGCAGGTCGAACACCGCGAGCACGCGGTCACGCGGAGTGTCGCCACGGCCGGGGAGGGTGGCCGCGACGTGCGCCTGCCACGCGCTGCTCCGACCACGGAGGTAACCGACGACGAGGTCGTCCTTCGTCCGGAAGTGCGTGTACAGGCTCGCCTTGGAGATGTCGGCCGCTGCCGCGACCTGGTCGACGCCGACCGCGTGGATGCCCTGCTCGTAGAACAGGCGATCGGCGGTGGCCACGGCACGTTCGTACGCGGGGCGGCGGCGGGTTCGCGGAGCGGTCTCGGGCATGGTCTGACTTTACCGCACAGATCGGTACAGTTACCAGCACCAAACCGAACCGATCTGTTCAGACAGGACATCGACCATGACCAAGACCGCTCTCATCACCGGCGCCACCAGCGGCATCGGCCGCGCGACCGCCGAACTCCTCGCCGCCCGTGGACTGCACGTCGTCGTCTCCGGCCGCAATGCCGAACGCGGCGACGAGGTCGTCCGGACCATCCGCGCGGCAGGGGGGTCTGCCGACTTCGTGGCCGCCGACCTCCGCGACGAGGCGAGCGCGAAGGAGCTCGCCGCTCGTGCCCTCGAACTCGGTGGCGGTGCCGTGGACGTCCTGGTGAACAGTGCGGGGATCTTCCCGTTCGGCCCCACCGCGTCGACGACCACCGAGGGCTTCGACGACGTCTTCGACGTGAACGTCAAGGCGCCGTACTTCCTGGTCGCAGCGCTCGCGCCGGGGATGGCGGAGCGGGGATCCGGCGCGATCGTCAACGTCACGACGATGGTCGCCGAGTTCGGCGCCGCCGGGATGGGGCTCTACGGCTCGAGCAAGGCGGCGCTCGTCCTGCTGACGAAGTCGTGGGCGGCCGAGTTCGGCCCCGCCGGGGTCCGCGTCAACGCGGTGAGCCCCGGCCCGACCCGCACCGAGGGGACCGCCGCGATGGGGGAGAGCCTCGATGCACTCGCCGCTGCCGGACCCGCCGGCCGTCCCGGTACCGCCACGGAGATCGCCGAGGCCATCGTGTTCCTCGCGACCGACGGTGCGTCGTTCGTGCACGGCGCGGTGCTGCCGGTCGACGGCGGTCAGATCGCGGTCTGAGCGCACGCCTGTGCGGCTGCGGTCCCGGCTGCGCGTACGGTCCGGTCCATGAGTGACACGACTCCCGACGGATCCGGCCAGCCCTCCGACGAAGCCCGGCAGTACACCGAGGGTCTCCCCGACGGCTCGCGCACCGGCGACGCCACGGAGGACCCGGAGCAGGACAGCGACGTCGACTCGGGTGGTGAGCCGGCGGACCCGCAGTAGGACCGACGGGAGGCACGGTGCCAGCTGGCACCGTGCCTCCCGTCCGTCAGTCCTGTCGGAGGATGCGTTCGCCGGTCTCCGGATCCCAGCCGACGGTCTCCGGCTCGGGTGCGCGCTGGGCGCGCGCAGGACGCGGAGAGCGCGGGAACCAGGGGCGCGCTGCGGGGAGGAACAGGAGCACCGTGGCGACGATGGTCAGCGCGATCGTCGCGAGGGGGAGCGGCGCGAGCGCGAACCCGAGCACGGCTCGGGCGGCCGCCACGACGACCAAGACGACGCGTGCGCGACGCGACCCCGCCGCGGTCCGGAACACTGCCCAGGTGATCGCGGCGTACAGGAGCACCGCAACGGTCTCGGCCGGGAGCCGCTCGACCCCGCCGTCCGACCCCGGCCCGGCGGCCGTGGTGATCGCCCGCACGACGATGAACACGACATCGACGGCAACGATGAGGAGCCAGAGCGCGACGGCGACGGTGACGATCGTCGGTCAATGCTGCGGAGCAGCTCGCCCTGAACTATTGCATTGATGTGTAGAGTATCAGTACAGTCGCTTCAATGATCGCAACGGTGCGTTCGTGATCATCGGAGGGGACTCGAAGATGAAGAAGTGGATGACGACCGCAGCGGCGATGACGGTCGCGATGAGCATTGCGTTGACCGCAACGCCCGCGAGTGCGGGCACGCTGAACGCAATCGACACGGGATCAGCTCAGCAGCGTGCAGATCAGTTGCTGATGGGGGTCGATGACACGACCAAGACCTTCGACGGTGCTGTCGCGCTGAGAGCGGGTGCGAGTTCGAAGGACACCGCGGAGTTCGCAACTGGGTACGTCGCGGCCGGCGGGCACGCAGAGAACGTCGACATCTCACGGGCCGCCGTCGACGCGCTTCGTGGACCGGCCGACGAAGTGCTGGCGTGCTCGGGCCGGAACTCAGCAGACATCACGGGTCTGCAGGTGAACCTCTACCTGAGCTCCTGCAACGCGAACAAGATCGTGGCGGCGCTCGGCGGCGGTGCGGGAGTCGCGGCCCTCGTCGGTATCATCACGGCAGCGACGGGCATCGGCGGTGCGGCCGGTGCGATCGCTGCAGCTCTGTTGACGATCGGGGCGGCTGCCGTCGCGTACTGCGCGGCAAACGGACGGGGGATCGGATTCCACGTCCTCCCTGTCGGACCACCGTGGTGCAGGTCGCAGTGAGCGTGGTCACGAAACGGGACGTCATGAGGATGATCGACGGCATGGTCATCGCGGTCGCCGCGATGCTGCTGGGGGCGGGCATCGCACTCATGGTGTGGTCCACGTCGGTCGCGGAGGGATCCGCGCTCTGGAACCGAACCATGTCCGTGGGCAGCGCTCTGTCCATCGCCTCGGCGATGGTCGGCGCTGTCGGGACGATCTTCATCAGGTGGAACCGCACCCGGCAGTGAACGCCGAGGACAACGGACGGGAGGCATGGTGCCAGCTGGCACCGTGCCTCCCGTCCGGTGTGGAGCCGGATCCGCGGACGACGTCAGCCGATGCGGATCAGCTTCTTGTTCACGAACTCGTCGGCCCCCAGGGGGCCGAGCTCGCGGCCGAAGCCGCTGGCCTTGACGCCGCCGAACGGCAGCTCCGGGCTGTCCGCGCCGACGATGTTCACGTAGACCATCCCGGCCTCGATCCGGTCGGCGACCCTGAGCGCCTGCTCGGCGTCGGTCGTGAACAGGTAGGAGCCGAGACCGTACGGGGTGTCGTTCGCGAGCCGGACCGCGTCGTCCTCGTCGGTGACCCGGTAGACGGCCGCGACGGGGCCGAAGAACTCCTCGCGGTACGCGTCGTTGTCCGGTGTGACGCCGGTGAGGACGGTCGGGGTGAACGCGTTGCCGGAGCGCTCGCCGCCGGTGACGACGGTCGCACCCTGCTCCTTCGCCGCATCGAGCTGCTGCTCGAGCCGGTCGGCGGCCGCCGGGGACGACAGCGGCCCGAGTTCCGCGCCGGGGGTCGTCGGGTCGGTCGGAGCCACGGCGGACATCGCGTCGGTGAACTTCGCGAGGAAGTCGTCGTACAGGTGGTCGGCGACCAGGAACCGCTTCGCGGCGTTGCAGACCTGCCCGTTGCCCTCGAGCCGGGTGGCGACCGCGGACTCGACCACGGCGTCGAGATCGTCGGTGGACAGCAGGATGAAGGGGTCCGAACCGCCCAGCTCGAGGACGACCTTCGTCAGGTTCCGGCCGGCGATCTCGGCGACGGCGGCTCCGGCACGGGCCGAGCCGGTGAGGGAGACACCCTGCACGCGGGGGTCGGCGATGACGTCCGCTGCCTGGTCGTTCGTCGCGAAGACGTTCGTGTACGCGCCCTCGGGGAACCCGGCGTCGTGGAAGATCCGCTCGACCGCAAGGGCCGACTCGGGGCACTGCGGGGCGTGCTTCAGCAGGACGGTGTTGCCGATGAGCAGGTTCGGGCCGGCGAACCGGGCGATCTGGTACGCCGGGAAGTTCCACGGCATGATGCCGAGGAGCACCCCGACCGAGTCCTTGCGGATGAAGGCGCTGCCATCGGAACCCGGAGCCAGGGTGATCGGCTCGTCCGCCAGGAAGTCCTCCGCGTTGTCGGCGTAGTAGTCGTAGATGTCGGCGCAGAAGTCGACCTCACCGATCGCCTGGTCGATGGGCTTCGCCATCTCGCGGACGATCGTGGCGGCCAGCTCGTCGCGGCGCTCGCGGTAGAGGTCGGCGACCCGGTGCATGATCGCGGCGCGGTCGGCGACGGTGCTGGTGCGCTCACGGTGGGCGCGGTCCGCGGTGTCGATCGCGGCGCGGAGCTCCTCGTCGGTGATCGTCGGGTAGGTGGCGAGCACCTCGCCGGTCGTCGGGTCGGTGACGGCGTAGTCGGTCATCGTTTCCTCTCAGGCTTGTTCGTCGGTCAGCTGCTTGTTGACGCCGGTCACCGGCTGGTTCTCGTCGAAGCCCTTCGGCTGGACGCGGAACCCCTTCGTGATGACCAGGAGGTACACGAAGCCGATGGCGGCCCACACGCAGCCGGCGATGAGCGCGTCGGCGTGCAGCTGTGACCAGAGAACACCGGTGAGGAGCATCGCGACCCCGGGGAGCACGATGTACGCGAACCGGTCGCGCGCGGTGTGGCGGCGGCCCTGGCGGACGGCGAAGTGCACGATGACGGTCGCGTTGACGAACGTGAACGCGATGAGGGCGCCGAAGTTGATGTACGACGAGATCGTGTCGAGCGAGAAGGTCATGGCGAGCAGGGTCACCGCGCCCACGATGACCACGTTCGGGATCGGCGTCCGCGTGCGGGGGCTGACGTAGCCGAACACGCGCTTCGGGAGCACGTTGTTCCGGCCCATCACGAGCAGCATGCGGGCGACGCTGGCGTGCGATGCCAGTCCCGAGGCGAGTGCCGCGACGAACCCCGCTGCGACGAGGACCGCCTGGAACACGGGGCCCCCGACGATCAGCCCGATCTGGGGGAGCGGGTCGTCCGTGAACTCGCCGAAGGGTGCGTTCGTCGGGAAGCGCAGCTGCGCGAAGTACGCCGACACCAGGAAGATCAGGCCGCCGATGAGCACCGTCATCAGGATGGCCTTCGGCATGATCCTGATCGACTTCGCCTCTTCGGTGTACATCGTCACCGCGTCGAACCCGATGAACGAGAAGCAGACGACGGTGGCGCCGGTGAGGAGCGCCGACATCGTCACGCCGTCGTGCACGAACGGCTCGGTGCTCGCGATGGTCCCGGCTCCCGCGCCGTGCACGAGCTCGATCACCGTGAAGACCACGAACGCGATCATCGCCAGGATCGCGCCGATGAGCAGGACCATGTTGAGGTTCGACGTGCCGCGCATCGACAGGCAGATGACCGTGGTGACGAACACCGTGTACACGACGACCGTCACCCATGCGGGCAGCGCCGGGAAGACCTGCTCGAGGTAGAGCCGGATGATCAGCGCGTTCACCATCGGGAGCAGGAGGTAGTCCAGCAGTGACGCCCAGCCGACCATGAAGCCGGCGTTGGGGTGGATCGACTCCCGCACGTACGTGTAGGCGGATCCGGCTGCCGGGTAGACGCGGACCATCTTCCCGTAGCTCACGGCGGTCAGGAGCATGATCACGAGGGCGATCAGGTAGGCGCTGGGCACGGCGCCGTTGGTCTCACCGGACACGATCCCGAAGGTGTCGAAGACGACGGTCGGGGTCATGTAGCCGAGACCGAGGCCGACGATCGCCCAGAGCCCGAGGCTCCGCTTGAGGGACCCGCCGCGCGCTGGTGCTGCCGGGGCGGTGACCGCGATGGGTGATGCCATGGGCGTTCCTCCTGAGCGTTCGGTTCGGAGCACAGTACCGACGCCACGGGCTCCGCCGGACCCGCCGTGACGTACACCGGCGCCCCGCTTGCTGTACTCCGGGGCGATTGCAGACCAGCACCCCCGTGGATGCCGGGAACCAGCCGCCGGGGAGCGTCGAGAACCCTCAGGAGCGGCGATCTCCCGGACGGCGGACTTCCCGGCGGTGCTCCCTACGATCGGCTTTCCCATGCAACGGACATCTCGCTCCCAGACCGTCACCGTGGTGGTCGTCGTCCTGGCGGTGTTGACCGCGGTGAACCTCGGCGTGTCTGCGACGTGGTGGACCAGGGCTGCCGCGGGTTCCCCGACGACATCCGGTGTCGCTGCTCCGCCGGCCTCGGCCACGACCGCGACCCCGACCGCGAGCCCGAGTGCGATCTCGACCGCGGTCGCGACCGCCGAGCCTCCCGCCGACGGGATCCCGGCCGCCGAGGCGCCGGGGCAGACGGTCGCTCCGGTCACCGCAGACCTCGCGACCACGTGGACGCCTCCCGACGGCATCCCGACGGTCGGGCGACTGCTCCGCGTCGCGATCCCGGCCACCCGGTCGCACTTCCACGCGCGTGACGCCCTGCTGTGGTTGCCGCCCGCCGCGCTCACCCCCGATCCGCCGCACCTGCCCGTCGTGGTCCTGATGTCCGGCCAGTCGAAGGGCGCCGGACCGGAGGACCTGCAGACCGGCGGGCACATCGAGGCGACGATGGACGCGCTCGCCACCCTGCATCGAGGGCTCGCACCCATCGTGGTGGTGCCGGACCAGCTCGGCCCGGAGTCGGCCAACCCGATGTGCGTGGACGGTCCGCTCGGCAACAGCGCCACCTACCTCGAGGACGACGTACCCGCGTGGATCACCTCACACCTCAAGGTGCAGTCGGGGGCCGCGGCGTGGACCATCGGCGGGTTCTCGCAAGGCGGGACGTGCGCCATCCAGATCGGCGCAGGGGACCCGGAGCGGTTCGGGAACCTCATCGACGTGTCGGGAGAGGACGGACCGAGCATCGGACCCGTCCAGAAGACGATCGCGGAGGGGTTCTCCGGCAACGCCGCGGCCTACCGACGAGCGCAGCCCGCGGCGATCCTCGCGGCGCACGGGCCGTACCGCGACACGGACGCGTTCTTCGCCGCCGGCGGTGACGACCACGTCTACGGGCAGGTGACGCCCGTGCAGGCGCAGCGGGCGCGGGCCGCCGGGATGCACGTCACCACGTGGATCCTCCCGGGCGGCAGGCACAGCTGGAGCACCGCGGGCCCGGCGATCGCCGCCGGGCTCGCGTGGCTGGCACCACGGCTCGGCGTCGCACCGAGCTGAGCCCGGCGACTCAGGCGGGCTGCTGCTGCGTGATGCAGTGCAGGCCGCCGCCGCGGGCGAAGACCGCTCGTGCGTCGACCGTGCGGATCTCACGGCCCGGGTAGACGTCGGCGAGGACGCCCCGTGCGCGGGCGTCTGCTGCTTCCTCGCCGAACCCGCACGCGATCACGGCGCCGTTCACCACGACGTGGTTCACGTAGTTCCAGTCCACCGGGCCGCCGTCGTCCGTCAGGGTCGCCGGTGCCGGGATCTCGACGATCGTGGCGTCGATGGCCTGTTCGATCGCCCGACGGATCATCGGCATGACGAGGTGGTCCGGGTGCCCGGGGTCCGGTTGCGCGTGGAGCAGGACGACGTCGGTCGCTGCTCCCGCGAACGTGGCGACCATGTCGACGTGTCCACGGGTTCCGAGCCCGTCGTAGTCGCGCGTCAGGCCCCTCGGCAGCCAGATCACCTCCGTCGCACCGATCGTCCTGGCGAGTTCCTCCTCGACGCGGGCGTGGTCGGCGTACGGGTTCCGCCGCGGGTCGAGCTGCACCGTCTCGGTCACGAGCACCCGGCCTCGGCCGTCGACGTGGATCGCGCCGCCCTCGTTGACCAGCAGCGACGGGATCCGTCGGACACCGGCTGCCCGTGCGACCGTCGCGGCGATCTCGGCGTCGCGGGTCCACGTCGACCACGAGTTCGCGCCCCAGCCGTTGAACACCCAGTCGACGGCACCCCGTTCGCCGGTCTCGTCGTCGACGACGAAGGTCGGCCCGATGTCGCGCATCCAGAAGTCGTCGAGCGGCGCCTCGAGCACGTCCACCGAGCGGGACAGCAGGCGGTCGGCGTCGGGTCGTGCGACCGGGTCGACCACCACGGTGACGGGCTGGTACTCGCTGATGGTGTTCGCGGTCGTCGCCCACGCGGTGCGCGCGGCCTCGGCGCTCGCCGGATCGTCACCGAGGGTGTTGCCCGGTCGCGGGAACGCCATCCACGTCCGCTCCTGCGGAGCCGTCTCCGCCGGCATCCGCCAGGTCACGAGACCGCTCCGGTCGCCGTCGGCTGGTCCGGGATCGTTCGATCCGGGATCGTTCGATCCGGGATCGTTCGATCCGGGATCGTTCGATCCGGGATGGAGGCTCGGATCGCCTCGGTCGCGCCGTGGTCGTCGCGGACGGGGTCGACCGGGGCCACCAGGGAGTCGTACAGGTCGGGTCGCCTGGTCAGCGCGAAGGGGAACAGTCGGAGCCACTCGGTCCGGGCCTCGAGGTCGAGGTCGGCCACGAGCACGACACTCGCGTCACGAGGTGCCTCGACGAGCACGCGACCGAACGGGTCGGAGATGAAGGACGATCCGTAGAACGTGATGTCGCCCTCGTCGCCCCACCGGTTCGGGACGACCATGAACTGCCCGGCGGTGATGCCGTTCGCCACGATGACGTGCCGCCAGATCGGTGCGGTGTCGAACGCGGGGAAGGTCGGCTCGGAGCCGATGGCCGTCGGGTAGACGAGGACCTCGGAGCCCGCGAGGTCGTAGGAACGGGCGACCTCGGGGAACCACTCGTCCCAGCACGTCGGGAGTCCGACGCGGGCCCCCATCCCGGGCGGCTCGTAGACGGGGAAGGCGTCGTCGTCCCGACCCGGGCGGAAGTAGGTGTCCTCGTAGTACCCGGCGCTGATCGGGATGTGCGTCTTCCTGGTGCGTCCGACGAGTGAACCGTCCGGCGAGACGAGGACCGCCGTGTTGTAGCCGCGCGGGTCCTCGGGGTCGTCGTCCTCGGCCGGCCGCTCGTACAGCGATGCGTGCACGAGGATCCCGTGCTCCCGGGCCTGTTCCCGCGCGAAGGTGATCGTCGGGCCGTCGTCGATCGACTCGGCGAGGTCCTTCGGGACGCCGCTCGCCGGGGTGTCGCCGGGGTACCGCAGCAGCGTCAGCTCGGGCAGGAACACGGCCTGCGCTCCGTTCGCTGCGGCTGCGGCGATCCCATCGGCGAGCTGCGCTCGGTGCGCTGCCGGGTCCTCGAGCCATCGCATCTGCACGAGGGCGACACGGGTGGCCCGACGGGGGCCCGAGCTCGGGTCGCGGAGCGGCGATGCGAGGTCCTCTGCGGTGACGACGTCCATGGCGCCATTGTTGACCACATGATCAACGAGCGCAATGGTCACGGAACGGTCACGAGGAGAATCCGGTCCAAACCATTTCCGCTGGGGTGCCGAATCCCATGCACAGACCGGGAAACACCCGGAGCGCTCACCAGCCGCAGATAGCTGGTTCTCCACTCCTTGTCGGAGTGTGTTCGGCGCGCTTTCAGTACGCCGCGCCGAGCGCGACACAGCAAAGGAATGACCATCATGCGCAAGTCCCTCAAGACCACCATCACCCTCGCCACGACGGGTGCCCTCGTCCTCGGCGGTGCCGCGTTC
>NZ_JBMPIT010000010.1:0-141341 GCF_049341845.1 Curtobacterium guangdongense
CTGTTGAGTTCTCAAGGACCAGACGCACTCCCCGCTCGACCCCGAAAGAGGTTCCGCCAGAGAGGCATTCGTTCTTGGTTTGACCACCGGTGTCGTCGGACTCGAAGTCCAGTGGGCTCATCCCCGAGGGGAGAGAACCGGTGGAGTAGTCATCCTAGGCGTCGAAGCCGTCCAGCGCAAGGCCGGAGCTGAACTTCAGTGGAGGATGGTCCCGCTTGAGGGCCGACGTGCTCTGGGCTTTCGCTCCAGCCGCTCCGCCGCACCTTTGGGGTGACGAGTAAGAACTATACGCAGCGCTGGACGGGTGCGCCAAGACGGGCCACATCCCGGGCGTGTCGCATCGTGCAACACGGCACCCGGGACGCACGAAAGCCCGGTCCCACACTGGTGGGACCGGGCTTCTGCGCGAACGGTGGATCAGCTGACGAGGGTCACGCCGGCGAGGGTCTTCTTGCCACGACGGAGCACGAGCACTCCCCCGGGCAGGGCGAGCTCGGACAGCGGGGCCGCCGGGTCCTCCGCTCGGGCGTTGTTCACGTAGACGCCGCCCTGGTCGATCGCGCGGCGGGCTTCGCCGAGGGACTTCACCAGCTCGGTCTCGACGAGCGCCTTCGCCAGATCGGCTTCCGGTGCGAGCGAGATCGACCCGGGGAGTTCCGCGATGGCGGACCGGAGCGTGGGTTCGTCCAGCGCCTCGAGGTCACCGTTGCCGAACAGCGCTGCCGAGGCATCGATCGCCGCCTGCGTCGCCGGGACACCGTGCACGATCGACGTCACCTCGAACGCCAGGGTCCGCTGGGCCTCACGCCGGAATGGTTCATCGGCCACCGCCTGCTCGAGCCGTTCGATCTCGGCCCTGGTCAGGAAGGTGAACTCCCGGAGCCGTGCGATCACGTCCGCATCCGCCGTGTTGAGCCAGAACTGGTAGAGCGCGTACGGCGAGGTCATGTCGGCGTCGAGCCAGATGGCGTTGCCCTCGCTCTTGCCGAACTTCGTGCCGTCGGAGTTCGTGATGAGGGGCGTCCCCATCGCGTGCACCGTGGCACCTTCGGCTCGACGGATGAGCTCCGTCCCCGAGGTCAGGTTGCCCCACTGGTCGGAGCCGCCCGTCTGCAGCGTGCAGCCGTACTGCCGGAACAGCTCGCGGTAGTCCATCCCCTGCAGGATCTGGTAGCTGAACTCCGTGTAGCTGATCCCGGCGTCCGAGTTGAGCCGGGCAGCGACCGCGTCCTTCTTGAGCATCGAGTTGACGCGGAAGTACTTCCCGATGTCGCGGAGGAAGTCGATCGCGGACATCGGCGACGTCCAGTCGAGGTTGTTCACGAGGCGCACGCCGTTGTCGCCATCCGGGCTGAGGAACCGCGACACCTGCTCCTGCAAGCGGGACACCCACTCGGACACGGTCTCGCGGGTGTTCAGGGTGCGCTCCGCCGTGGGACGCGGATCACCGATCAGGCCGGTCGAACCGCCCACGAGCGCAAGGGGTTTGTGCCCCGCGAGCTGCAGCCGCCGCATCGTCAGCAGCTGGAGCAGGTTGCCGCAGTGCAGTGACGGAGCCGTCGGGTCGAAGCCGCAGTAATAGGTGATCGGCTCGCCGTCGAGGGCCTCTTTGAGTGCGGTCTCGTCGGTCGAGACGTGCACCAGACCACGCCAGCGCAGTTCGTCCCACACCGAGGCGAAGGTGGGGTCGTTCTGCTGGCGCGTCAGGACATCGGGAGCGGTATCACTGGACACCCGGCCATCGTAGCGGCGGCCGGTGACGGACACGGCGCACTGGAGGCTCGGTGCAGGTCCGCTAGTCGAGGGCGCGCTGGTGCCGTCGGTACGTCGAGACCGTCGGCTCGCCGGGCAGCCAGAACCGCCAGGGGAAGGCAGCGCCGCCGGCGACGCCGGCGACCCCGGTCCGCGGACCGCGTGCGATCCCGGGCTCTGCAGCCAGCCACGCGAGGACCGCAGCGGGTCCGTCGGAGGCGAGCCGAGCCTCCAGGCCGGGTGCCAGGGCGAGCACGTACGGGCCGCGACCGTCGGCGACGGAGGTGCCGTCGTCCGCGTCGAGGACCGCACCGATCGCACTGCCGAGGTTGCCGGGTCCACGAGCCAGCTGGACGTCCGAGACCGAGGGGCCCCGCCGTTCGCGGGCGATGTCGACGCCCTCGACCACCTCGGCACCACGGAGGAGCGATCCCGAGGACGTCCCGGCCGGGCCGCTCACCACGTTGACGCACGTGTGGATGCCGTACGACCGGTACGCGTACAGCGTCCCGGGCGGGCCGAACAGATGCCTGTTCCGCTCGGTCAGCCCGCGGTGCCCGTGCGAGCCGGGGTCGGTCGGGCCGGAGTACGCCTCGACCTCGGTGACGCGGATCGTCACGCCCTTGCCCGTGAGCGTCGCACCGAGCAGAGCCGGCGCGCTCACCGGCGCCGGCTCCGCCAGGAGCGCGAGGAGGCCCGCCGTCATCGGGTGAAGGGCGCCCCGCTCGCCAGGTCGTGCACACGCTGCGTCAGACCCGTGAGCTGTTCGGCCACGCGATCGGGGGCGGTCCCGCCGACGCCCGAGCGGGACGACGTGCTGCCTTCGATCGTGAGGACCGCGCGGACTCCAGGGGTGAGGTGCTCGGAGACGGCGAGGTACTCGTCATCGGATGGGTCGTCGAGCTCGATCCCGCGTTCCTCGCAGTACCGGACCAGGGAGCCCGAGATCTCGTGCGCGTCGCGGAACGGGACGCCCTGGCGGACGAGCCACTCGGCGACGTCGGTCGCGAGCGAGAACCCCTGCGGGGCCAGCTCGGCCATGCGGTCGGTGTCGAAGGTCAGCGTCGCGATCATGCCGGTGAACGCCGGCAGCAGGACCTCGAGCGTGGCGACCGAGTCGAAGACGGGCTCCTTGTCCTCCTGCAGGTCGCGGTTGTACGCGAGCGGCAGACCCTTCAGCGTCGTCAGGAGGCCGGTCAGGTTGCCGACGAGCCGGCCGGACTTGCCGCGCGCCAGTTCGGCGATGTCCGGGTTCTTCTTCTGCGGCATGATGCTCGACCCGGTGGAGAACGCGTCGTGCAACCGCACGAAGCCGAACTCCTTCGTGTTCCAGAGGATGACCTCTTCGGCGAGCCGAGAAACGTCGATGCCGATCTGCGCCAGGACGAACGCGAACTCCGCGACGGTGTCGCGGGCAGCGGTGGCGTCGATCGAGTTCTCCGCCGGGCGGTCGAACCCGAGTTCGCGGGCGATCGCCGCGGGGTCGAGTCCGAGCGAGCTGCCGGCGAGGGCGCCGGCGCCGTACGGGCTGACGCTCGCGCGGGTGGACCAGTCGCGGAGTCGCTCGAGGTCGCGCACCAGCGGCCAGGCGTGCGCGAGGAGGTGGTGCGCGAGGAGGACGGGCTGGGCGTGCTGCAGGTGCGTGCGGCCCGGCATGATCGCCGCCGGGTGCTCGCTCGCCTGCTGGCTGATCGCGTCGACCAGGTCGATCACCAGGCGGCCGATGCGGCGCCCGTGGTCGAGCATGTGCATCCGGCCGAGGGTGGCGATCTGGTCGTTCCGGCTGCGACCGGCGCGGAGCTTGCCGCCGAGCTCGGGGCCGAGGTCCGCGATGAGCAGGCGTTCCAGCGCGCCGTGGACGTCCTCGTCGCTGTCGGCGGGCTGCAGCTCGCCCGTGGCGTGGGCGTGCTCCAGGCGGTCGAGGCCCGCGAGCATCTGCTCGAGTTCGTCGGCGGTCAGGTACCCGGCCGTCTGCAGGGCGCGGGCGTGGGCCCGTGAACCGGCGATGTCGTACGGCGCGAGCTGCCAGTCGAAGTGCGTCGACTTCGACAGGGCGGCGAGTTCGGCGCTCGGGCCGTCGGCGAAGCGGGCGCCCCACAGGGCGCCGGTGTTCGTGGCGTCGGTCTTGGCGTTCGTCTGGTCCGTCATGTCGTCTTCCGTTGGGTCAGTTGGCGCGGTCGCGGCGGGTGCGGCGCGGTCGCCGCGCGGTGTTCAGTTGGCGCGGTCGCGGCGGGCCGCGATGCGGCTCGGGAGCGACCAGATGTCGATGAAGCCCTTCGCCTGGTGCCGGTCGAAGGTGTCGCCCGTGTCGTTCGTCGCGAGCTCGAAGTCGTAGAGGCTCTGCTCGGAGCGGCGCCCCGTGACGGTCGCGCGGCCACCGTGGAGCTGCAGTCGGACGTCCCCGGACACGTGCTGCTGGCTGTGGTCGATGAACGCGTCGAGACCCCGCTTGAGGCCCCCGAACCAGAGCCCGTCGTAGACCAGCTCGGCCCAGTCGGCCTCGACCCGACGCTTGTAGCGGGCGACGTCACGTTCGAGGGTCAGGCTCTCGAGTTCCTCGTGCGCGACGATGAGTGCGGTCGCCGCGGGGGCCTCGTACACCTCGCGCGACTTGATGCCCACGAGGCGGTCTTCGAGGACGTCGATGCGACCGACGCCGTGCCGACCGGCCAGCGCGTTCAGTTCCTGGACGATGCGCAGCACGCTGAAGCGCTGGCCGTCGATGGCGACCGGGACGCCCCGCTCGAACGTGATCGTGACCTCGTCCGGGTCCCGCGGGAGCGTCGGGTCCTGCGTGGACGCGTAGAGGTCCTCGGTCGGGGCCGTCCACGGGTCCTCGAGGGAGCCGGCCTCCACCGCGCGACCCCACACGTTCTGGTCGACCGAGTCGCTGCGGTGCCGGATCGGGAGACCGTGCGCTTCTGCGTAGGCGATCGCCTCGTCCCTGGTCAGCGCGAGGTCACGGACCGGGGCGATCGACGTCAGCTCGGGAGCGATCGCGGCCACTGCCGCCTCGAAGCGGACCTGGTCGTTGCCCTTCCCGGAGCAGCCGTGCGCGACGGTGTCCGCCCCGAGCTGCTTCGCCGTGGCTGCGAGGTGCTTCGCGATGAGCGGGCGACTCAGGGCGGAGACCAGTGGGTACCGCTTCTGGTAGAGCGCGTTCGCCTTGATCGCGGGCACGACGTACTCGTCGGCGAACTCGTCCTTCGCGTCGATGACGACGGCCTCCACCGCGCCGCAGTCCAGGGCGCGTTGGCGGACGGTCTGCAGGTCGTCGCCGCCCTGACCGACGTCGACCGTCAGCGCCACCACGTCCTTGCCGGTGGCCTCGCGCAGCCAGCCGATGCCGACGGACGTGTCGAGTCCGCCGGAGTAGGCCAGGACGACGCGGTCAGCCACGGGTGCTCCTAGGCGCCCGTGCTCGCGGCGGGCGCCGTGCTCGCGGCGGGCG
This sequence comes from Curtobacterium guangdongense, assembly GCF_049341845.1. NCBI lineage: Bacteria > Bacillati > Actinomycetota > Actinomycetes > Micrococcales > Microbacteriaceae > Curtobacterium > Curtobacterium guangdongense. The sequence continues at coordinate 5,204 of NZ_JBMPIT010000010.1, forward strand.
CCGTGCTCGCGGCGGTCGCCGTGCTCGCGGCGGTCGCCGGGTTCGCGGCGGTCGCCGTGTTCGCGGCGAGGAGCCAGGCGAGGAGGGCCTTCTGGGCGTGCAGGCGGTTCTCCGCCTCGTCCCAGATGATGCTGCGCGGTCCGTCGATCACGTCGGCGGTGACCTCGTACCCACGGTCGGCCGGCAGGCAGTGCATGAACACGGCGTCGTCCGCGGCGTGCGCCATCATCGCGTCGTCGACGCGGTAGCCGTTGAAGGTGTCGAGACGCTGCTGCTTCTCGTCCTCCTTGCCCATCGACACCCAGGTGTCCGTCACGACGACGTCCGCACCGGCCACGGCGGCGACCGGGTCCGCCACCACGAGCACCGACCCACCGGTCTCGGCAGCCCGGCGTTCGGCGTCCGACACGACGTCAGCGGCCGGCGAGAACGCAGCCGGGGAACCGACACGGACGTGCATGCCCGCGGTCGCCCCGGCGAGCAGGTACGACTGCGCCATGTTGCTCGCGCCGTCGCCGACGAAGGCGACCGTTTGTCCGGCGAGTGCACCGCGGTGCTCACGGATCGTCAGGAGGTCGGCGAGCAGCTGGCACGGGTGGAAGTCGTCGGACAGGGCGTTGACGACGGGGACCGTGGTCCCTTCCGCCATCTCCTCGAGCCCGGCCTGACCGTACGTGCGCCAGACGATGGCCGACACCATGCGCTCGAGCACGCGGGCCGTGTCGGACGGGGTCTCCTTGCCGCCGAGCTGGCTGTTGGCCGTCGAGATGATGAGCGGGCTGCCGCCCAGGTCGCTGATCCCGACGTGGAAGGACACCCGGGTACGCGTCGACGACTTGTCGAAGATCACCGCGACGCTCTGCGGGCCCGCGAGCGGCTTCGCACCCCAGCGGTCGCGCTTCATCCCGACCGCGAGGTCGAGGATGGCGGACTGCTCGGCCTGCGAGAGGTCGTCGTCACGGAGGAAGTGGCGGGTCATGCGGAGGTCTCCTGGTCGGCGCCCTCGACGGCCGCCATGCTCTGGGCGAGGATCGACAGGAACTCGTCGATCTCGGCGTCGGACACGATGAGCGGCGGCGCGATGCGCAGGCTCGCCTCGTTGGGGGCGTTCACGATGAGACCCCGCTCGAGTGCGGCGGCCGAGATGGCGGCGGCGACCGGGCGGTGCAGCCCGACCCCGATGAGCAGGCCGCGACCGCGGATCTCCTCGACCAGCGGCGAGCCGATCGCGGCGATGCCCGCACGGATCCGCTCCCCCTTGACCAGGGCGGCGTCGACCAGGCCGGCGTCCTCGATCTCGCCGAGGACCGCGTTCGCGACACGGGTGCCGAGCGGGTTGCCGCCGAAGGTCGAACCGTGCTGCCCGGCGGAGAAGAGCTCGGATGCGCGACCGAAGGTCACGAGGGCCCCGATCGGGAACCCGCCCGCGATGCCCTTCGCGATGGTGATCGCATCGGGGACGACCCCGAGGTGCTGGAACGCGAACCACGAACCCGTCCGGCCGACACCGGTCTGGATCTCGTCGAGGATCAGCAGCGCACCGTGCTCCTCGGTCAGACGACGAGCGGCGGCGAGGAACCCGTCGGGCAGGTCGACGACGCCGGCCTCGCCCTTGATCGGCTCGAGGATGAGCGCTGCGACGGTGTCGTCGATCGCGTGCTCGAGCGCCTCGATCGTGGTGTCGACGTGGTCGACCCCCGGGATCATCGGCAGGAAGTCCTCCTGCAGGGCGGGCTTGCCGGTGAGCGCGAGCGCACCCATCGTCCGGCCGTGGAACCCCTGCTTGAGCGCGAGGATCCGGGTCTTCCGACCGTCGGCGCCCTTGTTGAGCCGGGCGAGCTTGAACGCTGCCTCGTTCGCTTCTGCACCGGAGTTGCCGAAGTACACGCGGCCCGCGTCACCGGCGCCGGTGATGCGCTTGAGGCGCTCGGCGAGCTCGAGCTGCGGCGGCGTGGCGAAGTAGTTCGAGACGTGCACCAGCTTGGCGGCCTGGTCGGCGATCGCCTCGACGAGCACGGGGTGGGCGTGCCCGAGGGAGTTCACCGCGATGCCGGCGAGGAAGTCGAGGTACTCGTTGCCGTCGACGTCCCACACGCGGCAGCCCTGCCCACGCTCGAGCATGACCTTCGGCGGGGTCAGGGATCGCATCAGCGACGCCCCGAACCGGTCGTTCCAGGTCTCGGTCTGCGTCTCGGTGCTCACCGTGCGTGTCCCTTCGTCGTGTCGTGCGTCACTGCCGGGCCGCGTCGGCCGATCTCGGCGTGGGTGTTCTGGTTCTCGGTTCGTCGGCTCGGGTCCGGGATCACCTCGGTGCCCGCACCACGGAGCGTGAACACCTCGAGGAGGATCGAGTGCGGGATCCGGCCGTCGATGATCGTCGCGCCGCCGACCCCGCCGACCACGGCGTCCAGGCATGCGGTCATCTTCGGGATCATCCCCGACTCGAGCGTCGGCAGCAGCTCGCGGAGTTCCTCGACCGCGATGAGGTCGATGATCGAGTCGCGGTCGGGCCAGTTGCGGTACAGCCCGGGGACGTCGGTCAGCATCATGAGCTTCGACGCGCCGAGGGCGATCGCGAGCGCTGCCGCTGCTGCGTCGGCGTTCACGTTGAGCGCCTGGTCCGGGTGGGCGTCGTCGATCGCGATGCTCGACACGACCGGGATCTGGTTCGCGCGGATCGCGGCGAGCACCCCGGACGGGTCGACGTGCGTGATGTCGCCGACGTGGCCGAGGTCGAAGTGCTCGCCGTCCACGACGACGCCCTTCTTCTCGCCCGTGAACAGCGACCCGCCGTCGCCGAACACCCCGACGCCGATGCCGTCGCCGTGCTCGTTCATCAGGTCGACGATCTCGCGGTTGACCTCTCCGGCGAGGACGTCACGGACGACGGTGATCGCCTCGGTCGTCGTCACGCGGTAGCCACCCCGGAACTCGGACTGGATGCCCTGTTCCTTGAGCGCCGCGGAGATCTGCGGGCCGCCGCCGTGCACGACGACGGGGTGCAGCCCGGCGTAGCGGAGGTAGACCATGTCCTCGGCGAACGCCCGCTTGAGGTCGGCGTTCACCATCGCGTTGCCGCCGAACTTGACGACGACGATCTTGCCCGAGAACCGCTTGAGCCACGGCAGGGACTCGATGAGGGTCGCGGCCTTGACGGTCGCGAGCTCGTGCTCTTCTTCCTTCGAGAGGATGCTGTCGTCGGCCATCAGCTGGAGTACGCGCTGTTCTCGTGGACGTAGTCGTGCGTCAGGTCGTTCGTCAGGATGGTCGCCGCGAACGGTCCCACCCCGAGGTCGATGAGCACGTCGGTGTCACGCGGGGTCAGGTCGACCTCGTCGCTCGGGCGGTCGGGGGCGCCGGCGTGGCAGACCCGGACGCCGTTCATCGAGACGTCGACCGCGTACGGGTCGAACTCGGCGTCGGTCGTGCCGATCGCCGCGAGCACCCGGCCCCAGTTGGGGTCGTTGCCGAACACCGCGGCCTTGAAGAGGTTGTTCCGGGCGACGCTCCGGCCGACCGTGACGGCGTCGTCCTCGCTGGCGGCGCCGACCACGTGGATCGCGATGTCGTGGCTCGCGCCCTCGGCGTCCTGCTGGAGCTGCCGAGCGAGGTCGGCGCAGACCGCGGTCAGGGCTTCCTGGAAGTCGCCGACCTCCGGCGTCACGCCCGAGGCGCCGGACGACATGAGCACGACGGTGTCGTTGGTCGACATGCAGCCGTCGGAGTCGACGCGGTCGAAGGTGACGCGCGTCGCCGCACGGAGCGCCTGGTCGAGTTCCTCGGAGCCGAGGAGCGCGTCGGTCGTGATGACGACGAGCATCGTCGCGAGGCCCGGTGCGAGCATCCCGGCGCCCTTGGCCATGCCGCCGACGGTCCAGCCGTCTTCCGTGGCGACCGCCTGCTTCGCCTTCGTGTCGGTCGTCATGATCGCGGTCGCGGCATCAGGGCCGCCGGTCTCCGTCAGGGCGTCCTTCGTGAGCGCGACACCGTGCAGCACGTGGTCGCGGAACGTCTGGTCACCGACGCCGATCAACCCGGTCGAGCAGACGACGACGTCGCCGGCACCGATCCCGAGCGACTCGCCGACCGCCTCTGCGGTCATGTGGGTGGTCTGGAACCCGAACGGTCCGGTGAAGCAGTTCGCGCCGCCGGAGTTGAGGAAGACCGCCTTCGCGATGCCGTCGCCGACGACCTGGCGGGACCAGATCACCGGGTGGGCCTGCGCGCGGTTGCTGGTGAAGACCGCGGCGACGGCCGATTCCGGCCCGTCGTTCACGACGAGTGCCACGTCCGGCGTCCCGCTCGCCTTGAGTCCGGCGGTCGCGCCGGCGGCGCGGAAGCCGGCAGCAGCGGTCACGCCCTGCAGGTCCGACCCGGCCTGGAGGCTCGGTTCGGCCTGGCCCTGCTTGCTTGCGTCCGACGTGCTTGCGTCCGTCATGGTGCGACTCCGTCCACGCTGAGGCCGAGTGTCTCCGGCAGGCCGAGGGCGATGTTCGCCGACTGCACCGCGGCGCCGCCGGTCCCCTTGGCGAGGTTGTCGAGGACGCTGACCGCGACGACGCGGCCGGCGGCTTCGTCGACGGCGATGCCGACGAGCGCGGTGTTGGCACCGATGGTGTCCGCCACCCGCGGGAACTCGCCATCCGGCAGCAGGTGCACGAAGGGCTCGTCGGCGTACGCCTGCTCCCAGGCGAGGCGGACGTCACGTGCGGTGACGCCGGTCGCGAGCTTGGCGGTCGTCGTCGCGAGGATGCCGCGGGACATCGGCACGAGGACCGGCGTGAACGAGATGGTCACGTCCGAGGCCCCTGCTGCACGCAGGTTCTGCTGGATCTCCGGGATGTGCCGGTGCTTCCCGCCGACGGCGTACGCGCTGGCGGATCCCATGATCTCCGACGCGAGGTAGGTCGTCGCGAGCTTCTTGCCGGCCCCCGACGGCCCGACGCTGAGCACGGCCACGATGTCGTCCGCGTGGACGAGACCGGCCTGGATGCCCGGCTGGATGCCGAGCGTGACCGCGGTGACGTTGCACCCGGGCACGGCGATCCGCTTGGTGTTCGCGAGCTCGACCCGCTGCCGACCCTGCGCGACGATGTCGTCGACGTCGCGCCATTCCTCCGCCGACCCCGGCTTCGGCGCCGCGTGCAGGAGTTCCGGCAGCCCGTACGTCCACGCGCCGAAGTAGTCGCCGCCGTAGAACGCTTCCCAGGCCGCCGGGTCCGTCAGCCGGTGGTCGGCGCCGCAGTCGACGACGAGCGTGTCCGCGTCGAGCTCCGCCGTGATCGCGCCGGACTGTCCGTGCGGCAGCGCCAGGAACACCACGTCGTGCCCGCGGAGGTTCTCCGCCGTCGTCTCGACCAGCGTCAGGTGCGACAGCGAGCGGAGGTGCGGCTGCGTCGCGATGAGCGGCTGTCCGGCGTTCGAGAACGCCGTCACCGTCCTGACGTCGAACTCGGGATGTGCGGAGAGGATGCGCAGCAACTCACCGCCCGCGTAGCCGCTGGCTCCCGCCACGGCGACGGATACGGACATGGGATTCCACCTTAGGTCGGACTGTTCGTCGAGAGATCGGAGGCGGCGGCCCCGGGCGGTGCTGGTCCCAGTGGGATCAGTCGCGCAGGGTCGCCCCGAATCGCTCGCCGGCACGTCGGACGGCGCCGTCACGGGCCTCGGAGGCCTCGGCAGCGGTCAGGGTGCGGTCCGTGGCACGGAAGCGCAGCGCGAACGTCAGGGACTTCTGTCCCTCGTCCACGCCGGAGCCCCGGTAGTCGTCCACGAGGCGAGCATACTCCAAGAGCTCTCCGGCACCAGTCCGGACGACGTCGAGCACATCGCCCGCCGGCACGTCGATGCCGACCACCAACGAGAGGTCCTGGGTCGCCGCCGGGTACGTCACGATCGGTGCGACGGCGGGGATCTCGGGCACGGCCGCGACGAGTGCGTCGAGGTCGAGCTCGACGACCGCGACGACCCGGGGCAGGTCTGCTGCGGCGGTCAGCTCGGGCAGGAGCTCCCCCGCGACGCCGACGACGACGTCCCCGACGAGGAGCGACGCCGCTCGGCCGGGGTGCAACGACGGGTGGGTGGTCTGGGCCACCGTGAGCTCGGTGCCGGCCGCCCACGCCGCGGTGCGTGCGACGTCGAGGGCGTCCGCGATGCCGAACGGCTCCGGCTGGACGCCGGGCTGCTTGACGACGCGGTTCCCGGTGAGGAGCGCTGACACGTGGAACGGCTGCGCCGGCAGTGCGGCGTCGAGCGCGCCGAGGGTCTCCGCACCGGGGTGCGCGGCGCCCGCCGGGACCGAGGGGGTGCCGAGCTCGGCGCCGTCCGCCGGCAGGAACACACGTGAGGTCTCGTACACGGCGACGTCGACGAGCCCGCGCGACACGTTGCGGCGGGCCACGTCCACGAGGGCGGGCAGACCGCTCCGGCGGAGGAGGCTCTGCTCGCTGTCGAGGGCGTTCGCGAGGACCACGCTCGGTCCGCCGGCCGGGTCGATCCCCGGGTAGGCGGCAGTCGTCGCGGCGGAGACGAACGGTGCCGTGACGACCTCGACGAGGCCGTCGGCAGCGAGGGCTGCGGCGACGCGACGGAGTGCCTTCTGGTGCGTCGTGAGGCCACGCCCGGGGGGGGCGACGGGCAGGACGCTCGGGATGCGGTCGTACCCGACGATGCGAGCGACCTCTTCCACCAGCGTGGTGTCGTCGGTGAGGTCCGGGCGCCAGGTGGGTGCCGTGACGACGAGCTGCTCGCCGTCGGCCTCCACCGAGGCGCCGATCGCACGCAGCGTGTCGATGACCTCGGCGTCGGTGTAGGTGACGCCGATGAGTTCCTCGGCGCGCGCGAGTCGCATCGTGATCGGCTGGCGCGCGGCGTCGTCGACGAGCGTCGATCCGAGGGCGTCCGCCGTGCCGCCGGCGACCTCGACGAGGAGCTCGACCGCACGGTTGGCAGCGGCCTCGGCGACGAGCGGATCGACACCGCGCTCGAACCGACGGGACGCCTCGCTCGGGAGCTTGTGGCGACGCGCGGTGCGTGCGATCGAGACCTGGTCGAAGCCGGCTGCCTCGATCAGGACGTCGGTTGTCGACGCCGTGATCTCGGTGCGGGCGCCGCCCATCACCCCGGCGAGGCCGACGGGGCCCTGGTCGTCGGTGATGACGAGGTCTTCCGGGTCGAGCTTCCTGGTGACGTCGTCGAGCGTGGTCAGGGTCTCCCCCGCGGCCGCGCGACGGACGCCGAGCCCGCCGACGACCGTCGACAGGTCGTACCCGTGCAGCGGCTGGCCGAGCTCGAACATGACGTAGTTCGTGATGTCGACGGGCAGCGAGATCGAGCGCACCCCGGCGAGTGCCAGACGTGACACCATCCAGGCCGGTGTCGGTCGGGTGGCGTCGACGCCGCGGACCACCCGGGTCACGAACGTGCTCGCACCGACGCGGCCGCGGATCGGGGCGTCGTCGGAGATCGACACCGTGAAACCCTCGCCGCTACGGGGAGCGACGCGGTCGACCGGGTCGTGGAACGAGGCACCGGTGGCGTGCGCGTACTCACGTGCGACCCCGCGCATGCTCAGGGCGTACCCGCGATCCGGCGTCACGTTGATCTCGACGGCGGCGTCGTCGAGGCCGAGCAGCGCGATCGCGTCCTGCCCGACCTGCGGCTCCATCCCGAGGTCGGCGAAACGCAGGATGCCGTCGTGCTCGTCGCCGAGTCCGAGTTCGCGCGCCGAGGCGATCATGCCGTCGGACACGTGGCCGTAGGTCTTGCGCGCGGCGATCGGGAACGGTCCGGGGAGCACGGCTCCGGGGAGCGTGACGACGACGAGGTCGCCCACGTCGAAGTTGTGCGCGCCGCAGACGATGCCACGGGGCTCGGCCTCGCCGACGTCCACCTGGCACCAGTTGATGGTCTTGCCGTTCTTCTGCGGCTCCGGGACGCGCTCGAGCACCCGACCGACCACGACGGGTCCGGTCAGGTCGAACGTGTGGACCGCTTCTTCTTCGAAGCCGACCGACACGAGCGCCGCGTGGACGTGCTCGAGGGTGACGTCCTCGGGGAGGTCGACCGACTCACCGAGCCAGCGGAGTGGGACGCGCATCAGACCACCGTTCCGAACTGCTGCGAGAAGCGGAGGTCGCCCTCGAGGAAGTCACGCATGTCGTTCAGGCCGTTGCGGAACTGCAGGGTCCGCTCGATGCCCATGCCGAAGGCGAAGCCCTGGTACTCGTCGGGGTCGATGCCGGCGGAGCGCAGGACGTTGGGGTTGACCATGCCGCAGCCGCCCCACTCGACCCACCGTGCGCCACCCTTGGCGTTCGGCTGCCAGACGTCCATCTCGGCGGACGGCTCGGTGAACGGGAAGTAGTTCGGACGCAGACGGATCTGTGCCTCGGCGCCGAACACCTGGCGCGCGAAGTGCTCCAGCGTGCCACGGAGGTGCGCCATCGTCAGGCCCTTGTCGATCGCGATGCCCTCGACCTGGGTGAACACGGGCAGGTGTGTCGCGTCGAGCTCGTCCGCGCGGTACACGCGCCCGGGAGCGATGACGTAGAGCGGCAGTTCGCGCGACAGCAACGACCGCACCTGCACCGGAGAGGTGTGCGTGCGCATCACGAGGTGCCGGTCGACGGGCTCGACGAAGATCGTGTCGGCCATGGCCCGCGCGGGGTGGTCCTCGTCGAAGTTCAGCGCGTCGAAGTTGAACCACTCGTGCTCGAGCTCCGGGCCCTCTGCGACTTCCCACCCCATGCCGACGAAGATGTCCGCGACGGCTTCGTTGAGGAGCGAGAGCGGGTGACGGGAGCCCGGTGTGCGGGTCGACGGCAGCGCGGTCACGTCGACGCGTTCGGCCTCGAGCCGCGCGCGCTCTTCGGCTTCGGCGAGCACGGACTCCTGCTCGGCGACGGCACCGTTCACACGGCCCCGCGCCTGCCCGACGAGCTTGCCGGCCTGGGCCTTCTGCTCCGGCGGCACACTGCGCATCGAGGCGTTCATGCGCGCGAGCACGGACTGTTCGCCCGTGTGCTCGGCCCTGGCCTGCTTCAGTTCGGCGACCGTCGTCGCGGCGCGGACTGCGGCGAGGGCCGCGTCGACCGCGTCGGCGACCGCCGATTCGCTGATCTCGAGAGGTTCTGACACAGCAACCGATCCTACCGGCCCCTGGGATACCGCCGTTCTGTCGTGCACGGGCCGTGAACAGAACGGCGGCCAGAGCGACTGAGGAGGACTAGGCCGTCCGGAGCGCGAACGCCGACTCGTACAGGCAGACCGACGCCGCGGTGGCGAGGTTCATCGACTCGGCCGCACCGTAGATCGGGACCTTGACGGCCCGGTCGACGAGCGCCAGGTCCTCGGCGGTGAGTCCGCGGGCCTCGTTCCCGAAGACCCAGGCGGTCGGTCCGTCCAGCAACCCCTCCGCGCGGACCTGCGGGAGGTCGTCACCCGAGACGTCGGCGGCCAGGATCGTGTACCCGAGCGCACGAGCACGGGACACGGCGTCGACGAGCGAGACACCGACCGACACCGGCACGTGGAAGAGGGAACCGGTCGTCGAGCGGACCACCTTCGGGTTGTACGGGTCGACGCTGCGGCCGGTCAGGACGACCGCGTCGGCGCCGGCGGAGTCGGCGGCGCGGATGATGGTGCCGGCGTTCCCCGGGTCCCGCACCTCTTCGAGGATCGCGACCAGTCCCGGCAACGGACGGTTCGTGGCGGGGTCGACCCGAGCCTCCAGTCCGGTCGCACCGGGGTCGGGGAAGACCTGCCGGACCGACGTCGGGAACTGCTGGCAGACCGCGACGACGCCCTGCGGGGTGACCGTGTCGGCCATCGCGGCGAGCACCTGCTCGGTGACGAACCAGGTGTCCACCGGCGCGTCGTGCAGGTCGTACCGCTCGGCCGCTGTGGGGGTGACGTAGAGCTCGCGGAGGAGCTCCGGCGCGTACTCGATCGCTTCGCGGACGGCCTGCGGCCCCTCGAGCAGGAACAGGCCCGTCTCGGCACGCTGGTCCTTCTTGGACAGGGCGGCGACGGCCTTGACGCGGCCGGCACGGGGGTTCTCGAGGAGATCAGTCACGCCACAAGTGTCGCAGCATGCACGAAGCCCCCGTTCCGCGGACGGAACGGGGGCTTCGGTGAGGGCAGTGACGACTACGCTGCGGCCTTCGGGGCCGAGGTGTCGGCCGGCAGGGCCTTCTTGGCCGTCTCGACGAGCGCGGCGAAGGTGTCGGCGTTGTTCACGGCGAGGTCGGCGAGGATGCGACGGTCGACCTCGACGCCGGCCAGGTTGAGACCCTGGATGAGGCGGTTGTAGGTCAGGCCGTTGGCGCGGGACGCAGCGTTGATGCGCTGGATCCAGAGGCGACGGAACTCGCCCTTCTTCGCGTGACGGTCGCGGTACGCGTAGACGAGGGAGTGGGTGACCTGCTCCTTGGCCTTGCGGTACAGACGCGAACGCTGGCCGCGGTAGCCCTCGGCGCGCTCGAGGATGACGCGGCGCTTCTTGGCGGCGTTGACCGCTCTCTTTACTCGTGCCATTGCACTATTCCTTTACGATCCGGGGGCTCAGTGGCCGAGGAGCTTCTTGACGTTCTTGGCGTCACCCTTGGCGAGGACCTGGTCCTCGTTGAGGCGGGCCTTGCGCTTGGAGGACTTGACCTCGAGGTTGTGACGCATACCGGCCTGCTGCTTCATGATCTTGCCGGTGCCGGTGACCTTGAAGCGCTTCTTCGACCCGGAGTGGGTCTTCTGCTTGGGCATGGTGGTGCCTTTCCGTGGGGTGGATGGGGAGCCGCTTCGTTGCGGGGTCGGTCTGGTGAGTCCGAGTGGGCCCTGACCTATTCGGCCGGGGACTCGGCGGGTGCCGTTTCCTTCGACTCGGCGGGTGCCGCATCGTCCGGCTTCGCCTTCGAGGCGTGCTCCGACGCACGACGCTCGGCCTTCTCGGCCGCGCGCTTGGCGTTCTGTTCGCCCTTGACGTCGGACTTGTTCTTGAGCGGAGCGATGATCATCGTCATGTTCCGGCCGTCCTGCGTCGGACGCGATTCGACGACGCCGAACTCGGCGATCTCCTCGGCGAACTTCTGCAGGAGTCGGACACCCTGTTCCGGACGCGACTGCTCGCGACCACGGAAGAGGATCATCGCCTTCACCTTGTCGCCACCGAGGAGGAAGCCCTCGGCGCGCTTGCGCTTCGTCTCGTAGTCGTGCACGTCGATCTTCAGGCGGAAACGGACCTCTTTCAGGTCGGTGTTCACCTGGTTGCGACGGGCTTCCTTGGCCTTCTGAGCGGCTTCGTACTTGAACTTGCCGTAGTCCATGATCTTGGCCACGGGCGGCTTCGAGTTCGGCGCGACCTCGACCAGATCCAGCTCGGCTTCCTGCGCGAGGCGCAGTGCGACGGCGATGGGGACAACGCCGACCTGCTCGCCCTGGGGTCCGACAAGACGGACCTCGGGGACGCGGATTCGGTCGTTGGTACGGGGATCGGGAATGCGGAGCTCCTTCAATCAGTGGTGGCCGTCCGGGGCGTTTGCCTGGACGACGGCACGAGAGGAGATCTGACGCACGGATCGGGACCCGTTCGGCAGCCGCCCGACTCCTGCACCACTGGACGCTGCCAGTCGTGCCGGACTGCCGAACGCTGGCGCTCGGCGGAGCGGTGGTGACCCGGTAGCCTGGTGGTTCGTGGCCGCGGGTGGGAGTGACTCCTCTTCGTGATGTTGTCCGCCGGTCCGGTCTGGTTCTCGCGAATCGTTCCGGGCACACGGACAGCATCTGCCGCGAAGAGTCTAACAGAGGAGCACCGTGACCGACACCCCGCCCAACATCCCCGTCGACGACGCCGACGACGCCGCCCGGGACATCTCGGAGGTGCCCGCCGTCGAGTTGATCAACACGGTGGCCGTGCACCTGCTGAGCGCCGCCGCCGTGAAGGTCGGGCTGGCGGACGACCCGCAGGAGCAGACCGACCTCGACGAGGCGCGCAAGCTCATCACCGCGCTGGCCGGCCTGGTCACCGCGGCCGCCACCGAGATCGGCGACCACCACGCCCGTCCGCTGCGCGACGGGCTCCGCTCGGTGCAGCTCGCCTTCCGCGAGGCATCGGCCATCCCGGACGCTCCGGGCGCCGGTCCCGGCGAGAAGTACACCGGTCCCGTCAACTGAGGACCTGACGGACGGGAGGCTCGTGGCGGCGCCGCCACGAGCCTCCCGTCCGTCGTGTGCTCCTGATCAGTGCGCGGAGCGCGCCGCCAGGCGCGTCACGGCCGCCACCGGGATGCCGACCCAGGTCGGGCGGTTCCGCGCCTCGTAGACAACCTCGTAGACGGCCTTGTCGATCTCGAAGGCGTCGAGGACCTCGCGGTGTGCGCGGAGGTCGACGCCGATCCCTCGTTCGTAGCCATCGAGGAACGCTGCGCGGGCCTCGTGCGCCCACGCCCCGGCATCGACGGGGTCGTCGTCGTGCGCGAGGGCTCCGGCGACGTAGTCGAACGAGCGCAGCATGCCGGCGACGTCTCGGAGCGGGACATCCGGGAGCGAGCGTTCGTGCAACGGCCGGAGCGGCTCGCCCTCGAAGTCGAGGAACACCCACCCACGCGGCTCCGGCGCGGACAGCACCTGGCCGAGGTGCAGGTCGCCGTGGATCCGCTGGAGTGGCGGCCAGGCCACGTCAGCGGCCCGTGCGTAGACCGCCCGGACGGCGTCGGCGTGCTCGGCGATCTCCGGCACCTCGGCGGCGGCGGCCTCGAGCCGGGCGTGCATGGTGTCGATCGCGGTCCGGATGCGGTCGGGGGTCGCGGCCTCGGTCGGCATCACGCCCGCGAGGGTCACGTGCACTTCGGCGAGCGCGGCGCCGAGCCGGTCGGCTCCCGCTGCGAAGGAGTCGCCTCGGCGTGCGTCGTCGAGCGCGACCCGCCAGGCATCGTCGAGGCCGGGGAGGAACTCCTGCGCGAAGGCGAGGTGGCCGCTCGCCACACCGTCGGCGCGTCCGACGTCCGGCCACTCGCCATGGAGGGCGCCGAAGACCTTCGGGACGCGGGCGGAACCGGCTGCGGACAGTGCCTGCTGGGTGGTGACGTCGGGGTTGTCGCCGTGGTGCAGCACCCGGAAGACCTTCACGATGACGGTGCCGCTGTGCTCGGTCTCGCAGATGATCGAGGTGTTCGACTGCTCACCGCGGAGGACCCGGGCGCTCTGGACGGGGCCGACGGGGGTGAGGGACTCGGCGCCGGCGTCGATCTGCGCGAGGAGCCAGCGGGCGTAGGCGGGGTCGTGGGGGCCGTCGTAGGTCGCGGGGGTGTCGGGGGCTGCGTCGCTGTCGATGCGCGCGTACTCCAGACCGGTCACCGCGTGCGCGTGCTCGGTCGTGGGGACCTGGTACAGGACGGCCCCGGTCCGGGCGTCGTCGATCACGAACCGGGTGGCGATCTGCGCACCGTCGGAGGTGTCGTCCGTCCGGGCGATCGTCCGGAGGCTCGGTGTCCCGCCCTTCGCGGCGTACCAACGTTGGCGGGCCATCCACTGTGCGACGTCGCTCATGCGTCAGGAGGCTACGCGAGAGCTCGGGTCGCCGTCCCAGGTCCTCCACAACGCGCGACTTCGACAGGGGTGTCCACATGATGCGGATGCCGACGCACGGACGCCGATCCGCGGACGACACTGGCGTGCATGGAGACCTCACCACCCGCCGCCGCTGACGTCCTCGCCGAGCCGCGGCACACCTGGCGCATCCCGGACGGCCGACGACTGCCCGCGATCGACCCGTACTCGGACGCGGTGCACCGGACTCCCCCGGTCACCGTGCGCGAGACCGTCTGGGACACCGACGACCGGGTGCTCGCATTCGAGGGCATCGAGCTCCTGCGTGCCGAGGACGGACCGCCCACCTGGACCATCGACCGCGGCGACGGTCCGACTCCTGTCCCGGACGACCTCGACGGTGCGACCGCGCCGTCGGACGACGGTCCTCGGGTGCCGCGCGGCGTGGTGGAGGTGTTCCTCCGCGGTCGCACCGTCCGACCCGTCCGGGTCCGGGACACCACGACGACCCTGGTGGTGGTCCGCGGCAAGGACGGGAAGGTCCGCGTCGAGGTCGCCGACGTCCGCATCGACGAAGGCGACTCCGACACCACGCTGGTGACGAGCGGCCGGTGGTGGGCGCTCACCGACGACGGGCACCCCGGCTCGATCGCACGCTCGGTCGAGCGAGCGCTGACGGACGCGGCGGACGATCCCGGCCGATCCGACCGCGGGCCGGTGCCGCGCCTGGCACCAGCGCGCCGTCCGGCCAGCGCACGGGCGCACCTGCCGCGTTCCGGGACCGCGGCGGCCTTCGTCCGGGACACGCTCGTCGAGTTCCGGGCCGAACTCGTCGCCGCCGACCCCCTGGTGCGTGCCGACGAGCGCGATGCGGTGCACGCGTTCCGCAAGGTCCTGCGTCGGACCCGCAGTGTGCTCGCGGCGTTCCGCGGGGCCCTCGACCGCGACGCCACCGAAACGCTCCGTGCCGCACTCGCGCAGATCGGTCGAACGGCGGGGACGGCCCGCGACGCCGAGGTCCTGCGTGACCGGCTGCTCCGATCCGCGGCACGGACCCCGGCCGGCTACGTCGACGCCCGGACGCTCGATCGACTCGGTTTGCGATTCGAGGACGTCCTGGCGACGTCCGCGGCGGAACTCCGGCAGACCCTCCGGACAGCGGCGTGGTTCGATGCCCTCGACGCCCTCGACCGGTTGGTGGACTCCGCGCCGACGGGAGGGCACGCCCGCGATGACGCCTCGGCGTTCGTGACCGCGCGGATCGAACGGGAACGCGCACGGCTGGCGAAGACCCTCGACCGGAGCACGGGCGACCTCGTGTCCCTGCACGAGACCCGGAAGGCGGCACGTCGGTTGCGGTACGCACTGCAGGCCGCCGGTGGGCTCGGGGATGTGGGGAAGCGCCGGCTCGGACGACTCCGGCGGATCCAGGAGACCCTCGGGGACGCGCTCGACGCCGCCCACGCCGCGGATGCGTACCGGCAGGCCGCCCTCGACGCTGCGGCCGACGGCGAGGACACGTTCGGGTACGGAGCGCTGGCGACGTCCGAGCGCGCGGTGGTCGAGCAGCGGATCACGGAGGGGCGTCGGCTCCTCGCGGGACTCTGATCGGCCGCGGGCACGGGCTCTGCGAAGATGAGCGGGTGCCGCACTACCTCGAGGACCTCGCCGCCGGACAGACCTTCACCACCCCGGGTCGCACGATCACCGAGACGGACGTCATGTCGTTCGCCTCGTGGACGAACGACAACAACCAGGTGCACACCGACGTCGAGTTCGCCGCTCGGACCCGGTACGGCCAGCGCGTGGTGCACGGCATGCTCGGCGCGTCGCTCTGCCTCGGCCTGATCGCCCGCACCGGTGTCTTCGAGGGATCGGCGGTCGCCCTGCTCGGCATCGACCAGTGGCGGTTCACGGCCCCGGTGTTCATCGGGGACACGGTCACGTGCGAGGTCGAGATCCTCTCCACCCGGCTGACCAGCTCTGGCACGACGGGGATCGTCGAGCGCACGGTCACCCTGCGGAACCAGCACGGCGAGGTCGTGCAGCAGGGTCGGATGGACGTCATGGTGCTGACGCGGGACGCAGCGATCGGCTGAGTCGTCCCGGAATGGTCTCGGCAATCGGTGCTCGCCGGTTTACAACGATGTAGGACTGGTCCACCATGGACGCATGAGCACGCTCGACGGCACCGTCGCCGCACCCAACAGCACGCCAACGCACGGCCTCCCCCTCGCCAGTCGCCAGGACGGCACGTACCCCCGCCCGCAGATGCTCCGCGAACAGTGGGCCGACCTCGACGGGACGTGGTCGTTCCGCAACGACGGCGACGACACCGCGTGGCGTGCGGGCTTCCCGGACGCCAGGGACATCGTCGTCCCGTTCCCGCCGGAGTCCGTCGCGTCCGGCATCGACGAGCCGGGCTTCCACCCGGTGGTCTGGTACTCCCGCACGATCACCCGGTCCGACCTCGAGGCCGCCGGGTACGGCACGAGCAGCCCCCGGCTCCTGCTGCACTTCGGCGCCGTCGACTACCGCGCCTCGGTCTGGATCGACGGTGCGTTCGTCGGATCCCACGAGGGCGGCCACACGCCGTTCGGCTTCGACGTGACGGATGCCCTCGCCGGTGACGCCGACGCCGTGCACACCCTGGTGGTCCGTGCCGAGGACGACCCGCACGACCTCACCCAGCCACGCGGCAAGCAGGACTGGCACGAGGACCCGCACGCCATCTGGTACCGCCGGACCACCGGGATCTGGCAGACCGTCTGGCTCGAAGCCGTGCCGACCGCGTCGATCGAGTCCCTCCGCTGGACGAACGTCGACCACGAGACCGTCCGCCTGACCGTCCGCATCGCCGGTGTCCGGGCCGGCGGCGACCGCATCCGCGTCGAGGCGTGGTGGGACGAGCGTGACGAGCACCTCGCGACCATCGAGGCGACGCTCGGCGACACCGCGGACGAGTTCGACGTGGTCGTGCCGATCGCGCGGCAGTCGAACGGGCAGGCCGAGGACGAGCTGCACTGGACGCCGGAGACCCCGCGACTGGTCGACGCCACGGTGACGCTGCTCGACCGGGCCGGCACCACGGTCGACACGGTGGCGAGCTACTTCGGCCTGCGGACGGTCGGCGTCGACGGCGGCGTCTTCGTGCTCAACGGCCGGAGCTACGACGTCCGCAGTGTCCTGAACCAGGGCTACTGGCCGGACTCGCACATCGCCGCTCCGTCGCGAGCGGCACTCCGCCGCGAGGTCGAGCTCATCAAGGAGCTCGGCTTCACCGCCGCACGCAACCACCAGAAGATCGAGGACCCGCGGTTCCTGTTCTGGGCGGACCGCCTCGGCCTGCTCGTCTGGGGCGAGGCACCCGGCGCCTACGCGTTCTCACCCCGTGCCGTGCAGCGACTGATGCGGGAGTGGATGGACGCCGTCGAACGCGACGCCTCGCACCCGTCGATCGTGACCTGGGTGCCGGCCAACGAGAGCTGGGGCGTCCAGCACATCAACACCGACCCGGCGCAGCAGGCCTACGCCAGGTCGCTCGCCGACGTCACGCGGGCGCTCGACCCGACACGTCCGGTCATCTCGAACGACGGCTGGGAGCACACGAACTCCGACATCATCACCATCCACGACTACGACGGGAACGGGGAGAGCCTCGCGCGCCGGTACGCCGACGACGCCGCACGCACGGAGCTGTTCCACGGGATGGGGCCGGCGGACCGCTGGGTGCTCGTCGGTGGCGCCGAAGACCACGGTCAGCCGGTGATGCTGACGGAGTTCGGCGGCGTGAACTACCAGCCGGGTGCGCAGCGCGAGGACGGGTGGGGCTACACCTCGGCCTCGGACGGCGACGACTGGATCGTCCGCATCACCGCGCTGTACGACGCGATCCGCGCGAGTTCGTTCCTCGCCGGCTCCTGCTACACGCAGCTGACGGACACGATGCAGGAGACGAACGGGCTGCTGAACGCCGACCGCACCCCCAAGGTGCCGATCGAGCAGATCCGGCGAGCGGTGACGGGGCGTTAGCCGGGTTCTCCACAGTCACCGGTCCGCGGTCCCGGCCGCGGTGTCGGGTCTGGGAGGATCGCCTCCGTGACCAACGTGGCGGAAGCGAGCCAGGCCTCCAGGCCGGTGCTGCGTTCCCTGCTGTCCGGGCCGCGCAGCGCGTGGACCGCACCGCTCGTGATCTGGGCGGCCTCCCGGATCGTGAGCACGCTGCTGCTCGCGGCGATGTACGTCGTCGCGACGGCGAGTGGATGGGACTTCGCCTCGTACCGGAAGGACCCCTCGTTCTTCACGTTCTCCGGGTCGTGGGACGCGTCGTCCTACCGGACCATCGCGGAGCACGGGTACCCGTCGACGCTGCCGACCGACGGCGACGGGCACGTGCTCCCCAACCCGTGGGCGTTCCTGCCGGTGTTCCCCGCCCTGGTCCGCGCTGTGATGTCCGTGACCGGCGGGTCCTTCTGGGTCGTGGGTGTGCTCGTCGCGGCGATCGCCGGCGCCGGTGCGTGCGTGTTGCTCTACCGCCTCGTCCTCGCCGTCGGGTGCTCGCACCGGGCGCGGTGGGCGACGGCACTGTTCGCGTTCGCACCGACCGGGTTCCTGCTGCAGGTGGCGTACGCCGAGACCACGTTCCTGGTGCTGCTCTTCGGCGGGCTGCTCGCGCTCGTGCACCGGCGGTACTGGCTGGTCGCGGTGCTCGGCACGATCGCGGCGTTCGCCAAGCCCGGCGTCCTGGCCCTCGCGGTCGCGCTCGCCGCGCACCTCGTCGTCCGCTGGGTCGGGCTCGTCCGTCGTCGCGAATCGTTCCCGTGGCGAGACCGGATCGCGATCGTCGTCGCGGGGCTCGTCGTCGCGGTGGCGGGGCTTGCGTGGCCGGTGATCGCGAGCGCGGTGACCGGACGGCCGAACGCGTACCTCGACACCGAGCTGTCGTGGTGGGTCGGGTTCGTCGGACGGCAGCACTTCGCGCCGCTGACCCCGTGGTTCGTGATGGCGGGGCGGTGGCTCGGGCCGATCGGCATCGTGCTCGTCGTGCTCGTCCTCGTCGGCGCGCTCTGGTTCTTCCGAAGACGCGACGTGCGGGCGCTCGGGCCGGAGGTGCTCGGGTTCACCGCGTCGTACGCGCTCTACCTCGTCGCGGTGTTCCTGCCGCAGCAGAGCCTGCCGCGGTTGCTCATGCCGATGGCACCGCTGCTCGGGTCGGACGTGTTCGTCCGGACACGACGGCGGGCGCTGACGTGGCTGGTCGTCGGCGTGTGCCTGCAGCCGGTCGCGATCGTGCTGCTCTGGTTCCTCGGGTACCCCTAGGGCCGGCGGCGGGGCGCGGTCGCGCGGTCGAACCGTGCAAAGGACACAGCACTGCGGAGATGCGCGGTGCTGTGTCCGGATCGCGGTGCTGTACCGGACCGCCGCCCGGCGTCCAGCGTCAGGCGTCGAACGTGTGGAACCAGGCCGTGCCGCCGGGGTGCTGCACCGTGATCATCTCGTCGAGGTCGCGGTACGGGCCGTCCTGGTTGTGGCTCGCCGACTTGATGCGGATCGTGCCGTCCGGCTCCGTGAAGACCTCGGACACGATCGTGGTGTGGTCCGGGGAGTCGTTGTGGTTCCAGTCGAAGAACACGATGTCCCCGACCTTGACCTTATCGCGCTCGTCCAGGGTCCGGCGCGTGAGACCGAACGTCGCCGCGTTCGTCGACATCCACGGGTCCATCGCCGGGCAGTACGTCCACGTCGCGGAGTGTGCGGCGCCTCTGGAGCGGCTGTACCAGTCGTCGCGCTGCTCCCAGCCGCGGGCGATCAGCGTCTGGCTGACGTAGTTCGCGCAGTCGCCACCGATCGGGTTCATGGTGCCGTACTCGGCGAGGTTGTAGTCCTTCCAATACCGCATCGCGTACTCGAGCTGCCGGTCCACCGCGGTCAGCGCGGCGTAGGCGAGCGAGGTGGTGGCGAGCGCCGTCGAGGCGTCGGGCGCCGGCGACGCGGTCGGCGTGGGGGTGGCGCTCGACGAGTCCTGGGTGGCGCCGGACTGACCGTCGTTCGCGGCGCTGCCGTTGCCGTCGGAGCTCTGGTTCGCCGACGCGACGGGCGTCAGCTCCGAGTCGAACAGCGCGACGTCCGCGGACCCCGCGGTGTACATCGCCTGGTGCGGCGCCGTGAACGTCACCTTCGTCGCGGTGGCCTGGACGTCGCGTGCGACGATCCCGCCCACGGTGACGCCGCGGACCGCAGCGAGGCCGGTGCCGGTCACCGTCACCGTCACGCCGCCGGCGAGGGGGACCTGCGCCGGCTCGAGCGCGGTCGCGGCGGGAGCGGCGGTCGAAGCACCGGACGCCGACGGGGACGACGACGGACGGGCGCCGCCGTCGGACGACTTCGAGCACGCGGCGACGGCGAAGCCGACTCCGGCGACACCGGCGAGGGACAGGAGCGAGCGGCGCGTGAACGAGGAAGCCATGACCGGACCAGGCTACGTGATCCCGTCCGGGAAACGGCGGACTTCAGCGACCGGTGATGTTCACCAGCCAGCTCACCCCGAACCGGTCGGTGAGCATCCCAAACTCGTCACCCCACGGCGCCTTCGTCAACGGTTCGATCACGGTGCCGCCCTCGGAGAGCCCGGCGAAGAACCGGCGCATGTCCTCGGCGTCGTCGCCCGACAGGGAGACCGAGATGCTGCTGCCCGACGTGTAGCCCATGCTGTTCGGGGTGTCGGCGCCCATGATCAGGTACCCGTTCGGTGTCTCGAGCTGGCCGTGCATGATCTTGTCCGCCTCGGCCGGGTCCTCGGATGCGTGCATCTCCCCGAACGTGCTCAGCGTCAGCTCACCGCCGAACACCGAATGGTAGAACTCCATCGCGGCCCGGGCGGTGTCGCGGAAACCGAGGTACGGGTTCAGTCGCGAGGTCATGGTGGGCTCCTTCGTCCGCCCGCGGCGAGCGTCGCGGCGCGCACGGTCATCGTGGCACCGGCCACACAGCCTCGCAACGATGGTTCCGCTCCGGCATCATCGACGCCAGACTGATGCCATGCCCGAGAGCCACGACTTCTTCGCGTCCACTTCCCCCGACCAGGTCCGCGCCACGGTGCGCGAGGCGTTGGCGTCCGAGGGCTACACCGTCGAGGACGGCGAGCAGGGGTCGCTCCGCGCCACCCGCGGCAAGCTCGGCCTGACACTGCTCATCGGCGGACTCGCGAACGACCGCACGTTCCACACGACGCTCGCGGTGCAGATCATGGTCACGCAGGACGGACAGACCGTCGCGCGCCTGCTGCGCGGCTCGGGCAAGTCGGCGCTCAAGGGCGGGGCGATCGGCGTCTCGCGCGGCAACCGCGCGTTCGAGCAGGCAGCGAACGCGATCCACGGCCGACTCGCCGCCACGGGCGCGCTGACGGCCAGCATCCCGGGCTGAGTCGCGTTCTCGACCCGCGCCTCAGTGCGTCAGCTGCAGGACCAGTCGCGGTCGATCTCGCCGGTGCCGTACGGCGTGACGTACTGCGTCATCAGGATCGGCCCACCCGCGATCGGCGTCCCGCTGCAGGCGGCCTGCGCCTGGGCGAGCGTGCCGTCGCCGATGGCGACCCAGCTCGGCAGCGGGCGGATCGTGCTCGTCGCCGGCACGGTGCCCATGATCTGACCGAACTGGAAGCCGGTCGAGTAGATCCCGAGCTCGTCGATGCCCTTGTCCGAGTAGGCCGCGATCATGCCCTCGAGCGTGGCGCGGTTCTGCGTGACGTCCGCCTGGTGCGAGAGCCCGGTCTCGACGTCGAGCCACCAGCGGTACTGCCCGGGATCGCTCAGCTTCGTGAAGCCCACGTTCGCGGCGGCGCGGCCGTACCCGTACACGTAGGAGCACGCCCGGGTGGTCCGCGCGGTGCCGTCGGTGGCGGGCGTGCAGGCGCCGTAGGGGCTCCCCGTGACCGTCGACCCGGCGAACGAGTTCGACGTCGGCCAGTTCACGTCGGGGGCGGCACCGGGGTTCTGGACGAGGGCGTAGAGCTGCGTGTCGTCCTGTGCGGTTCCCCCGGCCGAGTTCGCCGCCCAGCCGAGCTGCGTCGTGAAGCACGGGTTCGGCTGGTTGCCGAGCTCGCCGTTGACCCCGACGATCCCGAAGGACTGGTCGGCGGGGATCGTCTTGCCGCACTGCGGCCAGGAGACGTCGACGCCGGTTCCCGAGCCGGTCGACCCGTCGACGAAGTACCCGACGACGTCGACGTAGACCGTCGCGGTCCCCGAGGAGACCTTCGCCTGGACCTGCCCGGCCGCGGCGAGGGGAGCGATGAGCGCGTTGCCGATCGTCTGCCCAGGGGCGTAGATCTGCGTCGGCACGCTCGATCCCAGGCCCGCACCGGTCACACGGAGGAACCCGTTGTTGGTACCACCGCCCACCTTGGCGTTGATGACCGCGGCGGTCGCGTTGCGCGGGACACCGGCCGTGCCGGCGACCGTGATCGTCCGCGCGGTCGTGGTCGCCGGGACGGTCGCCGCGCGCACCGGGTCCGCCGGGACGAAGACCGATCCGGTCGACACCGGTGCGTAGTAGCCGACGACGTCGGCGAGCACGGCCGCGCTGCCCGCGGACACCAGCATCTGGACCGCTCCGTCCGACAACGCGACCGTCGTCGTGTTCGCAACGGTGACACCGGCTCGGTAGGTGAGCGTCACGACACCGGCGGAGTCACCGGACGGCGTGATGCGGAGCGTGCCGCTCGCGGCCGGCTTGGTGACGTCACTCTGGAGGACCACCGCCGTCGCGTTCGCCGGGACACCTGCCGTCCCCGCGATCTGGACGCGCTGCGGCGCCGTGGTGGCCGTCGACTTGATCACGTTCGTCGGTGGCAAGGGCGTGTAGGTCGACCCCGATGCACTCGTGCCGTACCAGCCGGCGACGTCGAGGGCGACCTTGCCCGAGCCGGCCGACAGCCGGACCGTGGCCTTGCCGTTCGTCAGTCCGACGGTCGTGGTGCCGGAGATCTGCTGCCCGGTCGAGAAGTTCTGCACCGACGGACGCACCGTGCTGCCGGCGGGCGCGATGCTGATGTACCCGTTCGCGGTCGGAGCGGTGACGGTGGCCGTGAGCACGACGGCGGCCGCGTCGGTCGGTACCGCGTCGGCACCGCCGAGTGTCACCGTGGTCGCGGTCGTGCCGACCGTGCCGCTCCACGCACGAGCCGGAGCGACGGGGGTGAAGCGTCCGGTGGTGGGGGCCGCGGCCTCAGCAGCGGCCACCGGGCCGGCGAGGACCAGACCCGCGACGACGGCGAGCGTCGTTCCCAGAGCGACGACGGTGGACCTGAGACGCATGCGTACCCCTCTTCTGCGAGCGACCCGGTGGGTGCACCGGGAGTCTAGGGGGAGGAGGTTGCCGAGCACACCATCGACGTCGCGCGTGGAGCGGAGGACACAGGCCGCCCGACGTGACCGGATGACGGTCGGGAGGCTCGTGGCGGCGTCGCCACGAGCCTCCCGTCCGTCACGATCCAGTCTCGAGCCGATCTCGATTCCGCAACCACGGTCCGCCACCTGATCCCGGTCCGTCAGGATCGACACATGGGGAACCTCCGATCCGTCCGCCCGTCCGTCCTCGGTGCAGCGCTGCTGGCGTGCGCCGCGCTCGCGCTCACCGGGTGCTCGTCCGCCGACACCGCCGCCGACCGGACGCCGTCGTCCACGCCCACCCCGGCGACGCCGACCGCCGCCGCCGACCCGGACCCCGTCGTCATGGACGAGGACCAGAGCGCCCCGGCCGTCTGCGGCCAGCTCAGCGCGCTCTCGACGATGACGCTCAACGGGCGCGTGGGGCTCCAGCAGGGCGACGTGACCGAAGCCGGCCTCGAGGCCCTGCTGTCGGCCGCACGCTTCGGCTACGAGCACCTGTCGAGCACGGACACGCGCCTGTCGAACGCCATCGCGTACGCCCAGCGGTACCTCGAGGAGCACCCGGCCCCGGAGTCGGGACCCGCACTCGACGACTCCCCCGAGTGGGACCTGGCGATGCGGTCGCTCAACACGGCGTGCCAGGAGGCGGGATCCTCGGTCGTGTCGACCGCACAGTACGGCGGCTGACCGGCCGACAACACAGCAGGCCCGGACCGTGTGGTCCGGGCCTGCTGTGTTGCGGTGCCGTGTTTCATGCCTTGGTGGAGCTAAGGGGATTCGAACCCCTGACCTTCTCATTGCGAACGAGACGCGCTACCAACTGCGCCATAGCCCCAAGTGCTCGACCACACTAGCACCCGCCAGGCCCGCACCGAAATCGATCGGGACCCGCCGGGCGTGCCGCGATCTCAGACCGCGCGGCGGCGACGCATGATCGCGTCGAGGTCGGCCTGCTCGTACGCATCGTCGCCGATGACGCCCATGCCCGCCCACTTGCTGGGCTGTTCCGGCGCGGCCTGCGGGGCCGGCGCGGACTGACCGGGTTGCTCCGTCGACGTCGCCGTCGGTGCGGCCCGCAACCCGAGCCGCTCCGCGAGCCGACCCTGGTCGTGCGCCGACAGCGAGGCGACCGCTTCCTCGACGTCCGGGCGCATCCGCGACACCGTGGCGAGCGAGGGGTCGACGTCCCCGGCCCGGATCGCCGCGGCCTCGGCGTCCGCCTCGGCCTTGGCTGCGGCGACGCGCTCCTTGAGCCGCGCGGCGAGTTCCGCCGACGACTCCGGGGACGCCACGGGAGCGGCGGGCCGTTCCACGTACAGCGGCTTCGGCACACGGCCGGGTGTCCAGGTCCGCTCCGTCGCCGGCGCCTCGGTCGGCTGTTCGCTCGTGAGCGGCGGGGCGGGATCGGTCCAGGCCGTCGCCGGACGGGAGGCACGGGTCGCGCCGGCAGGAGCCGCTGCGGCCCGCGCCTTCCGCGCCTGGGCGACCTGGTGCAGCTGGGCGAGGACCGCTGCGGACCCGCCGGCGGCGACGATGCCGGCGACGGCGACGAGCCACGCGCCGGGTGCTGCGACGAGCACCACGAGCGCGACGACGAGGCCGAGCACGCCGAGGCCCGTCGCGCCGAGCCGCGAACGACGCATGCGCATCGCGGTCAGCGCGGGGACCGCCGAGGCCCGCTCGAGCGCCGGACCCTGCTCCGCGAGTCGTCGGGTGATCTCACGCTGCCGTGCGGCTTCGTGCGCGCGGACGATCGCCGAGCGCTTCGCCTCTTCGGACTTCGCGACCTTCTGCGCCTCGGCGAGGGACTTCGCGTTCATCTCGATGCGGACCTCGTCCGGGAGCTCGGCCGTCTGCGCGAGGATCCGGAGGGTCTGCTGCAGCCGGATCGCGTTCCGCTCGGTGGCGAGGTACTGGCGACGGGCTGCCCACGAGGGCATGAGGTAGACGAGCCACAGCACTGCGGCGACCAGCAGGACGATGCCGCCGCCCCATGACCCGATTCCCATGGGGAGAGGCTAGGGGCGGGGGTACTTCGCGCTCGTGATTGCGGGGCGTGTGTTGCGCGTGTCGTCGGGAGATTCGGGGGCGCGGGCCGGTTCAGGCGCGCGGGCCGGTTCGCGGCGCTGGTCGGTTCAGGCGCGCGGGCCGGTGATGATCGGCATGGCGGCCTCGTCCCGCGCGGCGAGGGGCACGCTGCCGACACCCGGGGGCACCTGTCCGCGGACCCAGCGCTCGAGGATGCCCTCGCGCACCTCTTCGGCGACGAGCGCGAAGCAGAAGTGGTCGCGCCAGTCCCCGTTGATGTGGATGTACCGCCTGCGGAGCCCCTCGTACCGGAACCCGAGCTTCTCGACGACCCGGAGCGACGGGGCGTTCTCGGGACGGATGCAGATCTCGATGCGGTGGATGCCGACGGTGCGGAAGCAGTGGTCGGCGGCCAGTGCCACGGCGATCGGCGTGACGTTGTGGCCGGCGGCGTTCTCGACGACCCAGTAGCCGATCGAGGCACTGGCGAGCGATCCGTACGTCACGCCGGAGACGTTGAGCTGGCCGACGAATCGACCGTCGAGCTCCATCGCGAACGGCAGTCCGAGTCCCGCGCGGGCGTTGGCCTGGAGCGCGCGGATCGAGCCACGGACGTCGGTGGACACGTGGCCGGACGGGTTCGTCGCCTCCCAGGTGCGGAGCCAGGAGCGGTTCGTCGCGAGCGCCGCGTCGAGGTCACGGGTGTCACGGAGCCGGAGGGGGCGGATGGTGACCCGCCCGTGGGACAGGGTCGGGATCGTCGTCATCGCTCAGGTTCCTCCGGTGCCCCGGGGAAGCTCCGGAGCGGGGTGTCCCGCACGGGTCCGGCGGTACCGGACCCGTGCGGGATGGGTCGACTCATTCGCCCGCGTTGAACTCCTTCAGCCACGACTTGAGGTCGGGGCCGAGGTCATCGCGGTCCGAGGCGAGCTGCACGATCGCCTTGATGTAGTCGAGTTTGTCACCGGTGTCGTACCGGCGTCCACGGAACACGACGCCGTACACGCCGCCGGTCCACTCCTCCGCGCTCGCCATCTTCATGAGCGCGTCGGTCAGCTGGATCTCGCCGCCCTTGCCCGGCTCCTGCTTCTCGAGGACGTCGAAGACCTCGGGGCGGATGACGTAGCGGCCGATGATGGCCAGGTTGGAGGGCGCTTCGCCCTGCGCCGGCTTCTCGACGAGGCCGGTGATCTTCACGACGTCGTCGGTGTCGGTCTCCTCGACCGTGGCGATGCCGTAGAGGTGGGTCTGCGACTCGGGGACCTCGAGGAGGGCCACGACGGTCGCGTTCTTCTCCCCCTGGACCTCGATCATGCGCTGGAGCAGCGGGTCGCGGGCGTCGATGATGTCGTCACCGAGGAGCACGGCGAACGGCTCTCGGCCGACGTGCATCTTGGCGCGGAGCACCGCGTGGCCGAGGCCGAGCGGGTCGCCCTGTCGGACGTAGTGCATGTCGGCGAGGTCCGTGGACTGGTTCACCTTCTGCAGCTTCTCGTGGTCGCCCTTCTTCTTGAGGGTCTCCTCGAGCTCCGACACGTGGTCGAAGTGGTTCTCGAGTGCGTTCTTGTTGCGCCCGGTGATCATCAGCACGTCGGTGAGTCCTGCGCCGACTGCCTCTTCCACCACGTACTGGATGGCTGGCTTGTCGACGACGGGGAGCATCTCCTTCGGCATCGCCTTGGTCGCGGGGAGGAAGCGGGTGCCCAGCCCTGCCGCTGGGATCACCGCCTTGGAAATCTGGAAGCCCATGTCCATGACCGTATCGGATGCCCCCATTACGGGGACGTAAACGAAGGGAGGACACGGGATGAGGACACGATCAGACGGAAAGCCGCATCAGCGCGATCGTTAGACTCCCTCGCATGATCCCCGATCTCGGCAACGAGAAGCGCGCGCTGCGGGCCGAGCTCCGCCAGCGCCGACGCACCAGGACCACGACCGAACGCGACGACGACACCGCGGCACTCACCGAGACCCTGCAGCGGTTCGCCGAGGAGCGCCAGGTCGAGTCGATCGCCCTCTACCTCTCCGCATCCGACGAGCCGAACGTCCGACCGTTCCTGAACTGGGCGTTCGAGCGCGACATCCGCGTGCTGCTGCCCATCACCCGCGAGGACGGGTTGCTCGACTGGGCGGTCGGCGACGGGTCGAGCGAGACCGAGGGGATCTCCGGCATGCCCGAGGTCGTCGGCGAGGTGCTGTCCCCGCTCGCGATCAACGACGTCGACGCGATCCTCACCCCGGCCGCCGCGGTCGGACACGACGGCGTCCGGATGGGCTGGGGTCGCGGGTACTACGACAAGACCCTCGGGTCCATGGCGAAGCGTCCGCCCGTCTATGCTGTGATCTTCGACGCGGAGTACCTCGACGAGGTCCCGCGCGAACCCCACGACGAACCCGTTGACGGCATCATCACGCCGTCGCGCATCATCACGTTCCGGAGCTGACGTGCCCACCTACTCGTACCGCTGCACCGAGTGCGACACCGCGTTCGACATCAAGCAGTCGTTCTCCGACGCCACGCTCACCGAGTGCCCCACGTGCGGCGGTGTCCTGCGGAAGGTGTTCTCGCCGGTCGGCGTGACGTTCAACGGCGGCGGCTTCTACCGGACCGACTCCCGCCCGGCGCCGAAGTCCGAGGGCTCGTCCAGCAGCGCGCCCGCGAAGTCCGAGTCCGCGAAGCCCGCACCGGCCGCCGCACCCGCTGCACCCGCGAAGCCCACCGCGTCCTGACGTCCGCCCCGCCTCCTCGCTAGGTTTGACTGGTCGCCGCCCGGCGGCCGTCCTCGACCCGGAAGGAGACCCGTGAAGGGCTTCAAGGAGTTCCTGCTCCGCGGAAACGTGATCGACCTGGCCGTCGCTGTGGTCATCGGTGCCGCGTTCACCGCCATCGTGACCTCGATCGTCACGAACGTGATCAACCCGCTGATCGGTGCCGTGTTCAACGCGTCGATGCTCGACAAGACGCTGATCGTGCACATCCCGACCGTCTCCGGTGGGGACGCCTCCCTGAAGTTCGGCGCGGTGATCGGCGCGGCCATCAACTTCATCATCATCGCCGCAGTGGTCTACTTCGCGCTGATCCTGCCGGTGAACCACCTCATCAAGCGCACGTTCGCCAAGCTCCAGAAGGACGAGGAGCAGACGCCGCAGGACGTCCCGCCGACCGACGTCGAGGTCCTCGTCGAGATCCGCGACCTCCTCCGGTCGCAGCAGGGCCGCGCGGCGGCCGGCGCGGGCGCCCACGTCGCCCCGAACGACGCCCCCGAGGGCCCGGGGCTCCCGAGCACGACGAAGCTCTAGCGCGGACGGATCGCGCCCACGCGGCACCGATCGCTACCGCACAACCGAAAGCCACTCACACCGCGGACTTCCGCGGCGCGAGTGGCTTTCGGTTGTGCGAAGGGACGAGGCGGGCGACACGGACGGGCGCCGGGCGGGTCAGGACGCGGCGGTCACGCGCCGCTTCTGCACCATCGCGGCGAAGTACTGCGCACCCGCGAGGACGTGGCCGACGGTGCCGAGCCACACGAACACGAGGGCGGTGATCCGGATCCAGGAGTGCTCGGACGCCCACGACGTCTCCGAGAACAGCAGCACGGGCAGCCCGACGAAGAGCAGGGCGGAGCGGATCTTCCCGGTCCAGGACACCTTGAGGTCGGGATCGCCGCGGAACCAGACGCTCGACAGCACCGCGAGCAGGGCGTCGACCACGACGATGATCACGACGACGATCCACGGCAGCAACCCGACCAGCACCAGGGAGAGCACGACGGCGATGATCGCGAGCCGGTCGGCCACGGGATCGAGCGCGGTGCCGAGCTTGGACCCCTGGTCGAACTTCCGCGCGATGAAGCCGTCCGCCCAGTCCGAGACGCCGAGGACCACGAGCGAGACCAGCGCCCAGCCGGGGTGCCCCTGCACGACCAGGACCACGAACACCGGGATGAGCAGGAACCGGACCAGCGTGATGAGGTTCGGCCAGGTCTGCCAGTCGGGGCGCTCGCGCACTGCGGGGTCGGTCATCAGCTGCTCTCGTCGGGGGCCGGGGCCTCCAGCGTACCTACCCCCAGTGGGGAGGGCGGTCGCCGAGCAGCCGGGCGTCGTTCTCGCCGCGGTCGTGCCGGGGCGGCTCCGGAGCCGGGGACGGGTCGGAGCCCGGCACCGGCTGGGTGGTGACGCGCCTGCTGCGCCGCTCCGAGCCTCCAGACCGATCCGGGGTCACCACGGGGCGGACGGGAGGCTCGGGTGCGGCCGCGTCGTCGGCTCGCGACCACGTGCCCACCAGTTGGTCCGTGCCGGGCGTGACCGGACCGGCGGGCCGGGAGGCCCTCCGGCTCATCGACGGGCGGGGACCGGCGGGATGCTGATCTCCTGCGTTGCCCCACGGTCGACCCCGAGGACGGCCGCGACCGTGTTCGCGACCCGGTCCGGGTCGGAGAACAGCTGGAAGGCGTGCACGCGCACGTAGTGCCAACCGAGCCGGCGGAGGACTTCAGGACGCAGCCGCAGCGACTCGCGGAGCGACCCCTGCTGGAGCGTCGCATCCGTCTCGATCGTGACGCAGACGCCGCCGTGCGCAGCCACCAGGCCGAGCTTGCCGCGGTGCCCGAGCGCGACGGGGATGCCGCGCATCTCGAGGCGCCGCGCCAGGTCGACGAGCAGCGGGTCGGAGTCGTCCGGGACGTACTCGGCGGTGGTGCGGGCGCGGACCTCGGCGAGGATCTCGGCCAGCGCGACGGTGCCGTGGCCCATCCGCTCCGCCTCGATGTCGGACGGCTGGAAGCACGTGACGATGACCATCGAGCGACGCGCACGGGTCATCGCGACCGCGAGGAGCCGCTCGCCACCTGGCTTGCCGAGCGGACCGAAGTCGCGGAGGACCCGGCCGTGCGGGGTGCGGCCGTAGCCGATCGAGAACACGACGCGGTCGCGGCTCTGCGCCACCGACTGCTCGAGCGTGGCGACGATGAACGGCTCCGCGCGGTCGCCGATGACGAACTCGGTGAGGTCCTTGTGGCCCTGGGCCGCGGTGAGCACGGCCTGTTCGACACGGACGGCGTGCTTCGCCGATGCCGTGATCACCATGAGCGACTCGGTGGGACGGGTGCGGGCGTGGTCGATGACGAGCCGGACCACGCGGTCCACCTCGGCGTCGACGCTCTCCACCGCGCCGGACTCGGGGTCGGGGACGGCCTTGCCGTCGCTCACGTAGTCGAGCGCGATCGAGCCGTGGCCGAGGAAGGAGCCGGCCCACGGCAGCGACTCGATCCGGCCGCCGTAGAAGCGACGGTTGACGAGCTCGGCGAGGTCCTCGCCGCCGGCGCGGTACGACGTCGTCAGGGACAGGGTCGGCAGCAGGGTCGAGAGCTTCGCGAGCGCGGAGTCGGCGTGCAGGGCATCGAGGGTCTCCTCGTCGACCTGGAGCGCGCGGTGCGTCGGGTCGACGGCGATTCGGAACGGGGACGGCGTCTGCGTCACCGGGTCGCCGAACACGACGGTCTGACGAGCACGGCGGACGGCGTCGACGGTCTCGGCGATGGTGACCGCCCCGGCGTCGACGAGGATCACCGTGTCGAACGGCATCGTGTCGGCGATCTGCGGGACCTCGTACGGGGATGCGAGCCACACCGGCGCGATCGAGCGGGACAGGTGCGGCGCGGAGTCCTGCAGGAGTCGCGAGGTGATCGCGCCGTCCTTGAGCTGGGTCTTCAGCGCTGCCGCCTCTTCCGGCCAGTCGACGAGGCCGACCTTCCAGTTCTCGGCGAGCTGCCACGCGAGTCCCTGCGAGACACCCGCGGCGTGCGCGTCGTCGACGAGGCGGAAGTCGGCCTCGACCCGGTCGAGCATGTCGGTGTTCGCGCCGAGCAGTGCCCGGTCGGACTCGAGCATCGTCTCGAGCGCCGACTGCCACCAGGCGAGTTCGAGCTCGGCGGGCACCTGGGTGTCCGGGACGTGCCGGTTGGCGAGGTCGGTGATGAGCGGCTCGAGCTGCAGGTCGCGGAGCGTCTGCATGAGCTCGGTGCGCTCCTGCAGGTTGTGCAGGACGTCGGAGTCCGCCGCGAGCGTGCCGATATACGGCACGAGGTCCTCGACGGGCATGTTCGCGAGCTGCTCGTCGCGGCTGGTGCGACCGAGCGGCTCGTCGAGGCGCGCGAGGTCCTCGACCACGTTCGAGAACAGCACCTGGACGTCCGCGATGCCGGTGGGCACCTCGGGGTTCACGCCGGCGGCGACGTAGCGCTGCCAGAGCACCCGCTGCTGCTGCACGCGGGTGAGCGCTTCGTGCAGGTCGGACACGTGCACACCCGGTCGGACGTACTCGCGCGCCAGCTTCTTCAGCCGGCGACGGTTGGTGCTCGACATCGGGGCGCCCTCGCCGCGGGGCGCGGTGGCGGCGACGAGCTCCGAGACCGAGCGGTCGAACACCACCGGCAGGAAGCGGTCGAGGGTGTCGCGGATCTCGGTGAGCAGGCGCAGGTAGATACCGAGCTCGTTCACCGTGGTGAACTGCCGCATCCGGGTCGACGCGATGAGCTCGTGCGCCCGCTGGAGCAGCGTCGGCAGGGCGCCGTCGTGCAGGTCCTTCGCGATCTTGTGCGCGCGCTGGGCGCCGTCGCTCGACGAGAACTTCGCGCCGTACCAGGGCGAGTCGTCCGGGCCGTAGCGGAACTCCCCGAGGTTCGCGGCGCTGACCATCGTCTCGGCGACGCGGGAGCGCCCCTGGACCATGGCGGCGACGGACTGCTTCGAGAGCCGTGCCGTCGTCGACGGCGGGACGGGCAACAGCGACAGTCGGGAGAGCTCGACGAGGCAGTCGAGGACGCTGACGCCGAAGTCGCGGTCGGTGCGGGAGAGCGCGCCGCGGTAGTCCTTCAGGACCTTGCGGAGACGGACCAGGGCGTCGTCGACCTCGCGGAGGCTCGGACGGGTCGCCTTCTCGTTGCGGGCGATGGCCCGGACGACGTCACGGCGGAGCGTCGAGGGCGTCACGGCGACACCGGGGAGCTGGACCTCGGCGAACCGCGCGGCGATCCCGCGCAGGGTCGCTCGGCGCGGGCTCACCACGAGGACGCGCTTGTTCGCGGCGACGAGGCCACCGAGCGCGTTCACGATGGTCTGCGTCCCGCCGGTACCCGGGAGAGTCTTCACGACGATCGAGTTGCCGGCCGTGATCTGCGCGATCACGTTCTCCTGCTCGTCGTCGGCGTCGAGCAGCAGCGTGTCGGTGTCGGGGCTGCGCTCGTCCGACGGGGTCTGCTCGACCGGACGGTAGGACTGCTCGACCTGCCACTTGGCGCTCGGGTTGCCGGCGAGCGCGTCGAGCACCGGGTGGGAGAGGTCCTTCGTGTCCTCGACCAGGCCGGTGGCGACCTCGGCGAAGGTCGACACGACGAGCCGGGCGTGCACGGAGAAGCCGGGGATGTGCGCGGTCAGCCCGCGGAGGCGGTCGATCACCGGGTTCGGGGTGAACGAGCCGTCCTGCTGTGCGAGCGCGACGAACGTCTGCGCGTCGAGCGTGACGCCGAACTGCTCACGGAGCGCGTCGGCGAGCGCGGGGTTGAGGACGGGTTCACCGAGCAGCCGGACCTCGAAGTCACGGCCGTGGCGACGGATCGCGAGCGGACGGAGGAGCACCGGGCCGCGGTACTGCTCGTCGCCGTGCTTCCAGTCGGCCATGCCGATGCCGAGGTTCACGGCGTCGATGCCGCGGACGGTGGCGAGCTCGGTGCCCTTCGCCTCGACGTGTCCTGCTGCGATGCGCGCCGCGCGGAGGGCGACCTCGTCGCGGATCAGGCTCGACAGCAGGGTGGTCTTGCCGGTGATGAACTGCGCGAGTCCGCCGGGGTGCGTCGTGGAGAGCTCGATCCTTGCACGCGGGTGGTCCGCGAAGTGCACGAGCGGGCTGGTGCCGCCGACACCGGCGAGCTGGGAACGCCAGGCGTCCCAGACCGGCTCGGCCGCGTTCGTCGCCGTGAGCCGCGGGTCGCCGAGGCTGATCGCGTGCGGGCTCGTCATCTGGAGCTCCGGCCGGAGCGAGCGGTCCAGGTCGTCGTCGTTCGGGTCTGTGATGGCGTCCGCGGTGCTCGTGGTCTCGTCCTGCCCGTGCTGCTGCTGCTGGTCGTCGCCCCCGACGTGCTGGTCGTCCCCCGAGGCGCGCGAGTCCTCGGCGGAGACGTCGTCGTTCACGTCGTCCTCGCCGCCGGTCACTCTGTCCGCGCGCCACACAACGCCCACTGTAAGCGGAAGCGTCCGTCGTCTCTGGCAATGAACCGAGGTTTCGGGCAGATCGGGCGACGCACGGACGGTTCGCCACCCCGGACTGTGGTACCAACGTGGCATGGCCATCGACGACCGCACCGCCCCGTCCACTGCCGTTCCCTCGCGGCGTCGATCGGTCCCCGCCGAGATCTCGCGCTCGTGGCTCCTCGTCGCCGGGACCGCGTCCGACCGATTCGATTCCGCCACACGTTCCCGGGCGGATCAGGTGATCCTCGACATCGAGGACGCCGTGGACCCTGCCGCGAAGCCCGCCGCCCGGTCCACCGTGGCCGAGTGGCTGACGGGCGGCGGCGACGCCTGGGTGCGGATCAACGACGTCACGACCGACTTCTGGGCCGACGACGTCGAGGAGCTCCGCGGCCTGCCCGGTCTGCAGGGCGTGATGCTCGCGAAGACCGAGAGCCCCGCGCAGGTCACCGACACCTGGCACCGGCTCGGCGGACAGACCCCGGTGATCGCCCTCGTCGAGTCCGCCCTCGGCATCGAGGAGGCGACGTCGATCGCCCGGGCGCAGGGCGCGTTCCGGCTGGCCTTCGGCAGCGGCGACTACCGCCGTGACACCGGGACCTCGGCGGACACGCTCGCGATGGCGTACCCGCGGTCCCGGCTCGTCGTGGCGTCCCGCGTGGGCGACCTGCCCGGTCCGATCGACGGCCCCACGGTGGGCTCGTCGCACCCGATCCTCCGCGAGCAGTCGCAGGTCGCGGTGTCCCTCGGGCTCACCGGGAAGCTGTGCCTCGACACCGAGCAGCTGCCGGTCATCAACGAGGTCATCTCCCCCACCCCGACGGACGTCGCGTGGGCTCAGGACTTCCTCGACGACTTCGAGGCGCGCGGGCGCGTCATCCGCGACGGCTCCGACCTGCCGCGACTCGGCCGTGCACAGAAGATCCAGCGACTCGCCGAGGCCTTCGGCGTCGAAGCGCGTTAGGGGTACCGCGATGACATGGTCAGCACCCGATCCCACACCGGGGCGCCCGACGCCCACCGAGTGGCAGCAGGGCGCGACGACCCTGTTCCCGCCCGGGAAGATCGCCGACCGGATCACCACGATCCTGCTCCTGGTGTTCGGCGCGCTCATGACGATCGTCGCCGCGATCGTGGGACTGATCGCGACGATCTCCGCGACGGCGGCGTGCGACGCCGCCGCGGGGTGCTCCCCCGGCGGGTACTTCGGCGGCGCGGCGCTCGCGGTCGGCGGGGCGTTCGTGATCGGGGTCGCGACGGTGGTGCTCGCGATCGGTGCCTGGATCCGCCGTCGGACGTCGTGGTGGATCGCGGCGGTCGGCTTCGTGCTCGCGGTGGCGTGCATCACGTGGGGTGGCGTCGTGTTCGCGGGCGCCGCGGACGACACGCCCTCGTCGACGGGACCGATCAGCAGCAGCGTGTGACGGCCGTCCCCTAGATTCGTCGGGATGGGGGTTCGGCGCAGAACACAACACCCGTGGCGCGCACGGGCACGACGACGGGTCGGTCTGCTCGCCGTCGCCGCCGCCGTGGTGGCGTCCGCCGCTGCCACCGCCGTGCTGGTCCTGGTGATCGGAACGGCCGCCGCTCGCGACCGTTCCACAGCGATCACGGATCCTGCCGCAGCGCGCGCAGCCGTCGGTGTGGCGGTCGCGCTGGACGGCCTCGCGGTCGCCGTACTGGGGGTCCTCGCCCTGGTCGCCCTCGTGGTGGTCGCCACACGGCTCGACCTCGTGCGGTCGGCGGAGGACGCCCTCCTCACCGCCCGCGGCGCGACCCGCGGCCAGCTCGCACGCTGGGGTGCGGCGGAGGGGATCGTCACGGCCGCCCTCGGGTCCGCCGTCGGGACGGGTGCGGCCGTCGCCGTCGCGCTGCCGACCGGACCGTCGGTCGGCTCGCTCTGGTCGATCGTCACGGCCACCGTCTGCACTGCCGTCCTGGTCGGCACGGTCGTCCCCGCGGTGGTCGTCGGACGGCGCCGCCGGTCGGCCACCGGGGTCGTCGGCCAGGTCGTCGCGGCGGGCGTCCTCGTCGCCGCCGCCGTGTTCGCGACGTGGCGGCTGTTCACCGCCGGCGTCCCGATCGACGTCGTCCGGCGCACCGTCACGGTCGACGTGGTCGCCGCCGCGGCACCCGTCGTCTGGATCGTCGCCGGGGCGTCGGTCGTCGTGCTCCTCGGGGGCGTCGCTGCGCGGGTCGTCGCCCGGTCGGCCACGGGGTGGCGCGGACTGCTGCCTGCGCTCACCGCCCGCCGGACCGCACGCACGTGGGCGTCCTCGGCCCCCGCGGTCCTCGTCGTCTCGATCGTGGCCGCCACCGGGGTGTTCGTCGCGGGATTCGCGGCGACCGTCGCCGAGGTGGACGACCGCACCGCCCGCGCCGTGGTCGGTCCGGACGTGCGGGTGCGGTTGGACGGGGACGCGGTCGTCGGCGAGCGCACGCTCCTCCCGCGCATCCGCCTCGATCGGCCGGCTTCCGGCAGCATCACCCCGGTGTGGACCGACACCGTCGGCGTCGGGTCCGTCACCGTGCCGGTCGTCGCGACGTCGGCAGCGCGTGCCGCGGTGCTCCTGCCGGGCACCGGAGCGGAGCGACTCGGACCGGCGCACCGGTCAGGGGTCCCGCTCGTCCCCGGACGACGCTCGGTGTCGATCGACGTGCGGACCGCCGTGGCGACGTTCGACGACGTGCAGCGGCCCGACGCGGTGGGCTCGGTGCGGTTCGCCGCCTGGGTCGTGGACGCCGACGGGGTCCCCGCGCTGGTCACCCTCACCAGCTCCGCCGACGGCACCGGGGCGGTCGCGGTCGGCGGCGCTGCTCGGCTGACGGGGACCCTGCCGTCCTCCGGGTCCGGCTGGCGGCTACTCGCCGTCGAGCCGACCCTGACGTTCGCGTCCCGCCCCGCCGACACCGACTCGACGTTCACCTCGTCGCGGCTCCGTGTCGCCGTCGGGGCCACCGTCGACGGTGCCGACGGGCCGGTGTCGAGCGAGACCACCGCGGTCGACCTCGCTCCGCCCGCCAGGATCGTCGTCGGCCGGTCACCGGGGAACGGACGCCTGCCCGTCGTCCTGACCCGCACCCTCGCGGACCGTCTCGGTGTCCGGATCGGATCACGCCTGGACGTCACGCCCTCGTCCACCGGGAGCCCCGTCGCGAGCACCGTCCGGGCGATCGTCGAGTCGGTGCCGGGGACGGGGAGCCGCAGCGCCGTCGTGACCGACCTGTCCACGCTCGTCGCGACGACGATCGACGGTGGTTCAGCGCCCGCGGGCTCGGCCGTCCCGCGCGTGGGCGAACGCTGGATCACGACCTCCGACCCGACGTCCGTCGTCGAGTCGCTCCGCACCGGCCTGCCCCGTGGTTCGACCGTCACGTCCGGTGCGGCGGTCCGGTCCGATCCCGTGATCGCCACCGCGGTGGCCGCACTCGCCGCGACCGCTGCCCTCGGTGCGCTCCTCGTGCTCCTCGTCCTGGCGATCGCCGGCGCCGAGCCCGACCCGGCACGTCGGGTGCTCCGGGCGCTCGGGGTCCCGGCGAGGTGGTCGGCGGCCGCGCGCGGACTCGGCTCGTCCCTCCCAGCGGTCCTCGGGGTGCTCGGCGGAACGGCGGCGGGCATCCTCGCGGTCGGGACGACCGTGGCGCCGTTCGCGGTCGCGGCGGTCCCGGCGTCGCGCGGGCTCGTCGACGCGGCCCCGGTCGCAGTGGTCCCCGCGACGTTCGTCGCGCCCGTCGTCCTGCTCGTGGTGACCGGGGTCGTCGCGACCGTGGTGGTCGTGCGCGGTCGCCGGACGGAGGCCGACGTCCGCGGGCGCCCGACGGAGGCCGAGTCGTGAGCCGGATTCGACGCGCCACGACCGGTGCGGCCGCGCACCGGGTCGCCCGGTCGCACCGCGGTCCCCTGGTCGCGATCGCCGCGGTGGTGTTCCTCGCCACCGTCGCCGGGGCGGTCGTGCTCCCCGTGCTCGGCGGGCTGCAGACCGCCGGGGTCCAGCACGACCTCACCAGGGCGACGCCCGTCGAACGGGACCTGCAGGCCACCTTCGTCGTGGCAGAGCCTGGCTCCGGTCCCGCTGACGTCGCCGGCACCGCCACCACAGACCCGGTCACGTCCCGTGCGCAGGCGGCCTTCGCCGGCATCGCTCCCGCGCTGGACGACGCGCGTCGGGCGATGCCGGCCGTCCTCCGCGAGGCCACCCGTCCCGGCGAGTACGTGGCGCAGACCGACCTCATGCCGCTCGCCCAGGAGCCCTCGAAGCCCCCCGCGTACATCGCGATCGCGGCGGACCCCGGGTTCGCGGGTCGATCGCACATCGTCGAGGGGCGGGCCCCGCGGGCGTCCACCGACCCGGGAGCGATCGAGGTCGTGCTGTCCCGTCCCGTCGCGTCCGCCGTCGAGTGGCCGGTGGGGACGTCGCGGGTCGTCGCCGACACCGGGGGCGAGACGACCATGGACCTGGTCGGGACCTACGCTGCCGACGACCCGACGGAGGACGCCTGGACGCAGACCCCGACGACGCTCCGTCCGGCGAAGCTCGCGCTCGGGCCCGGTGGGACGGCGGAGACCGGCGTCGCCTACGCCGCTCCCGGGTCGACCGGTGCGCTCGCCGGCAACCTCCGCGCGGTCCACGGGCGGGCGTGGTTCGCGCTCCGGCCGGATGCGGTGACGACGGCGAACCGCGCTGCCCTGTCCGACGCCGCCAGGACCGCACTGTCCCGTCTCACGCCGCTGCCCTCGACGGTCTCGGGTTCCGCGCGCCTGACGACCGGCCTCCCCGGGCTCCTCGACGCCGCGGCGGCCCGCGACGCGACCGTCGGCACACTGACCGCCGCGCTCGGGACGGGCCCGTTCGTCGCCGTGGTCGGGGTCATGGCCCTCGTCGCGCTGCTCACCGTCGAACGCGACCGGGACCGCTGGCAGCTCCTCGCGGCCCGTGGCGGCGGTCGGGTGCTCCGCGGCGGTCTGGCTGCCCTCCTCGTCGCCTCCGCCGCCGTGCCCGCGGCGCTGCTCGGCGCCGGGACCGCTGCAGCGGTCCTCACGGCGATCGGCGCCGGCTCGGACGCGGGCACGGGCACGCTGGCGGCGGGGATCACGACAGCAGCGGCGAGCGCCGTCCTCCCGTGTCTCGCTGCCGCGGCCCTCGTCCCCGGTGGACGGTCCCGGTCGCACGCGCCACGGCTCCGACTCGTGGTCGAGGGCGCCGTCCTCGTCGCCACGGCGGTCGCGGCGTTCGTCTCGGCGCGCGCCGGCATCGCGACGACCGCACCGGACGGGCGCATCGATCCGCTCGCAGCCGCGCTGCCGGTGCTGCTCGCGGCCTCGGGCACCGTGCTCGCGACCCGGCTGCTCCCCGTGGCGCTGCGCATCGTCGTGCGGGTGTTCCGCCGCGGCGCCGACCTGCCTGGCTTCGTCGGCTCGATCACGACGGCTCGAGGGGGTGTCGCCCGGACCGTCGCGATCGGCGTCACCACAGCCGGGGTGGCCGTCGCACTCCTCGGCAGCGTCGTCGGCAGCACGCTCGTACACGGACTCGACGAGGCCGCGCGGCGGTCGGTCGGAGCGGCGGTCTCGATCGAGGCCCCGGCGCTCGACGACGATCAGGTCAGGGCGATCGGCCGGGTCCGCGGCGTGGCGTCCGCGACGGGGATCGCGACGACGGACGCCGTCAGCCTGGACACCCGGTCGGGAACGGTCACCTCGACGCTGCTCGTCGCCGACTCGGCGGCGCTCGGCGTGACGCAGCGGGGCGTCCCCGGCGCGCTGCCCACCCCGAGAGCGCTGCGCGGCTCCGCCACGGCGGCGGTCCCGGTCGTCGTCTCGGAGTCACTCGCCGCGGACCTCCGGCACGGCGGCTCCGTCCTCGGGACGCGCGTCCGGGTGGTCGGGACCGCGCCGGACCCGTCGCCGTTCACGGACGCCGCGAAGTGGATGCTCGTCGACGACCGCAACGCGTCCGACCTCACCTCGACCGGCAGCGTGGACCGGGTGCTCGTCGCGCTCGGCCCCGGTGCGGACGTCGACCGCGTCGTGCCGCGCCTCCGCGCGGCGGCCCCGGACGGCACCGTGCAGACGGCCTCGAGCGTCGCGCGCGAGCTCACGGCCGACCCGCGGGTGCCCGGTGTCCGGACGATCGCCGTCGTCGCCGCGCTGGTCGGCGTCGTCGTCGGCGCCGGCGCGCTCGCCGCCTCCGGGTTGCTCGCCGCGGCCGGTCGGCGGGAACGCGGACGGCTGCTCGCCACCCTCGGCCTCGACCGCCGTCGGAACCGCCGGGTGATCGCCGCCGAGTCGGTCCCGCTCCTCGTCACGATCGTCGTCGCCGGGGTGGTCGTCGCGGCCGCCGCCGTGGTGCTCATGCTCCCCGCGGCCGACCTCCGGTCCTTCACCGGGAGCCCGGTGCAGCCGCCGCTCGCCCTCGACCCGTGGGTGTTCGGCGGCACGGTCGCCGTCGTCGTGGTCGCGCTGCTCACGGTGCTCCTCGTCGAGGTCGCCGCCGGCACGCCACCCCCACACCGTCCCCGTCACCGTCCGCAGAACAGGAGCCGTCCATGAGCGACACCGAGGACATCGTCTGCCGCGACCTCGTCCGCATCTTCCGGTCCAGGGACGTCGAGGTGCAGGCCCTCCAGGGCCTCACGCTGACCGTCCGACGCGGCGAGATGGTCGCGGTCGTCGGCGAGTCCGGCAGCGGCAAGTCCACCCTGCTCGGCATCCTCTCGGCGCTCGACGAGCCCTCGGCCGGCACCGCGGTCGTGGCCGGGACCGACCTGTCCGGGCTGTCACCGCGGCGCCGCACGACGTTCCACCGACACGCCGTCGGCTTCGTGTGGCAGCAGACCGCCAGGAACCTCATCCCGTACCTCACCGTCGCGCAGAACGTCGCCGCGGTGCTCGCCGTGGCCGGGGTGCGCGGCCGGGCCCGTGCCGACCGGACCGAGGCCGTCCTCGACCTGGTCGGCATGCACGACCACGCCGACGCCCTCCCCGATGACCTGTCCGGCGGGCTGCAGCAGCTCGCCGCGCTCGGTGTCGCGCTCGCGAACGAGCCGCGCGTACTCCTCGCCGACGAGCCCACCGGTGCCCTCGACCGCGAGAGCGCCCGCGCGGTCCTCGCCACCATGCGTGCCGTGAACGAGGCCAGCGGCGTCACGATGCTCGTCGTCACGCACGACGAGCGCGTCGCCGCCCAGGTCCGCAGGACGGTGCGGATCCGGGACGGCCGGACGTCCACCGAGACGATCCGCGACGACCTCGACGCCGGCGCCGGCGAGGAGTACGCGGTGGTCGACGCCGCGGGGCGCCTTCAGCTCCCGGAGTCGTTCCAGCAGGCGCTCGGCCTCCACGACCGGGTCCGGCTGAGCCTGCACGACGACCACGTCGCGATCCGACCGGGAGCGGACCGATGACCGCGGCACCGGTCCTCGTCGCCAGCGGCCTCGGGCACGACCACGACTCCCCCGCCGGTGTCGTCCGCGCGCTGGACACGGTCGACCTCTCCGCCGACCGCGGCGAGCTCGTCGTCGTGCACGGCTCGTCCGGATCGGGCAAGTCCACGCTGCTGCGCATCCTGGGCGGCCTCGTCCGGCCGACTCGCGGCGAGGTCGCCGTCGACGGCGTGCCGCTCGCGCCGCGCTCCGAGGACGAGCTCCTGGCGATGCGGCGCGACCGCGTGGCCTTCGTCTTCCAGGACTTCCGCCTCCTGACGGAGTTGACCGCGGCCGAGAACGTCGAGGTGCCGTTGCGCATCGCCCGCGTCGACCCCGCCGAGCGGGACGACCGGGTCCGAGCGGCGCTCCGCGAGGTCGGCCTCGACGGCCACGGTGCGCAGCGGCCCGACGAGCTCTCCGGAGGCCAGCAGCAGCGCGTCGGCGTCGCCCGTGCCGTGGTGGGTCGACCGGGGCTGCTGCTCGCGGACGAGCCGACCGCCCAACTGGACAGCGTCACCTCCGCCGGGATCGTGGACCTCCTCGCCGGCCTCGTCGAACGCACCGGTCTCGCGCTGGTGGTCGCCACCTCCGACGACGCGTTCGCGGACCGCGCGACGCGCGTGGTGGAGCTGCCGGACCGCTGAACGGGACGGACGGGAGGCTCGTGGCGGCCTGGCCACGAGCCTCCCGTCCGGTGGGGCGTACCGTCTGCACCATGGTCACGGTGAGCCGGACGACGGTCGCGATCGTGGGCGGTGGGCCCGCCGGCGTGGTGCTCGGGCTGCTCCTCGCCCGGGCGGGCATCCGCGTGCGCGTCGTCGAGAAGCACGACGACTTCAACCGCGACTTCCGCGGCGACACGGTGCACGCCTCGACGATCCGGCTGCTCGACGAGCTCGGACTGGGTGACCGCTTCCGGGCCATCCCGCAATCACGGCTCGACGACTTCTCCCTGCCGATGCCGGACGGATCCCGCCTGCTGCTCGGCGACTTCTCGCGTCTGGAGCCGCCGTACGACCACGTGGCGATGGTGCCGCAGTGGGACCTCCTCGACATGCTCGTCAGCGCCGCACGGCAGGAACCGTCGTTCGAGATCTCGATGGGGCAGGCTGCGTCGGCCCTGATCGTCGAGAACGGCGTCGTGGCCGGCGTGCACCTGCACCCGTACCGCGGCGACGGCGAGCACGAGGAGCTCCGCGCCGACGTCGTGATCGCGTGCGACGGACGCGACTCCGTCCTCCGCGCTGCCGCCGGCCTCCGCCCGAAGCAGTTCCCCGTGCCGTTCGACACCTGGTGGTTCCGGCTGCCGAAGGAGCCGAGCGACGCGGAGACCGCACTCGTCCCCGCGTTCGACGGCACCGACGTGCTGCTCAGCTTCCCGCGGCGCGACTACCACCAGGTCGCGTACTTCGCGCCGAAGGGGTCGGACGCCGAGCTCCGCGCCCGCGGCGTCGAGGACTTCCGCGCCAGGGTCGCCCGACTCCGGCCGTCGTTCGCCGACCGGGTGTCCGCGATCGGGTCGATGGACGACGTGCACGTGCTCGACGTCCGGATGGACCGGCTGCCGCGGTGGTGGCGACCGGGGCTCCTCTGCATCGGCGACGCCGCGCACGCGATGTCGCCCGCCGGCGGTGTCGGGATCAACCTCGCGGTGCAGGACGCCGTCGCGACGGCCGCGATCCTGGCACCGGCGATCGTCGGGGGCGTCCGCGGACGGGCGCTGAACCGGACCCTCGCCGCGGTCGAACGCCGCCGGACCGCGCCGGCGGTGCTGGTGCAGGGCGCGCAACGGGCGCTGCACCGCCTCGTGTTCGAGCGCGCCTTCGCGGGGAAGCTGCAGGACGGGCCACCGCTGCTGCCCGTCCTGCTGGCGAAGTACGTGCCGCCGGCCAGCGGGGCCTACGCGCGCGGGATCGCGTTCGGGCCGCTCCCCGAGCACGCTCCGGCGTGGGCTCGACGGGGGTCCTGAGTCCGGCGAGCGAGCATCGGCGCATGCTGGGCGGATGAAGCAGCGAACCATCGGAGACACCAACGTCAGCGCGATCGGACTCGGCGGCATGCCGATGTCCATCGAGGGACGACCGGACGAGCGCCAGGCGATCGCGACGATCCACGCGGCGCTCGAGGCCGGCGTCACCCTCATCGACACCGCGGACGCCTACCACCTGGCCGCACACGACGAGGTCGGGCACAACGAGGAGCTCATCGGCCGGGCGGTACGGGAGTACCACGGCGACGCCTCGCAGGTGCTGATCGCGACGAAGGGCGGCCACCTCCGACCGGAGCCGGGCGCGTGGGCGCAGAACGGTCACCCCGAGTACCTCAAGGAGGCGGCGAAGGCCTCCGCGAAGCGCCTCGGCGTCGAGACGATCGACCTCTACCAGTTCCACCGCCCGGACCCGGCGGTCCCGTACGCGGACTCGATCGGTGCGCTCGCCGAGCTGCTCGACGAGGGCGTGATCCGGATGGCCGGCATCTCGAACGCCGACGTCGACCAGATCCGTCTCGCCAACGAGGTCCTCGACGGACGGCTCGTGTCCGTGCAGAACCAGTTCTCGCCGGCGTTCCGGTCGAGCGAGCCCGAGCTGGAACTCTGTGACGAGATGAGCATCGCGTTCCTGCCGTGGAGCCCGCTCGGCGGCATCGCGGGAGCGGCGGACCTCGGATCGACCTACGCGGACTTCGCGACCGTGGCCCGGGACCGCGGCGTCACCCCGCAGGTGATCGCCCTGGCGTGGGAGCTCGCGAAGAGCGACGTCGTCATCCCGATCCCGGGCGCGTCACGGCCGCAGTCGATCCTCAACTCGGTGACCGCCGCGACCGTGAAGCTCCGACCGGAGGACATTGCGCGACTCGATGCCGCGCAGGCAGCTGTGGCCTGAGCGTCAGCCGCAGACCTCGCTCATCTTCTGCGTCGACTTCTGGACGTCGGTGATCGAGTCCTGCAGCTTCGTCGAGTCCACCGACTGCGGGTCCTTCGAGTAGGCCTCGAGCTGCGACACGAGGTTCGAGAACGACTGCTCGAACCCGGAGGCCGTCTCGTGGACGTCCTCGTTCGTCACCTTGTCGGTGGCCGTCTTGAGCTTGCCGTCGAACTCCTTGAGCTTCGCGACCGCCGTGGTCGGGTCGCTCTGGATCTTCGTCATCTGCGACTGCAGTTCGCTGGAGACCGACTTCATGTCGCTCTCCAGCGTCTTGCAGGCCTGCGCCTTGGTCTGCGCCTTCGGCGTGGGCGTCGATCCGCTGCCGGCCCCGCCGGACGCGCATCCGGCGAGCAGGACGACGGCGACGGCGGCGGTGAGTGCGGCGAACTTCTGCATGGTGATCCCCCAGGGTCTGATGTCGTGTCCCTCGAACGGGAACACGGATGCGCGACCGAGCGTACATCGGAAACCCACAGGGTCGGATGTCGAGGGTGTCGGGTCCGCACCACCGCCCGAGGGCGTCGCCGCGCGTACCGTCGGGGGCATGCAGGCCATCACGTACGACGAGCACGCTCTCTCCTTGACCGACCTCCCCGACCCGACGCCGTCCGACGGCGAGGTGCTCGTCGAGGTGGCAGCAGCGGGGGTGAACAACGCCGACCTGCAGCAGCGGCAGGGGAACTACCCGCCGCCTCCCGGAGCATC
Source organism: Curtobacterium guangdongense (assembly GCF_049341845.1). NCBI lineage: Bacteria > Bacillati > Actinomycetota > Actinomycetes > Micrococcales > Microbacteriaceae > Curtobacterium > Curtobacterium guangdongense. The sequence continues at coordinate 49,467 of NZ_JBMPIT010000010.1, forward strand.
CGAGATCCTGGGGCTGGAGGTCTCCGGCACGATCCGTGCGCTCGGCGCCGGCGTCTCGGGGTGGACCGTCGGCGACCGGGTCTGCGCGCTCCTCGCGGGCGGCGGGTACGCGACGCACGTGGTCGTCCCCGCCACCCAGCTGCTCCCGGTGCCGGACGGCGTCGACCTCGTGGCGGCCGCCGCACTGCCCGAGGCCGCCTGCACCGTGTATTCCAACATCGGCATGCTCGCGGGGCTCCGACCGGGGCAGACGCTGCTGGTGCACGGGGGCACCGGGGGCATGGGGTCGCATGCCGTCCTGTGGGCGAAGGCGCTCGGCGCGACGGTGATCGCGACCTCCGGCGGCGACCGCAAGGTGGCCGCCTCGCGCGACCTCGGCGCGGACCTGGTGATCGACCACCGCTCCGAGGACTTCGTCGCCCGTGCGCTCGAGTTCACCGACGGGCGGGGCGTCGACGTCGTGCTCGACGTGGTGGGTCCGGACTACCTGGCGCGGAACCTCGAGGTCCTCGCGCCGAACGGGCACGTCGCCGTGATCGCGTCGGGCAGCGGGACCGAGGCGCCCCTGCCGTTCGGGTTGCTCATGCGCAAGCGGGCGACGATCAGCGGGACGACGCTCCGCGCACGGCCGCTCGCCGAGAAGGCCGCGATCGTCGAGGCCGTCCGGTACAACGTGTGGCCGTTCGTCGCCGACGGCCGGGTGCGTCCGGTGGTCGACGCCGTGCTGCCGCTCGCCGAGGCGGGCGAGGCGCACCGCCGCATGGCGGCGGGCGAGGTCATCGGCAAGGTGCTCCTGCAGCCCTGACGCGCGGCGCGCGGCGCGCGCCGACGACCGCCGGCTGCCCTTCGCACAACGGAAAGCAGGTCGCGCCACGAGAACGCGTGGCGCGACCTGCTTTCCGTTGTGCGGATGCGGACGGAACCGCCTGGAGGCCCGGTGCCGGTCCGGCGGAGCGGTGACGGGGGCCCAGGCGGTTGCGGCCAGGGCGCGGTCAGGCGGCCGCTCGGGCCAGGTCGACCACCTGCATGCACTTCTCGCCGAACGTCGCGCGCAGCAGCGCCGCCGCGTCCTGGTCGTCGTCGAAGCGGGCGGGCATGTCGATCGCGAGCATCACGCTGAAGATCATCCCGGAGCCGAGGAAGCCCTGGACCTGCTCGTCCGGGATGCCGGCCTCGTCACGGAGGAACCGGTAGATGCCGAGGAACCCCTCACGTGCGGCCCGACCGATGGCCGGCTCTGCGCCGGAGACGAATGCCTGCAGGAGCATCGTGTGCAGTCCGCGCGTCGCGGCGAGGTCGACGAACTGTTCCCCGATCGCGCGCGCCCGCTCGTGTTCGTCCGCGCCGGACGGCAGTCCGCCGAGCGTCGCACGCCAGGCGTCGACGAGCGTGCCGAGCGTCGCGTGGAGCACCTCGAGGAAGAGCGTCTCCTTCGAGCCGAACATCCGGACCACGTACGGCTGGCTGATGCCCGCGGCCCTCGCGATCTGGTCGGTGGTCGTGCCGTGGTAGCCCTGTCTGCCGAACAGGTCCCGCGCCGCCTCGAGGATCATCGTGCGGCGTTCGGCAGCCGGCATCCGCCCGGTCCGCGACGCTGCGGCATCTGCTCCAGAAGTCATGGTTGACAGGTTATCAGTCGATTACTACAGTCGCCATCGTTAGTAATCATCCGATTACCTCAGAACGGACCTCTCCCCATGGAACGACGCATCCCCGTCTGGCTGGCGATCACCGCCGCGTCCCTCCCGATGTTCATGGCGACCCTCGACAACCTCGTCGTGACGAGCGCCCTCCCCGCCGTGCACGCCGACCTCGGCGCCTCCGTCGAGGAGCTGCAGTGGATCACCAACGCGTACACACTCGCCTTCGCCGCGCTGATGCTCCTCGCCGTCGGACTCGGCGACCGGCTCGGCCGTCGACACCTCTTCGTCGCGGGCATCGCCGTGTTCACGATCTCGTCGGCCTTCGCCGCGATCAGCACCGACCCCACCGCGCTCATCGTGTGGCGTGCCGTCGAGGGCGCCGGGGCCGCGGCGATCATGCCGCTCTCCCTCACCCTGCTCGTCGGCAGCGTCCCCGACCGCACCCGTACCGTCGCGATCGGAGCGTGGGGCGGCATCTCCGGCCTCGGCGTCGCGCTCGGCCCCCTCATCGGCGGCGCGGTCGTCGAGGGCTGGAGCTGGCAGGCGATCTTCTGGCTCAACGTCCCCGTCGGGATCATCGCGATCCCGCTGGCGCTCCTCGCCCTGCCGAACACCCTCGGCGCCCGGGTCCGCGCGGACGTCCTCGGCGTGGTGCTGGCCGGGCTCGGGGTCCTCGGGGTGGTGTTCGGCATCGTCCGGGGCAACGACGCCGGATGGACCTCGTTCGAGGTCCTCGCCGGGCTCGTCGGCGGCGGTCTGCTGCTCGTGGCGTTCGTCGTGCGCCAGGCCACGACCGACGCACCGCTCCTGCCGCTCCGGTTCTTCCGCGATCGCAGCTTCACGCTCGCGAACATCGTCGCGATGACGTTCTCGTTCGGGGCGTTCGGCGCGGTGTTCATCCTCATCCAGTTCCTGCAGGTCGTGCAGGGCCGCTCCCCGCTCGAGGCCGGTGTCTGGACGATGCCGTGGACCCTCGCACCGATGGTGATCGCGCCGCTCGCGGGCATGGTCGCGCCCCGGATCGGCACCCGCGTGCTGATCGCCGGCGGGATGGCGTTCCTGTCCGCCGGGCTGTTCTGGATCGCCGGTGCCATGTCCGCCGACGTGACGTTCACGGGCCTGCTCCCCGGGTTCCTGCTCGCCGGCGTCGGGATGGGCGCGGTGTTCGGGCCGATCTCGACGGCGGTGCTCGCCCGGATGCCGCAGGAGGACCACGCGAAGGCCTCCGGCTCGAACTCCACGCTGCGGGAGATCGGCGTCGCCCTCGGGATCGCCGTGCTGACCGCGGTGTTCACCGGGGCCGGTGGGCAGCTGACGCCGACGGGCTACGTCGACGCGGCACAGCCGGCCGTGCTCGTCGGGGCAGCGGTGGTCGCGGTGTCGGCCCTGGTCGCGGTGTTCCTGCCCGCCGGGCGCGGGGTGCCGTCGGCGGAGCTGGCGGCGGCGGCGGTCGCGCCGGAGCCCGCCCTCGCGGGCGCGCCGGAGCCCGCGCCCGCCGGCTGACGCTCCGCACAACCGAAAGCAGCGCGAGCCACGGGATCACGCGGCGCGCGCTGCTTTCGGTTGTGCGGATGCAAACGGAACCGCCTGGAGGCCCGGTGCCGGTCCGGCGGGCCGGTGGCGGGCCTCCAGTCCGCTGCGACCAGGGCGCGCTACGCGCCGACGCGGGAGAGGAACTCGACCAGCGCCGGGTGCGCGGGAGCGTCGAGGACCTCCGCGGGGGTGCCCTGCTCGACGACCTCGCCGCGGTGCAGGAACACGATGCGGTCGGCGACGTTCCGCGCGAAGTGCATCTCGTGCGTCGTCATCAGGATCGTGGAGCCCTGGCGCTTCAGCTCGGTGACGAGGTCGAGCACCTCGCCGACGAGCATCGGGTCCAGGGCACTCGTGACCTCGTCGAGGAGCAGCAGTTCCGGCTCCGACGCGATGGCGCGGACGATCGCGACGCGCTGCTGCTGCCCGCCGGAGAGCCGGTCGGGGTACGCACCGGCGAAGTCCCCGAGTCCGATCCGGTCGAGCAGTCGGCGTGCGGTGGCCTCGGCAGTGGCGCGCGGGACGCGGTGCACCTTCCGCGATGCGATCGTCACGTTGTCGAGCACGGTGATGTGCGGGAACAGGTTGAACTGCTGGAACACCACCCCGATTCGGGCACGCGTGGCGTCGACGTCCACCCGCGGGTCCGAGATGTCCGCACCCTGCAGGAAGATCTGCCCGTCGTCGATGCCCTCGAGCAGGTTCACCGTCTTGAGCAGTGTCGACTTGCCGGAGCCGGACGCCCCGATGACGCAGATGACCTCGTGCCGGTCGACTGTCAGGTCGATGCCGCGCAGGACCTCCTGGTCTCCGAACGACTTGCGGAGTCCCCGGAGCTCGAGCACGGCGGTCATACGGTGCCCCCGATCTGCTCCCGGCGCTGCTGCCGGCGGGCGATGGCGTCGGTGACGCGGATGAGCGGCAGGCTGATCACGACGAACAGCAGACCGGCGACGAAGTACGGCGTGAAGTTGTAGGTCTCCGCCTGGGCGATCTGCGCCGAGCGGACGGCGTCGACCGCGCCGAGGATCGACACCAGCCCGACGTCCTTCTGCATCGACACGAAGTCGTTCATGAGCGCCGGCGTGACCTTGCGGATCGCCTGCGGCATCACGACGAGCCGGAGCGTCTGCGCATGGGACAGCCCGAGCGACCGGGCGGCGAGCCGCTGGGAGGGGTGCACGGCCTCCATGCCGGCGCGGAGCACCTCGGCGATGTAGGACGAGTACGTCAGGATGATCGCGACCGCGCCCCACACCTCGGCGGGCAGGCGTGGGAAGACCCCGAGCCCGGGGATGCCGTAGCCGACGAGGTAGAGCACGATGATGAGCGGCAGCCCGCGGAACAGGTCCGTGTACCCGGTGGCGAGCATCCGCAACGGGAAGAACACCGGGTTGCGGAGACCCCGGACGACGGCGAGCAGCGTGCCGAACACCGCGACACCGATGGCTGCGAAGAACAGGATCCGGATGTTCAACCACAGGCCGAGGAGGATGTCCGGGAACGTCGACACGGCGGTGACCGGGTCGAAGAACGACTGCTGGACCGCAGCCCACCCCGGGGTGTTCACGACGCCGAAGTAGACGACCGCCAGCACGACGACCGTCGACACGACCGATGCCAGGACCGCACGACGCCCGCGCTGGCGGCGGTAGATCCTGCGCTCGAGCTCGACCTGGGTGGGGGCCGCCGTGACGGCGGTGGGGACCGTCACGTGCGCTACTTCAGGACGGGCGTGTTCGTCTCGGACGACAGCCACTTCGTCTGGAGCTGCTTCAGTGTGCCGTCGTCGTCGAGCGTCTTGAGCGCCTTGTCGACCTTGCTCGTGAGCTCGGAACCCTTCGGCAGCACGAACCCGAACTGGTCGCCCTTGCCGTCCGCCGGGAACTGCGCCGACACGGTGCCGTCGTCGAGCTGCGCGGCCGCCATGTAGAACGCGGTCGGCAGGTCGGTGACGATCGCGTCGATCTGGCCCGACTTCAGTGCGAGCACGGCGTCGTCGTTCGAGTTGAAGACCTGCGGGGTCACCCCGAGGACGTCCTTCACGCTGGTGATGCTCGTCGAGCCGGTCGCGACACCGATCGCGTCCTTCTTGAGGGAGTCGATCGTGGTGTCGTCGACGGCCTTCGACCCCGAGGTCGTGACGACGGCCTGCGTGGTCGTGTAGTACGCCGAGGACATGTCGACGGCCTTCTTGCGCTTGGCGTCGATCGAGAACTGCTGGATGTTGAGGTCCCAGTCCTTCGGGCCGGGAGCGATCGCGCTGTCGAAGGTGCTGCGCTTCCAGACGACGTCCGACTTCGCGTAGCCCATCTCCTTCGCGACGGCGTACGCCACGGCCGACTCGAAGCCCTTGCCGGACTGCGGCTTGTTGTCCTCGACCCAGGGCGAGTACGCGGGCTGCCCGGTGGCGATCGTGAGCTTGCCGTCGGTGACCGTGCCGTCAGCACTGTTCCCGCTCCCCGATGCGCAGGACGACAGGGCGAGGGCGGCGACAGCGGCGGTCGCGACGGCGATGGAGATGCGGAGGGAACGAGTCACGGTCGGGCCTTCGTACAGGGGGTGGGGGCAGGGAGAATCGTACGGGGAACTGGTACACCACCGCGACTCCGCCCGTCACCGAGCGACCCGGTGCTGGTAGGATCGCGACGCAGGCTGAACCGAGCGCATGCCCGGCTGAGGTCTGAGATCAAGGGGCGTCCCAGCACGGGGCGCCCCCTTTCTCGTTCCGAGACCCGTTGTCGGACGCGTCGTCCCCAGTCCGAAGAGGCCCTCACGGCCAGACGACGATTGCATCCCGGCGAGCCGTCGTCACCTCGGTGCGCCACACCGGCCGGAGCTCGTCCCACATCGTCTGGTCGCAGACGCTCCCGCTCCGAGCGCCGGGCGCCTGGAACCGGCGGAACGCGGCGTAGGCGACGAGGTCGGCCGCCTGGATGAAGTAGGACGACGCGGAGTCACGAGGTACCGGGTCCTCGACGAGGAGCGGCGCACTGACCCGACGGCCACCCGGTGCGAAGCTGTGCCGCCGGAATCGACGATGGATCGCCCGGACGGTGGCGTCGTCGCCGGCATCGTGGACGAGGATGATCGGCCGTCCGAGGTGTTCCGACCGGATCCGGAGGCGCTGGAGCAGGTACGTCCAGGCCCGCTCCTCCGGTTGGAAGTCCATCGGCCGCGCTTCCTTGTCGATGACGACGGCGAAGACACCGGACGCAACGACGGACAGGGCTGCGAGGGACCGACGGAAGACGTCGCGCCGTTGTCCGTCCCCGAGCCCCAGGTCCCTGAGGTCGCCGCGACCCCGCAGGAGGACGTTCGCCTTCAGCTCGTGCCGAACGAGGATGCCGTAGGTGTCGCGCATCTCCCGACGCACCTCTGCCAGCCAGTCCAGCCGATCGGTCCAGTCACCCCCGGGGACGAGCACACACCCGAGCGTGTAGGTCCGGGTCGCACCTGGCGAAGCGACGGGATCCCCCTTGTCACCGGTCTCGTCGACGTACGCGAACTCGAACGGCGCGTCGATCGCGGCTTTCGCGAGCGCGGGTACGAGGCCGGGATCCATCCGACCAACATACCAATGTGGAACGTCAGTCGGCCAGGGTGAAGTCCTCGAACGAGAACCCCGGCGACACCAGACAGCTCAGCAGGACCTCGCCGTCACCGGGGAGCGTCCGCTGCCACACGCCACCGCGGACGAACGCCTGCGCGTCGTTCACCCGGTCGCGGCCGGCATCGGCGCCGAGCGTGATCTGCGCGCCCGGCTCCGGCTGGTCACCGTCGCCACCGAGCTCGAGGACCACCGAGTCCGGCCCGTGCCACATCCAGATCTCGTCGCTCGTGACCCGGTGCCACGCGGACGCCTCACCCGGGGGCAGCAGGAAGTGGATGAGCGTCGCTGCCGGCCGCTCGCCCGCCGGGGTCGACACCGTCGCGGGCGAGGTCCAGGTGCGGACGTACCAGCCGCCCTCGGGGTGCGGCTCCATCCCGAGTGCCGCGGCCCGCTTCGGGACGTCCAGCCACTCGATGATCTCGCCGTCGACCGTCCGTCGTGCCATCTGCCCGTTCATGCCACCATCATCCCGCGTCCGGCACCCCGGACCCGTCCGGCGCCCGGGACGCCGTCAGGACGCCGACCGCGTCGATCTGACCGGACTGCGCCCGCACCACGCCCCGGATCACCGTCGCCGCGGCCCGTCCGGCGCCGTCCTCGACCAGCTCGGCGAGCGCGTCCGGCACCGTGCGGGCGTCGACGTCGAACACGGCGAGGTCCGCTCGGGCCCCCACCGCGAGGTGCCCGATCCGGTCCGGCCCGACGGCGAGCCCCATCGCGTGCGCCCCACCGAGCGTCGCCGCCGCGAGCAGTTGCTCGTGCAGGTCGTGGTCGCCGTAGCCCTGCGCGCGGGCGATCCGGTGCAGCGCGGTGACGTCGGCCATCAGGTCGAGCGACGGGGACGATGACAACGAGTCCGTCCCGATCGCGATCGGGCTCCCCTCCCGCAGGTAGTCGGCGACGGGCGGCGGGTCGAGGCCGATGACGGCGTTCGAGCGCGGGCAGAGCGCGACGGCGGTGCCGCGGGCGCGGAGCAGGGCCCGGTCGGCGGCGGTCATGTAGACGCCGTGGGCGATGTGGCAGTCCGGCCCGAGGACGCCGAGCCGGTCGACGAACGACGTCGCGCTCGCGCCGAACCCGAGCGCGCGCATCGCCCGGAAGGACGGCACGTTCGCGAGGTGCCAGTCCGACCCGTGCTCCGCTGAGGTGGCGAGACGCTCCCCCTCGAACGCCGCCTCCCCGAGGTGCAGGTGCAACCGGAGGCCGCGCTGCCGGACGATGTCGGGCAGTTCGAGGAGCGGCGCGACGTCGAGCGAGTACGGCGCGTGCGGCGAGAGGCCGGCACCGGGGGACGTCGGGATCCGGGCGAGTTCGTCGAGCACCTGGTCGCGCCCGTGCTCTTGCCACGCCGCGTTCTCCCAGTCCATCACCTCCCAGTAGGCGATCCCGCCGAGGCCGTACGTCTCGAGCGCGGTGGCCGCCTCGATGTCCGTGACGATGTCCGCGATGCTCGTCACCCCCGCCACGATCGACTGCGCAGCGCCCTCCGCGGCTTCGGCCCGCCAGTCGTGCGGCTCCGCGTACTCCTCGTTGAACGCCGCGGCCCAGTCCTCGAATCCGCTGTACTGGCCGCGTCCGACACTGGCCATGCCGGTGTACTGCAGGTGCGAGTGGGCGTTGACGAGCCCGGGGAGCAGTGCGCCCCTCCATCGACGCTCGGTGAACGTCGTGCCGTCGAGCTGGTCCACGACCCAGGCGCGCTCGCCGACGTGCAGGATGCGTCCGTCGCGGACCGCGACCGCGCCGTCGGCGATCGGCGGCGCGGTCATCGGCACGACGATGCGCGCGGAGTGCACGGTGGTCTGCTGGTCGCTCACGCGGGGTCTCCGAAGCGGTGGGTCCGGACGTCCGGCTCGCGTTCGGCGGGCTGCGCGGCGGGGCTGCCGGGAGGCTCGGCGCGCGTCCCGAACGCATCCAGCGCCGCGCGGGCGGTCGCCTCGTCCACCGCGGGGTCGATGGGCACGACGGCGCGCGCCAGCTCGTCGCCGCGCTCGAGCAGCATCCGCACGGCGCCGAGCTGCGCCGCGAACGAGAGGTCCATGATCTCGACGGGGTTGCCCTCGGCAGCGGTGATGTTGATGCACCCACCGTCGTCGAGCACCACGACGCCGTGGCCGTCCGGGAACGTGAACCGTTCCGCCTTCGGCCCGACCGTCAACCGGGTGGCACCGGCCGCGAGCGCGTCGTCGATCGCGATCTCCTGGTCGACGCCGCCGGCAACTGCGACGACCGCGTCGGGAGCGCAGGAGCGGAGGACGTCGACCGTGATCGTGTCGCGGACGCCCGTCGCGCTCATCACGAGGTCCGCGTCCTGCACGGCGTCGGTGAGCGGGGCGACGGTGTGTCCGGCGAACAGCGCCTGCAGGGCGCGGACCGGGTCCGTCTCGGTGACCGTCACGGTGAAGCCGAGCGCGCGGAGCACCAGGGCGACCCCCTCGCCGACGTGCCCGAACCCGGCGACCGTTGCCGAGCCTCCCGACCGGATCCGGTGAGCGATGGCGGACGGAAGCCCGTCGACCAGGTCGAGCGCCGCGAACACCGTCGACTGCCCGGTGCCGTACCGGTTGTCGAAGAACGTCTTCGTGCGGGCGTCGTTCACGGCGACCACGGGGATGCCGAGCCGCCCGCGCTCGGCCATCACGCGCAGGGGCCGGAGGCCGCTCGTCGTCTCCTCGGCGGCGCCGAGCATCGTCGGCAGCAGGTCGGGACGCTCCTGGTGCGCGAGGCGGATCAGGTGCGAGCCGTCGTCGAGCAGGATGTGCGGGCGGGTGTCGAGCATCGCGAGCGCGAGCGTCTTCTGCTCCCCGAGCGTCGCGGTGCTGCCGGCGTGGACCGTCAGTCCCGCGTTGCGGAGGACGTCGGCCACGGCGTCGTCGGTCTCGTCGGCGTGGGCGTAGACGGCGACCTCCGCGCCGGCGTCGCGGAGCAGCAGGCTGAGGACGGCGGTCTTCGGCTCGAGGAACATCGCGACGCCGATGCGGGTGCCACGGAGGAGCCCTCCGTCGCGGAGCTCGGCAGCGACCGCACGGGACACCGGCATCGAGCGGCGGGCCCAGCGCAGGCGGGCCTCGGCGGCGGGATCGGCTTCTGGGTCGCGGCCCGTCGAGACCAGGAACACGTCGTCGGAGGTCATCGGCACGCCGAGCACGCCGGGGCGGGCGGGAGCGACGGGGCCGAACGCGTCCTCGTCGACCGCCGGGGTGTGCCGGCCGGCGTCGATCACGATCAGGGTGGCACCGCGGGGCCGGTCGGACTCCCGCTCGATGACGGGTGTGCTCTGCTCCGGCGTGCCGAGGCACCAGAGGTGGTCGATCGGCTCGTGCTCGTCCGCGCGGCGCGCACCGAGCGCCGTCAGCAGCGCATCCAGCGCGGCGACGTCACCGCGCTCACCCCCGACGATCCGGAAGCGGCGTGCAGCAACGAGCATGTTGGTCGTCCGCGCGAAGTGCCGGACGGCCGAGGACGCCCAGGCCGCCGTGTCGGGATCGGAGCGCAGCGGCATGGTCCCAGGGTAGAGCCGTGCGGTGGCCGGTCGGTCCGTCTCAGCGGTCGCGGTCTCAGCGGTCGCGGTCTCAGCGCTTGCGGTCTCAGCGGAGCGCGTCGGGGCGCGGGGCGTCCGCCCAGCCGGGCGCGGCGGGGGCGCCGAACTGCCGCGTGCGCTTGCGGTAGTGCACCTGGACCCCGATCAGCACGGCGACGCCGATCGCGGAGACGATCGCCAGCCCGACGAGGTACAGCGTCGACGAGAGCCCCACGATCGACGCCGGCACCGCGCCGTTCTGCGCCACGGAGATCGGCGTGCCGGTGATGAGGAACGCGAGGAGGGTCGAGATCGTGGAGTTCGAGTCGTAGAGCCCGTGGAGCAGCGCGACGACGACGTAGGTGACGAGGACGCTCCAGGCCCAGCGGAACCGCGGCCGACCGTGCGCGGCACCGAACAGCACCGCCCCGAGGATCGCGGTCCAGAGCACGTGGCCGACCGGGGAGAGGATCGCGCGGAGGACCTCGGTCTGCAGCAGCGACACCAGGTCGATCCCCCGCGAGGTGATCGCGGCGTTGAAGGCGTACCCGGCGGACTCGAACGCGGCGAACCCGGCGCCGACGGTCGCGCCGAGCAGGGCTCCCTGCCGAGCCGTCTTCGGGCGGACGCGCCACCCGACGACCACCAGGAGCACGCCCTTGACGAACTCCTCCACGAACCCGACCACGACGTAGACCAGCGCGTTCTGCTGCAGGTCCGACTCGAGCAGCGACGCCCCGAGGACCCCGAGGATGCCGCCGACGAAGAACGCCGTGACGAGCTGCATCGTGCTGACTGTGCCGGTGACCCGCTCGATGACGAAGAGGACCACGGTGAAGGGCACGAGGAAGCTGCCGAGCAGGATGATCGTCGGCACCAGGTTGGTGTTGCTCGTGTACACGGTGACGACGATCGTCACCACCCACAGCACGAAGCCGACGAGCAGCGTCTTCCACCACCAACCACGGCGGTGGTGTGGGTGGGCGACGGGTTCGCTGGCCGTGGACATGGGACCATCGTGCATCGCCGGCCAGCGCCGTGCCCGGATCGGCGACCGACCTGAGGAATGTCTCCGGCCCGTCGGACGTAGTGTCTGGGTATGAGCGATGAGACCTTCGACCAGGTGACGATGTTCGGCGCGGACTGGTGCCGCGACTGCCGGCGCTCGAAGGCGCTGCTCGACAAGCTCGGCGTCGAGTACACCTACGTCGACGTCGAGGCGGAGCCGACGGGAGCCTCGCGTGCCGAGGCGATCAGCGGGCGCAAGAACATCCCCGTCGTGGTGCTGCCGAACGGCAGGCACTTCGTGGAGCCGTCCGACGCCGAGCTGCAGGCGGAGCTCGAGGCGTCCGGGGCCGTCTGACCGGGATCCTTCCCACGAAACACGCGGACATCGGATGAATCCGGCATGATGAGCGCGTGATCATCGACGCTCACCAGCACCTCTGGGACCCCGCCGACCGTGCGTACCCCTGGATGGACGACACCGCCGCGCCGATCCGACGCCGGTTCGACGCGTCGGACCTCTCCGCGGTCACGGCCTCGGCGGGCGTCACGGCGACGATCGTCGTGCAGGCCGTGCACGACCCGGGCGAGACCGCGTGGCTCCTCGCACAGCCGGAGCCCGTCGTCGGTGTCGTGGGATGGGTCGACCTGACCGCGCCGGACGTGGCCGATCGGCTGGCGGCGCTCCGCGCAGCCCCAGGAGGGGAGCACCAGCGCGGGTCGCACCCACCACTCGTCGGCATCCGACACCAGGCCCAGGACGAGCCGGACCCGTCCTGGCTCGCCCGCGAGGACGTCGCCCGCGGCGTCCGAGCCGTCGCCGCGGCCGGACTGGCGTTCGACCTCCTGATCCGCGGCGCCCGGGAGCACACGGCAGCGCTCACCCTCGTCGACGCGGTCCCCGACGGCGTCTTCGTGCTCGACCACGCCGGCAAACCAGCCATCGCCGGCGGGCCAGCCATCGGGCACGACGACTCGGACACGGCGATCGCCTGGCGGGCCAGGATGCGGGACTTCGCCGCCCGGCCGAACGTGGCGTGCAAGGTCTCCGGGCTCCTCACCGAGGCCGGCGACGACTGGCGGAACCGCCCCGTCGACCGGTACGTCCGGGACGCGGTGCACACGTTCGGCCCCGACCGCTCGATGTGGGGCTCCGACTGGCCGGTCTCCACCCTGGCCGCGGACTACGGCACGACCCTGCGCACCACGGCCGACGCCCTCGCAGACCTGTCCGAGACCGAACGCACCGCGGTGTTCGGTGGCACGGCGGAGCGCGTGTACCTTGCTGCCGCGCAGCCTCAGACATAGGATGTCTGCACTGCCGCTGCACCGGCGCAGCGCAGAAAGCGAGGAACGATGAAGTTCGCACGACTCGGCCCCATGGGACGCGAGATCCCCGTGGCCATCGACTCCGACGGCGAGGCCCTCGACCTCCGACCGATCACCACCGACATCAGCGGCGCCTTCCTGTCGTCCGATCCCGTCGGCCGCGTGCAGCACGCCCGCAGCGCCGGCGACCTGCAGCCGGTACCCGACGCCGACGGCCTGCGCCGCGGAGCGCCGGTCGCCCGCCCCGGCAAGGTCGTCTGCATCGGCCTGAACTACCGCGACCACGCCGCCGAGACCGGTGCGGACATCCCCACCGAGCCCATCGTGTTCATGAAGGACCCGATGACCGTGATCGGCCCGGACGACGAGGTCCTGGTCCCGCGGAACAGCACGAAGACGGACTGGGAGATCGAGCTCGCGGTCGTGATCGGCACGATGGCGCGGTACTGCGAGTCCGAGGACGAGGCGGCGACGCACATCGCGGGCTACGCCATCGCCAACGACGTCTCCGAGCGGGAGTTCCAGCTCGAGCGCGGCGGGCAGTGGGACAAGGGGAAGTCCTGCGAGACGTTCAACCCCCTCGGCCCGTGGCTCGTCACGCCGGACGAGGTGACCCCGGACGCCATCGCCCTGCGGCTCAGCGTGAACGGCGAGGTCCGCCAGGACGGCACGACCGCCGACATGGTGTTCCGCCCGGCGGAGATCGTCCGGTACCTCTCGCAGTTCATGGTCCTGTACCCGGGCGACGTCATCAGCACCGGGACCCCCGCCGGCGTCGCACTGGCCGGGCACGCCCCGTACCTGCAGCCGGGCGACGTGGTGGAGCTCACGGCGGACGGCCTCGGCTCCCAGCGGCAGACGATCGGGGCCGCCTGATGCCCGGCTCGCACGAGGGGCTCCGTGCGATCGTGACGGGCGGCGCCTCGGGCATCGGCGCGGCGATCACAGCGGCGCTCCAGGACCGCGGCGCGACGGTCGCCGTGCTCGACCTGCAGCCATCGGGCGTCGCCGACGGCACGATCGCCGTCGCGTGTGACGTCGGGAACGACGAGAGCGTCCGCGCGGCCGTCGCCACCGCAGTCGAGCAGCTCGGCGGACTCGACGTCCTCGTCAACAACGCCGGCATCGGCGCGCAGGGCACGGTCGAGGACAACCCCGACGACGAGTGGCGCCACGTGTACGAGGTCAACGTCCTCGGCGTCGTCCGGCTCTCCCGTGCAGCGCTGCCACACCTCCGCGCGTCGGGAAGCGCCAGCATCGTGAACACCTGCTCGATCGCCGCGACCGCCGGACTCCCCCAGCGCGCGCTGTACTCGGCGACGAAGGGTGCCATCGCCGCACTCACCCGCGCGATGGCCGCCGACCACATCCGCGAGGGCATCCGCGTGAACGCCGTGAACCCGGGGACCGCCGACACCCCCTGGGTCGCACGGCTGCTGTCGACCGCCGCCGACCCGGCAGCCGAACGCACCGCGCTCGAGGCGCGCCAACCCCACGGGCGGCTGGTCTCGCCGGAGGAGGTCGCCGAGGCCGTCGCGTACCTGACGAGTCCGCTGGCCCGGTCCACGACGGGCGTCGACCTGGCGGTCGACGGCGGGATGCAGGCACTCCGGCTCCGGCCCGCCTGATGCCGGAGGACACCGGTCGGGAGGCTCGGTGCCGGTATCGTCGAGCCATCCCGACCCAGCGTGGTCGGGTGGAAGGACCGCCATGGCTTCGCTGACCGACGACGCGATCGCGCGCATCCAGCAGATGATCGTGACCGGCGAGCTCAAACCCGGCCAGCGCCTCCCTCCCGAGAAGGAACTCAGCGAGTCCCTCGGGCTGTCCCGGAACAGCCTCCGCGAAGCGGTGAAGGCCCTCGAACTCATCCGCGTCCTCGACGTCCGACGCGGCGACGGCACCTACGTGACCTCGCTGGAGCCCTCCGTCCTGCTCGAGGCGGTGTCGTTCGTCGTCGACATGCACCACGACCGCTCGCTCGTCGACCTGTTGGAGGTCCGTCGCATCCTGGAGCCCGCGTCCGCCGTGCTCGCCACCGCCCGCGCCTCCGAGCAGCAGATCGACGAGCTCGCGACGCTCATGGGCTCGGTCGGCGAGGACACCGGCGTCGAGGACCTCGTCGCCCACGACCTGCTCTTCCACTCCACGATCGCGGGCATCGGCGGGAACCAGTACCTGTCCGGACTCCTCGACGCTCTGTCGAGCAAGACCGTGCGCGTGCGGGTCTGGCGCGGCCTCACCCAGAACGGCTCCGTCCAGCGCACCCTCGACGAGCACGCCGCGATCGTGGACGCGATCCGCCGCCGTGACCCCCAGCTCGTGCAGGCGCTCGTCGTGTCGCACGTCGAGGGTGTCGAGCGCTGGCTCCGCCGTTCCCTCGACTGACCTTTCGTCGGATCAGCCACTCAGCGCATTCTCGGGCGCGTCGAGCGGTTGACGTGTTCGATCGGATGTCGGCCCTGACTCCGGCAACCATGCCGCGGCAACCGCACCCACGAGGAGGAAACCGTGCTCGGTCTCATCATCAGCTTGATCATCATCGGACTCATCGCCGGCGCCATCGCGCGACTGGTCATGCCCGGCAAGCAGCACATCTCGATCCCGATGACCATCCTGCTCGGCATCGTCGGCTCGTTCGTCGGGGGCTTCCTCGGCTTCCTGATCTTCCAGCACGACCCGATGGACGGCTTCTTCCAGCCGGCCGGCATCATCGGTTCGATCATCGGCGCGATCATCGTGCTGTTCATCTACCTGCGCGTCACCGGCCGCAAGTCGGCTCGCAGCTGACCCCAGCGCACATCGCACAACGGAAAGCAGCCCGCACCACGGAATCTCGTGGCGCGGGCTGCTCTTCGTTGTGCGGGAGCGATCGGCGCCGTCAGGCGGGCAGCAGGGCCGCGGCCTCCAGGTCCGCCCAGAGCGCCTCCGGGACGACCGCGGCGACCCGAGCGGCGTTCTCACGCACCTGCGCTGCCGACTGGGCACCGACGGCGACCGTGCGGACCGCGGGAGCCCGGCGCGGGAACGCGAGCGCGGCCTCCGGGAGCGTCACGCCGTGCCGGGCGCAGACCGTGGCGAGTGCCCGAGCGCGCTCGACCAGCGACGAGGGGGCCGGGGCGTAGTCGTACGTGGTGCCCGGCGCGGGCAGCGGGTTGCTGAGCAGCCCCGAGTT
The DNA here is from genome assembly GCF_049341845.1 of Curtobacterium guangdongense. Lineage (NCBI taxonomy): Bacteria > Bacillati > Actinomycetota > Actinomycetes > Micrococcales > Microbacteriaceae > Curtobacterium > Curtobacterium guangdongense. The sequence goes on from NZ_JBMPIT010000010.1 coordinate 65,285, forward strand.
GTAGACGCCGACCGCGACCACGTCGACCCCGAGCGACGCACACCTGGCGACGAGCGCAGCTGCCGGCTGCTCGAGCAGCGTGTACCGCCCCGCGAGCATGATCACGTCGCACATCCCCGTGTCCACGGCGGCGGACAGCGCCGACACCGAGTTCGACCCGACGCCGACGGCCTGCACGACGCCCTCGTCCCGCAGGCTCGCGAGCGCCGGCAGCGCCTGGGTCAGCCCCTCCGACAGCGAGTACACGTCGGGGTCGTGCAGGTACGCGACGTCGACGTGGTCGAGCCCGAGCCGAACGAGGGACTCGTCGAGCGACCGACGGACCCCCGATGCCGAGGGGTCCCACTGCCGCACGGGGTCGTCCGGAACCGCGAACCCGTCCGCGTCGACGCCGTCACCCGGGCCGGGCACGAGCAGCCGCCCGACCTTCGTCGACACCCGGTAGGAGTCCCGCGGCCGCCCGGCGAGCGCCGCCCCGAGCCGCCGTTCGGACAGCCCGACCCCGTAGTGCGGCGCGCTGTCGAACCCGCGCACCCCGACGTCCCACGCGGCGTCCACCGTGGCCCGGGCGTCCTCGTCGGAGACCTCCCGGAGCAGGTTCCCGATCCCGGCGCACCCGAGCCAGAACGGACCCGTGTCGAGGTCGAACGGCACGCTCACGGCTGGCTCGCCAGGGTCCACACGAGCGGGATCCCGTCGTCGTTCCCGGAGTAGTCGTCGTCGGCCTCGAGCAGCGGGTTGATGACCGCCTGCCACTCGGCGTTCACGTGGTCGTCCGCCAACGAGCGACGCATCGCCCGGTAGTCGGTCACCTCGATCAGGTGGACGAGGTCCCGCCCGTCGCGCCAGATGCTCCAGTTCGACACCCCGGCGGCGCGGAGCCGATCGGCCAGCGCGGCCGGGATCGCGGCGTGCACGCGTTCGTACTCCGCCTCCGCCCCACTCCGCAGTCGCGTCCGCGAGAGGATCCGCTGCATCAGTCGCGGAAGAACAGCTCGACGACGGGCACCGCCACGTCCGGCCGGACGATCGGCAGCGTCAGGGTCAGCGTCCCGGCCGGCTGCCCGCCGAGCCCGGTGTTCTGCGCACGGGTCCCCGGCGGGATCTCGCGGTAGTGGATCTCGGACGCGTCGTTCAGCAGCTGCGCATACTCGACCCGGCCGGCGAGGTCGGGCAGGTGCACGTGCTCGAACGGCCACGTGAACAGGTGCAGGTACAGCCGGTTGCCGTGCTGCGTGTAGACCGTGCCCGCCGGTGCCCGGAAGGACGAGGGCCCGGCGCCGTACACCGACCGTGCGTGCCGGTCCATCCACGACCCGATCTCGGCGAGCGCCGTCCGGGCGACCCCGTCGAACTCGCCGCGACCGGTCGGGCCGACGTTGAGGAGCATGTTCCCGTTGTTCGACACCCCGTCGACGAGCATCCGGACGAGCAGGTCGGTGCTCTTCACGTTCAGGTTGTCGCGGTCGTACCCCCACGATCCGTTGAGTGTCTGGCAGGCCTCCCACGGCACCTGGACCCCGTCGACCTCCATCGGCTTGTCCGGCTGGTACTGCTCCGGCGTGACGATGTCGCCCGGCAGGTCGAGCCGGTCGTTGACGATGATCCCGGGCTGCAGGCGCCTGGTCAGCGCCAGGAGCTCCTCGGAACCCCAGTCGTCGCGGCCCTTGCCGCCCCAGATGTCCTCGTGGTCGTTGTCCCGGTACGAGAAGTCGTAGAACAGGTAGTCGATCCGCCCGTAGTCCGACAACAGCTCCGTCACCTGGCCGTGCAGGTACTCCCGGTAGCGGGCCATGTCCCGGCCCTCGTTCAGCGCGGCGATCGCGGACTCGCCGTCGTCCCGCCGCGGGTGCACCCCGTCGATGGTGAAGTCCGGGTGGTGCCAGTCGATGAGCGAGTGGTAGAACCCGACCCGGAGTCCCTCGGCCCGGACGGCGTCGACGAACTCGCGGACGATGTCCCGGCCGAACGGCGTGTTCGTGGCCTTGTAGTCCGTCAACGCCGAGTCCCAGAGCGCGAACCCCTCGTGGTGCTTCGTGGTGAGCACGACGTACTTCATGCCGGCCTCCCGCGCACGCCGAGCCCAGTCGGCGGCGTCGAACAGGTCGGGTTCGAAGTGGTCGAAGTACTTCTGGTAGTCCTCGTCGGTGATCCGCTCGCGGTTCTTCACCCACTCGTGCCGGGCGGGCAGGGCGTAGAGGCCCCAGTGGATGAACATGCCGAAGCGGTCGTGGGTGAACCAGGCGGGCAGGCCGCTGGCGTCGGGCTCGACCTGCGGCTCTGCGGGTGCGGTGATGGTCATGGTGGCCAGTGTTCCTTTCAGGAGTGCAGCACGTCACCGGCCGCCGAGGCCGGAGGTGACGATGCCCTTGACGAGGTGCTTCTGGAGCAGGACGAGCAGGATGACGGTCGGCAGCATCGAGATGACCGACGCGGCCATCACGAGGTTCCACTCGGAGCCCTGCTGCCCGAAGAACTGCTGCAGACCGAGCGGGATGGTGCCGTGGGCCTCCACGTCGTTCACGACGACGAGCGGCCACAGGAACGAGTTCCAGTACGAGATGAACGAGAACACCGCGAGGACCGCCATCGTCGGGCGTGCGAGCGGCATCATCACCGAGAAGAAGGTCCGGACGGGTCCGGCGCCGTCCACCCGTGCGGCGTCGTCGAGCTCCTGCGGCACGGTGAGGAAGAACTGCCGGATGAGGAAGGCGCCGAGCGCGGTGAACGCCCACGGGATGATCAGCGCCTGGAACGTGTCGACCCACCCGAAGCCCTGCATCATCACGTACATCGGGATGACGAGGACGTCCTGCGGGATCATCAGCGTGACGAGGAACAGCATGAACACGGTGTTCCGCCCGCGCCAGCGCAGTCGTGAGAACGCGTACCCCGAGAGCACCGCCACGGCGACGTTGATCGCGGTACCGACCGCCGCGACGAACACCCCGTTGAGGATGAACCGCGCGAACGGCAGGTAGGTGAACGCCTGGACGTAGTTGCTCCACTCGAGCGACCGCCCCCAGAGCGTCGGCGGGGTGGTGAACACCTGATCGGCGGGTTTCAGGCTCGTCGCGACCATGTACACGAGCGGCGAGACGAACAGCAGCGCGACGAGGCAGAGCAGGGCATAGCCGATGGCGTGCCGCACCCGGCCCGGCCGCGGTGCGGTCTTCGTCCTGGCGACGGCTCGGGGGTTGACCGCCCGGTTCGACGTGGTGGCGAGGCCGCCCCGGACCGCTTCACTCATAGTGCACCCACCGCTTCTGCCCGAGGAACTGGACGGCCGTGATCCCGAGGATGATGACGAACAGCACCCACGCGCCGGCCGATGCCAGACCGAGCTGCTGGTTCTGGAAGCCCGTGTTGTAGATGTACTGCACGAGGGTCTCGGTCGCGGTGCCCGGCCCGCCCTTCGTGAGGACGAACGGCTGCACGAACACCTGGAACGAGGTGATCAGCGTCATCATCGTCGCGAAGAACACCGACGGCGAGATGAGCGGGAACTTGATCGCCCAGAAGGTCTGCCAGGCGTTCGCCCCGTCGAGCTGTGAGGCCTCGATCTGGTTCTCCGGCACCGCGTCGAGCGCCGCCGAGAAGATCAGCATGTTGTAGCCGAAGCCCTGCCACACGCTCATCGCGACGATCGCGAGCATCGCCCAGTGCTCGTCGGCGAGGAAGTTCGGCGCGTGCACCCCGACGGTGGACTGCAGCGTCGCGTCGATCGCCCCACCCGGCTGGTACAGCATCCGCCACACCACGACGTTCGCGACGATCGGCGTGATGGTCGGGATGAAGAACAGCACCCGGAAGACGTGTCGGCCAGCGATCCTCGGCGTCAGCCAGGCGGCGAGCCCGAGCGACACGACGAGGTTGAGCGGGACGTACAGCACCACGAACAGCGCCGTGTTGAGGGTGACCGTGCGGAACACCGGGTCGCCGAAGAGCCGCGCGTAGTTCTCGATGCCGGCGAACGACCGCGCACCGAGCGTCGGCCAGTTCATGAAGCTCACGACGAGCGACGCGATGATCGGGAACGCCGTGAACACGACGAGGCCGATGGAGTGCGGTGCGGCGAACGCAGCACCCCACCAGGTGCGGCGCCCGACCGGGCCGGGGTCGCCGCCCTGCCGGTTCGGCGTGGCCGTGCCGGCCGCCACGGCGGTCGCGACCGCCGGGACGGCCGCGGCGGCCGGTGGGTCCTGGATGGTGGTCATGCGACGACCTCCTCGTCGTTCGCGCGGTCCTGGGGGTGGGATGGGACGGACTGGAGGCTCGGATCGCGTCGCGAGCACGGCCTCCAGTCCGTCAGCCGGTCACTGGGTGCCGAGCTGGCCGGCGATCGAGGACATGGTCTCCTTGCCGGAGGTCTGCCCGTTCACCGCCTGGAGCGCGTACTGCGTGAACAGCTGGGACAGCTGGTCGCTCTGCTTGTTGCCGAGCAGCGGCGACGACTTCGCGAGCGCTGCCTTGAGGGCGGGCTCGGCGCCCTCGATGCCGGCGCTGGAGTACCAGGCGTCCTGAGCAGCGGTCCGACCGGGGAACGCGCGTCCCTGCTCGGCGAGCGAGGTCAACACCTTCTCACTGGTCATCGTCTGCACGGCCTTGAACGCCTGCTCCGGGTACTTGCACTGCTTCGAGACCCCGAAGCCGGATCCGGCCGCGAACGTCGACGGGCCGGACGTCCCGGCGGGGAGCGTCGTGACGCCGAGGTCGAACTTCACCTTGGCCTTCTGGCTGATCAGCGACCACGGACCGTCGGTGTACATCGCGACCTTGCCCGCGGCGAAGTCGTTGCCGGGTGTCGACGAGTCGGACGACGCCTGCGTCGCGTAGCCCTTCTTCACCAGGCTGGCCATCCAGTCGAGGCCGTCCGCGAACTTCGCGTTCGACGCGTCGAGCTTGCCGCCGGAGGTGATCACCCGGCCGCCGTTGTAGCCGTAGACCATCGACTCCAGGTTGAGGTCGGCCACGGTCGAGCCGTACTCGGTGATGCCCTTCGCCTTGAGCGCCGCTCCGGCCGCCTCGAAGTCGTCGACGGTCCAGCCGGGCTGCGGCTCGGTCACACCGGCCTGCTTGAAGAGGTCCCGGTTGTAGAACATCATGATGGGCCCGGTGTCGTACGGCAGCCCGTAGAGCTTGCCGTCCACCTTCATGCCGTCGAGCGCGGTGCTGTCGAACGCGGACAGGTCGGTGCCGTCCTTCTTGGCGAGGTCGTCGAGCGGCAACAGCGACTCGGTGTAGTTCGCCGCGCGGAGCGACTGCATGCTCACGACGCACTGGGCGCTCCCGGCGCTCAACTGCGTGCTGAGCTTCGTGAAGTAGTTCTCGAACGGTGCGCCCTGGATCGTCAGGGTGATGCCGTCCTCGCTCTTCACGGTGTCGGCGACCTTCTGCCAGGCGGCCTTGTCCTCCTTCCCGGCGATCCACATGGACCAGGTCAGGGCGTCCTTCGACTGGCCCTCGCCGGCACTGCTGCCGGAGGAGCAGCCGCTGAGCACGAGGGCCGCGGCTGCTGCCGCCGCGAGCCCGGCGATGATGCGTCGTCGTTGCATCGGAGTCTCCACTTCGTCGTGGTGATCGGGTGAGGGGGTGTGGTCAGGCGACGCGGACCGCGTCGCGTGGGGAGTCGACGGCCCAGACCGGGCCGTCGGGGAACTCGTACGTGTCGAGGGAGTCGCCGAGCATCTCGGTGCCGGCTCCGGGAGCGGTGGGGGGCCAGTAGCGGCCGTCGTGCACGTCGACCGGGATGACGAAGTGCTCGTGCAGGTGGTCGACGTACTCGATGCAGCGGGTGTCGAGGTCGCCGGAGAGCGCCACCGCGTCGAACATCGAGAGGTGCTGCACGGCCTCGCAGAGCCCGACCCCGCCGGCGTGCGGGCAGACCCGGACGCCGTGCTTGGCGGCGAGGAGCAGGATCGCGAGGTTCTCGTTGACCCCGGCCACGCGGGTGGCGTCGATCTGCAGCACGCGCATCGCCTCGGCCTGGATGAGCTGCTTCGCGATGACCCGGTTCGCCATGTGCTCCCCCGTCGCGACCGGGATCGGGGCGATGCGGCGGGCGATCTCGGCGTGGGCGAGGACGTCGTCGGGGCTCGTCGGCTCCTCGACCCAGGCGATGTCGAACGGTCGGAGTCGATCGATCCAGGCCACCGCCTCGTCGACGTCCCACCGCTGGTTCGCGTCGACGGCGATCCGGATGTCGGGACCGACGACGGCGCGGGCGATCCCCATCCGGCGGACGTCCTCGTCGACGTCCCCGCCGACCTTGAGCTTGATCTGCGTGAAGCCCTCGTCGACGGCCTCCCGGCACAGGCGGGCGAGCTTGTCGTCGTCGTAGCCGAGCCAGCCGGGCGTGGTCGTGTACGCCGGGTAGCCCTGCGCTTCGAGCCTCGCTCGACGGCCCGCGCGGAGCGGCTCGGCCTCGCGGAGCATCGCAAGCGCCTCGGCGGGGGTGATCGCATCGGTGAGGTAGCGGAAGTCCACCAGGTCGACGAGCTCCTCCGGCGCGAGGCCGGCGAGGTGCGCCCACAGCGGCTCCCCTGCGCGCTTCGCCCGGAGGTCCCAGAGCGCGTTCACGACGGCGCCGATCGCCATGTGCATGACGCCCTTCTCCGGGCCGAGCCAGCGGAGCTGCGAGTCGTGCACGAGTTCGCGCCAGGTGCCGCCCATGTCCGCCAGGAGTGCCTCGGCATCACGACCGACGACGTGTCCGTGGAGTGCGGCGATGGCGGCTTCCTGGACCTCGTTGCCGCGGCCGATGGTGAAGACGAAGGCGGATCCCGACAGCCCGTCGAGTGCGTCGGTGGTGATCTCGACGGTCGCGGCGGAGTAGTCGGGCGCCGGATTCATGGCGTCGGACCCGTCGTGTTCCCGAGAGGTCGGGAACCGGATGTCGCGCACGCGCAGACCGGTGATGCGGCTCATCGTGTCTCCTGCCCGTCCGGTCGCCGTCGACCGAACGAGGCAATCAAAACATCCGATGTCTACCGCGTCAAGCGTCTTTTTCGTCACGTTCAGGCGCGATCTCCCCCGCAACCACCCGATGACTGCCGTCCGCCCGCCCTCGTCCCCGCCCCGCGGCCCCGGTCGCGATGCCGTGATCACGGCATCTCGACGCGCTCCCACCGCGAGTCCTGGAACCTCGATGCGGCGCGGGCGGCGAGTTGCGGAACCACGGACGGCACCAGACGACAGACGCCACCAGACGACGGACGGGAGGCTCGTGGCGGCGCCGCCACGAGCCTCCCGTCCGGCGGGTGGTCGCCCAGGGCGACCGTCAGGACGCGGCGAGCCGCCCCATCTCGGCGACGACGCCACGGACCCGCGCGGTGAGCTCGTCCCGCGAGCCGACGGTCACGCGGTGCGCGGTCTCGATGACCGCGGCCATCACGAGGGTCGTGGCCGTGCGGGCGGTGTCCGTGTCGGTGCGCTCGCACGCGACCTCGTACACCGCGAGCCGCGCGTCGGCCATCCACTGCAGCATCGTCGGGACCATCTCGGGGCGGGCCTGGACGAGCGCCTTCATCCGCGAGCGGTCCTCCGGCAGGTCGACCGTGTGGGCGACGAGGGCGCAGAGGTCGTGGACGAGCTGCCCGTCCGAGGCGAGGAACGCCGCGCGCGCGTGGTCCGGGATCGCCGTGCCCGGCAGCCCGAGGGCGGCGTGGCCCTTCGAGGAGAAGTAGTTGAAGAATGTGCGCGTGGAGACGCCGGCCTCGGCGCAGATCTCCTCGACGGTGACGCCGGCGAGTCCGCGGTCGGTGACGAGGGCGAGCGCGGCTTCGTGCATGGACTGTCGGGTGCGTTGCTTCTTGCGCTCCCGGAGGCCGCAGTGGTCGTCGTCGGGAACGGTGGCGTCCGTGGCGGGCGCTTCGGTGGTGCTCACGGGTACTCCTGATGCGGGTCGGGGCCTCCCGCAGTGCTGCGGGAGGCCCCGATGGTGCCTAGTTCGCCGAACGCGGACCCTGGACGGGGATCGAACCGGTGGACGGCGCCGTCGGCGAGCCCATCGTGTTCGCAGCCTCGACGGCCTGGGCCTCGAGGTCGTCGGCGGTGTTGTCGGCGTCCGCCTGCTCCTGCAGGGCCGAGCTCTTGCGGAGCGGCGGCGCCTTGAAGAACCAGCTGAGGACGAACGCCAGCAGGATCACGGCGAACCCGACCCAGTAGACGGTCACGGCCGACGTGTTGAACCCGGTCATGAACGGCCGCGTCAGCGCCGGCGCCGCACCGTTGAGGTAGGACGTGTCGCTGGTGTCGGAGCTGCTGCTGCTCGAGGACGACGAGGCCTTGTCCATCTGCTGCACGACGCCCGGGACGACCTGGTCGACCCAGTACGTGCGCTCGGCATTGTCGGACCAGTCCACGACCAGCGCGCCGTTCTCGACCGTGGCGTGCGCCTTGTCGGCGGCAGCGGCGAGCGCCTGGCTCTCCGCCTGGGGCAGTGCGGCGGCGACCCGCTGGTCGATGATGCCCTGCGCCGCGGCGGCCGGGACGGCGCCCGCTGCGACCTGCTGCTGGACGGCAGCGGTCACCTGCTGCGTGACGGCCTGGTCGGCGGCCTGCTTCGCAGTGCTCGTCGCATCGGTCAACCCGGAGGCGACCTGCTGCTTGATCGGGGTGACGATCGGGTTCCAGATCTGGTCCATGACGCCCTGGTTCGCCTTCGCCGACGCGACGGTCGGGTTGAGCGCGGCGTCGAGCGCACCGGTCAGGTTCTGCTTGTCGGCCGTGGCGTGCACGATGTTCGCCGGCATGATCGAGAACAGGACGCTCAGGAGCACCGCGGTGCCGAGCGTGCCGCCGATCTGGCGGAAGAACGTCGCCGAGCTCGTCGCCACACCCATGTCGCGCGGCTGGACCGAGTTCTGCGAGGCGAGCGTGATGCTCTGCATGAGCTGACCGAGGCCGAGCCCGATGAGGAACATGCCGATCATCAGGAACCAGAGCGGCTTGTCGATCGTCATGAACGTCAGCACGACGTAGCCGATCGAGACCAGCGCGGTCCCGATGACCGGGAACTGGCGGTACTTGCCCGTGCGGGCGACGATCTGGCCGGAGGCGATCGACGCGATCATCAGGCCACCGATCATCGGCAGCGTGGCGAAGCCCGACTCGGTCGGGGTCAGCCCGGTCACGATCTGCAGGTACAGCGGGATGGTCAGCATGGCGCCGAACATCGCGAAGCCCACGAGGAAGCCGAGGATGGTCGCCATCGAGAACACGCCGGAGCGGAAGAGCTTCAGCGGGATGATCGCGTCGTCCTTCATGAGCGTCTCGATCACCAGGAAGGCGACGAGGCCCACGGCACCGGTCACGTAGCAGGCGATCGCGCCTGCAGAGCCCCAGCCCCAGGTGCGGCCCTGTTCGGCCACGAGGAGCAGCGGGACGAGCGTCACGATGACCGAAGTGGCGCCCCACCAGTCGATGCGCGGCTTCGCCTTGGCGTCACCGAACTTCGGGAGGTGCAGGAACGCGATGACCATGAGCAGCGCGCCGACGCCGATCGGGACGTTGATCAGGAACACCCAGCGCCATCCGGTGACACCGAGGATGCTCGACGCACCGGCGAAGAGCCCACCGATGAGCGGGCCGATGACCGAGGAGATGCCGAAGACGGCGAGGAAGTAGCCCTGGTACTTCGCGCGCTCCCGCGGGGCGAGGATGTCGCCCATGATCGCCAGCGGCAGCGACATCAGCGCACCGGCGCCGATGCCCTGGAAGGCACGGAAGGCGGCGAGCATGATCATCGACGTCGACATGGTCGACAGCAGCGATCCGAGGATGAAGACCGCGATGCCGAAGATGTAGAGCGGGCGACGGCCGAATACGTCGGAGAGCTTGCCGTAGATCGGCGTGGTGATCGTGCTCGCGATGAGGTACGCGGTCGTCACCCAGGCCTGCTGGTCGAGTCCGTGCAGGTCGTCGCCGATGGTGCGGATCGCCGTGCCGACGATCGTCTGGTCGAGCGAGGACAGGAACATCCCGGCCATGAGGCCGTAGATGACGAGGAGGATCTGGCGGTGCGTCATGATCGGCTTGCCCGGCGTGCTCGCCGGTGCTGATGATCGCCCGCGCTGCACCTCGACGGGTGCGGTGGCAGTTGACATGGGGGTCCTTCTGGAGTGCTGATGGCGGATCGGTGCGCGTCGGTGCGTGGTGGTCGCGAGGGACGCCGGGGCTTGCGCGGCGGGTCAACCTTGCAGACGCTGCAACTTTACACCAGCAGCACGTTTGCGGCCAATGCAAACTTTCCCATTGCGCACGTTTGGTGAACACACCTTCAGGTAGCGTCGACGGCCATGGGGCGGACAAGCTGGACCGACGTACCGGCGACGTTGCGGGAGCACGTCGAGGAACTGCTCGGGGGGCGGGTGGTCTCGGCCGAGTCGCAGGCCGGTGGGTACTCCCCCGGCGGGGCCGACCGGGTGGCGACCGACTCGGGTCGGCGGGCGTTCGTGAAGACGTTGTCGCGCAGGACGAACCCGGACGGGTACGGCTTCCACGAGCGTGAGGCAACGGTGATGGCGCACATCCCGCCGAGCGTGCAGGCGCCCCGTCTGCTCGGCACGCTGCGCGCCTCGGTGCACGACGACGACTGGATCGCCCTGGTGCTGGACGACGTGGACGGTGCACACCCCGGCAGCGCCGACGTCACCGCCGTGCTCGACGCGCTCGACACCCTGCCCGTCGCGGCCGGCCCGCTCGCCGACCTGCCACGCGCCGCACCGGACCTCGCCGAGGAGTTCGCGGCGTGGGACCGGATGCTGGCGACCGGGCTCGACGCCACGACGGCGGCCGGCGACCCCGTGGTCCCCTCCGACGTCGCCGCCCACGCCGCCCGCTTCGCCGAGGTCGCACGTGCCGGTGCCGCGGCGGTCGACGGCGAGCACCTCGTCCACCTCGACTGCCGTGCGGACAACCTGCTCGTCGACGCCGACGGCATCGTGTGGGTGGTCGACTGGCCGTGGGCGGGGATCGGCGCGCACTGGCTCGACCCGCTCACGTACCTGCTCGACGCCGTGGTGCGGGGCGACGACGTCGACGTCGAACACCACCTGGCGACGCATCCCGTGTTCGAGCGCGCGACACCGGAGGCGGTCGACGCGGTCCTCGCCGGACTCGCCGGGATGTTCTTCGAGAAGGCCGGTCGTCCCGCGCCGCCGAACATGCCGACCATCCGCGCGTTCCAGCGGGCGGAGGGCATCGCCGCCGCACGGTGGTTCCTGCGTCGGGGGCACTGACCGGAACGCGCACCCCGCTGCGCGGTCGTGCCAGAATCGCGGAGCCGGTGACGAGGCAGCACCGATCGGGGTACCTCGAGGACCCAGGAGACACGTCGGGCACGCGCGTACCGTCGCACCGATGAACGACGAGAACGGAAGCGATCGTCCGGAGGACGACGCCGCACGCCTGGGACTCGTCGTTGTCGGCGAGGCAGCAGCGCTGCACTCCGGTGACGAAGCCGCCTTGGACGCGAGCGAGGACAACATCCGCGAGACCGTGGACGACCTGGTCGACGAGCCCTTGACGGAACGTCAGGAGGAGGTCGTCCAGCGCCTCGCCTCCGCGGGCGGCACCATCGCCGCGGGCCTCAGCGGAGCACTCGCCGCACAGACCGACCGCTCGGTGGACGACGTCCTCTCGGGCGCCGCCCGCGCGGTCGTCTGGCAGCAGCGCATGACCGCGGAGCAGGACCGCCGGGTCGAGCGAGACGGCACCGACGAGGCGGCCGCACGCGCCGAGCAGGACGACCAGACCGAACGCGACGCCCACGCCGAGTACGACCGGGACGAGCACGGGGACCGTGGCGGCCGTGTGGACGCCGAGCGGAGCGACGCCGACGACCGTCGACAGGACGGCCGCCACCGCGACGACCGCTGACCAACCGGGCCCGAAACACGGGGTCACGAACGAGCAGTCATCGCGGGCCCTTCCGTAGCGTTGCGCCCATGCCGAAGCGACTCCTGCTCAACGTGTTCGAGATGAACTGCGTCGGACACATCACGCACGGCCTCTGGCGCATCCCGGGCAACAACCGGCACCGCTACAACGACATCCGGTACTGGACCGAGCTCGCACGCACCGCAGAGGCCGGCCAGTTCGACGCGATCTTCATCGCGGACGTCCTCGGCGCCTACGACGTGTACGGCGGCTCCGCTGCGCCCGCACTCCGCGAGGGTCTGCAGATCCCGAACAACGACCCCATGCTCGTCGTCCCCGCGATGGCCGCCGTGACGGACCACATCGGCTTCGGGATCACGTTCTCCACGAGCTACGAGCCGCCCTTCGCCTTCGCCCGGCGGATGTCGACGCTCGACCACCTGACGAACGGCCGCGTCGGCTGGAACGTCGTGACGAGCTACCTGCCGAACGCCGCCCGGAACTTCGGGCTCGCCACGGAGATCCCGCACGACACCCGGTACGAGATCGCCGACGAGTACCTCGAGGTCCTCTACCAGCTCTGGGAGGGCTCGTGGGAGGACGGCGCCGTCGTCCGTGACGCGGAGAACGGCATCTACACGGACCCGGACAAGGTGCACCCGATCGACCACGTCGGCGAGCACTTCAGCGTCGCCGGCCCGCACCTGTCCGAACCCTCGCTGCAGCGCACCCCGACGCTGTTCCTGGCGACGGGCTCCCCCGCCGGGATCGCCCGCGCCGGCAAGCACGCCGAGGTCGTGTTCACCGGCGGGCACGGCGTGCAGCGGACCGCCGACGCCGTCCGCAATGCTGCGCAGGGCGCCGGTCGCGACCGCGGGGACGTCAAGTTCGTCACGCAGGCAGCGGTCATCACGGCACCGACCCAGCGCGAGGTCGAGGACAAGGTCGCCCAGTACAGGGCCTTCGCGAGCGAGGAGGGCCCGCTCATCCACGGCAGCGTCCCCTTCGACGCCCTGTCGCACCCGCGGAGCCGCACGGTCCGCGACGCCCTCGAGGCCGAGGGCGTCGAGGGCGGCGAACGACTCGTCGGCCGGGTCGCGCTCGACGCCACGGTCGGGGAACTCATCGACCGTGTGAACGAGGCGTGGAACGGTGCCTTCTGGGCGGCCGGCGTGCCAGAAGCGGTCACCGAGCAGATCGAGGGGTGGCTCGACGACGACGGCATCGACGGGATCAACCTGCGCCAGTACCACTCGTTCGACACGGTGCGCGACTTCGGCACGTACGTCACGCCGCTGCTGCGCGAGCGCGGTCGCCTCCCCGAGCGCTACACGGACGGCGAGACGCTGCGCGAGCGCGTGACGGGAGGCCCGGCTCGGCTCCCCGCGTCGCACCCGGCCGCCGCGTACCGGCACACCAGCGTCCCCGCCTGAGCAGACCGGCGCGCGTCCGGCGCGGGCCCGGCGGGGTCCGCTCGGTCAGCGGCCGAGCAGCCGTCGGACCCCGTCCGTCACCACCAGCCGGGTGCGCGCACCGTCACGTCGTGCCTTGGCGCGGAGCGCCGCCCCCTCCCAGAGGTCGACGAGCTGCGCACCGACGAGCTCGGCATCCAGCGACCGCGGCACGTCCCCTTGCTCCTGCGCCAGCCGCACCGCCGTCGCGAGCTGCGCGACCCACTCGTCGAAGACCCCGTCGACGTGCGCCGCGACGTCGGGCTCGTCCGTCGCGGTGTCGATCGCGAGGTTCCCGAGCAGGCACCCGTACCGGAACTCGATCCCGGCCAGCCGCTCGAGCATCGCGTCGAAGTAGCCGGTGATCCGGTCGACGGCGCGCGGCACCGAGTCGTCGACGAGCATCCCGATCGGCGACGCCGCTGCGAAACGGTCGGCCGCCACGATCGCGAGGTCGGCCTTCGATCGGAAGTGGTTGTAGAACGAGCCCTTCGGTGCCCCCGCAGCGCCCGTGATGGCGGCGACGCCGGTCCCCGCGTAGCCGTGCTGGTGGAACTCGACGACCGCGGCGTCGACGATCGCGTCGCGGAGACTGGCTCGGGGCATGGGTCGATCTTCTCATCCCGGGAATAAGACGACCGGTCATATTGATCACCTTCACAGCGGCGCCGACCGGTGCCCCGACGGAAGGAACCTCCCATGACCGGACTCAACGGACAGATCGTCCTCGTCACCGGCGCGAACGGCGGACTCGGCACGGAGTTCGTGCGGCAGGCGCTCGAGCGCGGTGCGACGAAGGTGTACGCCGCAGCGCGACGCCCCCGCGACTGGGAGGACGCACGCATCGTCCCCCTGGTGCTCGACGTGGCGGACGAGGCCTCGGTCTCCCGCGCCGCTGCCGAGGCGAGCGACGTCACGGTGGTCGTGAACAACGCCGGTCTGCTGCGCACGGGCGGCCTGGTCGACGGCCCGATCGACGACATCCGCGCGCAGATCGAGACGAACCTGATCGGCCCGCTCCTCGTCACGCGCGCCTTCGCACCCCTGCTCCGCGCGGCGCACGGCACGGTCGTGAACGTCGCGTCGATCCTCAGCTGGCTCGCCGGCAGCGGCGCGTACGGCGTCTCGAAGGCCGGACTCTGGTCCGCGACCGACTCCACACGGCTCGAACTCGCGAGCGACGGCGTGCAGGTCGTGGGCGCCTACCTCGGGTACACCGACACCCCGATGACGGACGGCGTCGACGCCCCGAAGAACACGCCGGAGGACGTCGTCACGGCGGTGTTCGACGGCGTGGAGTCCGGCGAGCACGAGGTCCTGGCGGACGAGCTGACCCGGACCGTGCGCGCATCGCTCGGCGCGCCGATCACCGAGCGCTACACCGCACTCGCCGGCTGACGTTTCCCACCCACAACGCCCGCGATGGGAAGCGAAAACGCGCGTAGGAGGTCGGAAAAACCGACCACCTACGCGCGTTTCGACCTCCTACGCGGGAAAGGGCCCGCCAGAGCACCCGCGGCGAGCGCCCGCTAGCCGCGCCACCAGGTGTCGAAGGGGGTCGCGGGGACCTGGCGCTTGTGCTCGGTGGCGCGGTACCGGGCCTCGATCGCCTCGGCGACCTCGACCGGGACGTCGTGCCCCTGCAGGTACGCGTCGATCTCGGCGTAGCTCATGCCCAGGTTCGCCTCGTCCGTCTGTCCGGGGAGGTCGTCGAGCAGGTCGGCGGTCGGCGCCTTCTCGTACAGCCGGGCCGGGGCGCCGAGGTGCTCGAGGAGCTGCCGCCCCTGGCTCTTCGTCAGCCCGGTCAGCGGCGTGATGTCGACGCCGCCGTCGCCGTACTTCGTGAAGAAGCCGGTCACGGCCTCTGCCGCGTGGTCGGTCCCGACGACGATGAGCCCGCGCTGCCCGGCGACCGCGTACTGGGCCACCATGCGCATCCGGGCCTTCACGTTGCCCTTCACGAAGTCGCTGAGCTCGACGCCGGCGCCGGTCGTGTCCTGGACGACCCCGTCGACACCGTGCTCGATGTTCACGGTGATGCCCGGTTCCGCGGCGATGAACTGCAGCGCGAGCTGGGCGTCGTCCTCGTCCGCCTGCACGCGGTACGGCATGCGCACCGTGGTGAAGGACACGTCGTGCCCCTCGGCGCGGAGCGACTCGACCGCGAGCTGGCACAGACGACCGGCGAGGGTCGAGTCCTGCCCGCCGCTGATCGCGAGGACGAGGCCCTTCGCGCCGGTCGTCGTCAGGTAGTCGCGCAGGAAGCCGACGCGACGCGACACCTCCTCGGCCGGGTCGATGGTCGGCTGGACGTCGAGGGCCGCGGCGATGGCGGCTTGGAGTTCACGCACGTGCCCAGTATTCACCGTTGGGCGCGCGCCTTCACGGCCACGTCCTCCGGCCGCTTCTGCCGCCACATCCGAGCGGGCTGGTCCGGGCCGTCCCAGACCTGCACGGCGCCCCACGCCGCGGCGAGGAGCGGCACGGACATCACGGCGCCGGTGATGCCGGCGAGCACGGTCCCGGCGGTCAGGCCGACCAGGATCACGAGGCCGTGCAGCTTGAGCGTCCGGCCCATCAGCACCGGCTGCAGGAAGTTGCCCTCGAGCTGGTTCACGAGGACCACGATGCCGACCACGACGAGGGCCTGCACCGGCCCGAGCGCGACCAGGGCGACGAGCGCGGCGAGGATCCCGGCAGCGGTGGCACCGACGATCGGGATGAAGGCGGTGATGAAGACGACGACCGCCAGGGGCAGCGCGAGCGGGACGCCGACGATCGCGATGCCGACCCCGATGCCGATGGCGTCGACGGCCGCCACGGCCGCCGTCCCGCGGACGTAGCCGCCGAGCGTCGACACGACACGGTCCCCGACGCGACGGGCGCGCGCGTAGCCGGACCCGGAGAACGGACGGAGCAGGAACTCCCAGATGCGCGGGCCGTCCTTCAGGAAGAAGAAGAGCACGACGATCATCAGGACGAGCCCGGTGAGGAAGTTCGCGGTCGCGGACGCCCCGGCGAGCGCTCCGGAGCCGAACTGGGCGCTGGTGATGAAGTCGGTGACGGTCTTCGTGGCGTCCTGGATCTGCGAGTCCGAGATCGAGATCGGCAGCGACGTCACCCACCCCTGCAGCTGCTTGAAGCCGTCCACGGCGGAGTCCTGCAGGTCGGACCACTGGTTCTCGACGGCGACGACGATGAGCCAGCCGAGGAGCCCGAGCACGACGAGCACCCCGAGGAGCACCGCCAGCGTCGCGAGGACCGACGGCACCCGGTGCTTCCGGAGCCAGGACACGACGGGGTGCATCGCCGACGCGATGATGAGCGCGATCAGCACCGGGATCGTGACGACGCTGAGCGTGCTCGCGGCGAAGACGATCCCGGCGACGATGACGAGCACGATGATCGCTTGCAGGCAGCGCGTCGCGAGCCGGCCGAACGAGTCCGACCACGCCTTCCTGGGGCCGGCCACCGCTTCGACGGGCTCGGGTGCTGACGATCGGAAGAGGGGCATGGTGGTCCTTGTCGGTGACGTCGCTGACGTGCGGCGCGATCGGCGGTCGAACGCTCCCCCGATGATGTCAGGGTGTCGGTGGATACGCTCAGGGTCGTGACGACGACGTTCCCGCGCAGCACCCCGTCCACCCTCGGCATCGACGCCTCCGGCATCGACGCCCTCGTCCGTGCGCTGGAGGCAGCGCCCGACGTCGAGCCGCACAGCCTCATGGTGCTGCGGCACGGACAGGTCGCCGCCGAGGGGTGGTGGACCCCGTACTCCGCCGACCGGCCGCACCTGCTGTACTCCCTGAGCAAGAGCTTCACCGCGGCGGCCGTCGGCATCGCGAGCCGCGAGGGCATCCTCGACCTGGACAGCACCGTGATCAGCCACTTCCCCGAGCTGGACGCCGAGGTCACCGACGCCCGCAGCCGGTCCATGACGCTGCGGAACATCCTGGCGATGTCGAGCGGCCACCGCGAGGAGACCCTCGACCGGGCTCGTGCGATCGACCCGACGAACATCATCCGCGGCTTCCTCCTGCTCCCGCCCGACGAGGACCCCGGCACCGTCTTCGCCTACAACCAGCCCTGCACGTACACGCTCGCAGAGATCGTCCGCCGCGCGAGCGGTACCTCCCTCGTGGAGTACCTGCGACCGCGTCTGTTCGCCCCGCTCGGCATCGAGCAGGTGTCCTGGAAGCACGACGAGCACGGCAAGGAGCTCGGCTTCAGCGGCTGCTACGCGACGACGGAGTCGATCGCGAAGCTCGGTCAGCTGTACCTGCAGCGCGGCGTGTGGGACGGCGAGCGGATCCTCGACGAGGACTGGGTCGAGGCGGCGACCCGAACACAGGTCGCCAACCCGGACGAGGAGAACCCGGACTGGAGCCAGGGCTACGGCTACCAGTTCTGGATGGCCCGGCACGGCTTCCGCGGCGACGGCGCGTACGGCCAGTTCTGCGTCGTGCTGCCGGAGCACGACGTCGTCGTCGCGATGACCGGTCAGAGCAGCGACATGCAGGCGGTCCTCGACGCGGTCTGGGAGCACCTACTTCCCGCGATCGACCGCGACGGCTCGGCGGCCACCGTCGACCTGTCCGCGCTCGCGTTGCCTCCGGTGCGCGGCGGACGGCTCGGTCTGGAGGCTCGTGGCACGTACGCACGCGCGTCCCGTTCCGGGGTCCCCGGCCTGGAGTCGGTGGTGCTCGAGCAGGACGGCGAGCGGTGGGTGGTCACGCTGCACCAGGACGGCTCCGCCGTGCACGCCGTCCTCGGCGAGGGCGATTGGGCCGTCGACGGTTCGACCGCGGCGAGCGCCGCCACCGACGACGACGGACGTGTGCTGGTCGCCGTGCGGTTCGTCGACACCCCACACCTGCTGTGGCTGCGGCTGGACCCCGGGGAGCGGACGTTCGGCGCACGGTGGGCGACGGAGCCGCTGCACGACTCGGTCGCCACCCTGCACCGCCCGACGGCGGACTAGCGCGTCACCAGGGGACGACACCGCCGTCGTCGAAGAACCCGCCACGGGGACCGTCGTCCGGCAGGGTCGCGAGCCGGACGGCCGTCGCGGCACCCTGCTCGGGCGTCCGGTCGCCGGCGAACCCGTTGAAGTCGGTCGCGACGAGCCCTGGGCACGCGGCGTTCACGATGACCGGGGTGTCCTCGAACGCCCGCGCGTACTGCACCGTGATGCCGTTGAGGAACGTCTTCGACGACGAGTACACGCCCATCACCGGACCCGGCTGCCGCTCGAGCGAGCCCATGCTGCTCGACGTGTTCACGATCCTCGGGTGCTCCGATCGACGGAGCATCGGCAGCATCGCGTTCGTCACCCGGATCACGCCGTACACGTTCGTGTCGACGACGGTCCGGAGGTCGTCGAGGTCCATCGTCGTCGGGTCCTGCCCCCACGTGACGGGGTCGAACGGCCCCGAGATCCCCGCGTTGTTGACGAGCACGTCGAGCGTGCCGAACCGTTCCTCGAGCTCGCGTGCCGCAGCCGCGACGCTCTCGTCGCTCGTGACGTCGATCCGCACGCTCGTCGCGTCGATCCCCTCGGCGGCCAACCGGGCCGCGGCGTCCGAGCCGGCCGTCTCGTTCCGTGCGCCGACGACGACACGCAGGCCGAGCCTCCCGAGCGATTCCGCGATCGCGAAGCCGATCCCCTTGTTCGCCCCGGTGACCAGGGCGGTCGTTGCTGTTGTCATGCTCCGATCCTCGGTCCGCACCCACGCACCCGTCCAAGACCCGTTGGGTGTCTGCTGATGCCCGGCGGGTATCGGGCGACGTAGGCTCCGTGGCGTGGACGATCTCGAGACGCGCGAACTCCGGTACTTCGTGACCGTGGCCGAGGAGCTGCACTTCGGCCGTGCCGCCGCGCGCCTCGGCATGTCCCAGCCGCCGCTGTCCCGCGCCATCCGGCAGCTCGAACAGCGGATCGGGACTGAGCTCTTCGAGCGGAACCCCCGCGGCGTCACGTTGACGGCCGCCGGCACGGTCCTGTTCGGCGATGCCGGACCAGCGCTGGCGGCCGTGGCCGCCGCCGGCCGGCGAGCCCAGCGGGCGGGACGCCGGACGCGCCGCCTCGTGCTCGCGGTCAAGGCGGGCGCCGACCACGAGCTCCTGCAGGCGTTCCTCGACGTGCAGGACGCGGACCCGGACGCCCTGCCGATCGAGGTCGTGTTCGGCGAAGTCCACGAGCAGGCGGCGTTCCTCCGCGACGGCACGGCGGACATCGCGCTCATGCACCGGACGTACGACGACCTGACCGGCTTCGACGCCGAGGACCTGCGGACCGAGCAGCAGGTCGCGATCCTGCCGAGGACACACCCGCTGGCGTCACGGCCAGCGCTCTCCACCGCCGACCTGCGCGACCTGCCGGACCTGCCCGCCGCCCGGTGGCCCCGCGTCGACGGCACCTACCCGGACGGCCCGGGTCCGGAGGTCCGCTCGCAGGCCCAGCTCGCGCAGCTCGTCGCCCTCGGCCGGACCGTCATCGTCATCCCGCGGTCGAGCCGCACCCTGCAGTGGCCGGAGCACGTCGCGGTCCCGGTGCTCGACGCCGCGCTCGCGACGACCGTGATCGCGTGGCCAGCCGCCTCGACGTCGCCGGACGTCGCCCGTGCGGTGCGGAACGCGGTCAGTGCTGCGGAGACGTTCGCGGCGTCGCGGACGGCCTGAGCAGGACAGCCCGAGCAGGACGGCCCGAGCAGGCCGTCCCGCGTCAGATCTCCACGTCGCTGCCCATCGTCACGGTGCGCTGCGGCGGGAGCCCGAAGCGGGCTGCCGGGTCCGCCGCGTTGTGGGCGAGCCCGACGAAGAGCTTCTTCCGCCAGGACACCATGCCCCGGTTGCCACGCATCGGCCGCAGTGCACCGCGGGAGATGAAGTACGACGCCTCGGCCATGTCGTCCGGGTCGAGGTCGAGCACCTCGGACAAGCACGCCGCGTGCAGGGCGTGCGGCAGGTCCTGGTCGTCGGAGAACCCGAACTTCACGGTGATGTGCTCGATGCCGTCGTCGGTGTAGCCGAGGTCGTCGCGGACGAAGGCCTTCGCGTGCGGGACGTGCGGCACGTTCGCCGTGATGACGGAGACGATGATGACGTGCTTGTGCACCACGTGGTTGTGCTCGACGTTCGCACGGAGCGCCAGCGGCGTCGTGTCCTTGTTCGGGTGTGGGAAGACCGCGACGCCCCGGACGCGCGGCACGTGCTTCGTGTTGATCTTCTCGATGAACTCGTCGAGGGATCCCTCGCGCTCCTGCCGCTCCTGCTGCACGAGCTGCCGGCCCCGGCGCCACGTCGTCATGACCGTGATCACCGCGAGGGCGATGAGGAGCGGCACCCACCCGCCGTGGATCACCTTCGACAGGTTGCCGGCGAGGAACGTCAGCTCCAGTCCGCCGAACACGACCGCGGCGACGACGAGCTTCCACGTCGCCCAGTGCCAGAGCGGCTTCACCACGAGGAGCAGCAGGAGCGTGTCCGTGACGAGCGCCCCGGTCACCGAGACCCCGTAGGCCGTCGCCAGGCTCGCCGACGACCGGAACGCGAGCATGATCGCCATCACGCCGATGAAGAGCAGCAGGTTCACCGCCGGCAGGTAGATCTGACCGCCCTCCTCCTTCGAGGTCTGGCGGATCGTCAGCGGCGGCAGCAGGCCGAGCTGCACCGCCTGCCGGGTGAGCGAGAACGCCCCGGAGATGACCGCCTGACTGGCGATGACCGTCGCGGCCGTCGCGAGCACCACGACCGGGAGCTGCGCCCAGTTCGGGAAGAGCAGGAAGAACGGGTCCTTCGTCGCCTCCGGGTGCTCGAGCACGAGCGCCGCCTGGCCGAGGTAGTTGAGGACCAGCGCGGGGAACACCACGAAGAACCACGCGCGGCGGATCGGCACCCGGCCGAAGTGCCCCATGTCCGCGTAGAGGGCCTCGGCACCGGTGATCACCAGGACGACGGCGCCCATCGCGACGAACGAGATGAACGGGTGCGCGAAGACGAACGCGATCGCCCAC
This sequence comes from Curtobacterium guangdongense, assembly GCF_049341845.1. Taxonomy (NCBI): domain Bacteria; kingdom Bacillati; phylum Actinomycetota; class Actinomycetes; order Micrococcales; family Microbacteriaceae; genus Curtobacterium; species Curtobacterium guangdongense. The sequence goes on from NZ_JBMPIT010000010.1 coordinate 86,631, forward strand.
GTCGGGGACAGCCCCTGCAGCACGCCGGGGTGCTGGACGATCATCGGGAGGCCGGCCACCGCGATCACGACGAACCAGAGCAACATCACCGGACCGAACAGCGTCCCGACCTTGCCGGTACCGAACCGCTGCACGAAGAACAGGATCACGAGGATGACCGCCGCGATCGGCACGATGAGGTGCCCGACCGCCGGCGCCGCGGTGCCGAGGCCCTCGACCGCGGACAGCACGGAGACCGCCGGGGTGATCACGGAGTCCCCGTAGAAGAGCGAGACCCCGACGATCCCCACGATGAGGAAGATCGTCGAGCCGCCGCGGCGCTTGGCGTACAGGCGACGGGCCAGCGCGGCGAGCGCCATCACGCCGCCCTCGCCGTTGTTGTCCGCGCGCATGAGCACGAGGACGTACTTGATCGACACGATGATCGTGATGCTCCAGAACATCATCGAGATCACGCCGTAGACGTCCTCGGGGATCGGCTTCACGATCCCGCCGTCGATCGTGAACACGGTCCGCAGCGAGTACAGCGGGCTGGTTCCGATGTCGCCGAAGACGACCCCGAGCGCGGCGAGCGCCAGGGCCGTCATGCCCTTGGGGCCGCCGTGTCCGGTGACGGCGTCGTCGCCGGGTGCGGTGTCCTGACCATGTGCGGCGTCCTCGCCGACAGGAGCCGCGGAGTGGGTGTCCGTCACGCTCGATCTCTCCACAATCCAGTCGCCAGGGAAGCGGCCAGCGATCATCCTGCCACCGCCCGGCGTGAACGCTCGCAGCCACGACCTGAGCGTTCAGCACGGGTGGACGACACCTGTTGTGTAACAGGCGTATCCTGCCGCCATGAAGGCTCTCCAGTACCGCACCATCGGCTCCCGTCCGGAGCTCGTCGACATCCCGAAGCCCGTCCCTGGCGCGTCGGAGGTCCTGCTCCGCGTCACCGCCGCCGGGGCCTGCCACTCGGACGAGTTCATCATGGGCACGTCCGCCGAGGACTACTGGTTCAAGCCCGTCCCGCTGACGCTCGGCCACGAGGTCGCCGGCGTCGTCGAGGCGATCGGCGAGGGCGTGCACGGCGTCGAGGTCGGCGAGTCCGTCCTGGTCTACGGGCCGTGGGGCTGCGGCCGCTGCTACGCGTGCGCATCGGGCGAGGAGCAGAACTGCGAGCACGGCATGCGCGCACCCGGGATCTTCAGCGACGGCGGCATGGCCGAGTACATGATCGTCGACGACGCCCGCCACCTCGTGCCGATCGGCGATCTCGACCCGGTCGCGAACGTCTCGCTGACCGACGCGGCGCTCACCCCGTACCGCGCCGTGAAGTCCGCGCTCCCCCGTCTGACCCCCGGCACCACCGCCGTCGTCATCGGCTCCGGTGGGCTCGGTCACGTCGCGATCCAGCTCCTCAAGGCGCTGACCCAGTCGACCGTCGTGGTGCTCGACGTCGACGACGACAAGCTGTCGTTCGCCGAGTCGGTCGGCGCCGACCACACCTTCCTGTCGAACCCCGACGCGATCGAGAGCGTCAAGGGCATCACGCGCGGCCTCGGTGCCGACGTCGTGTTCGACTTCGTGGGCATCCAGCCGACCGCCGACCTCGCCGCGGGCATGATCCGCGTCGCCGGGGACATCGTCGTCGTCGGTGTCGCGACGGGCGCCGTCCCGGTCGGGCAGACCACCGTGCCGCTCGACGTCAACGCGCGGGCGATCAACTGGGGGTCCCGCACCGAGCTCATGGAGGTCATCGAGCTCGCCAAGAAGGGCGCGATCTCCATCCACGTCGAGGAGTACTCGATGGACCAGGCGACGGAGGCGTACGACCGCCTGCACGCCGGCAAGGTGCGTGGCCGCGCCGTGGTGGTGCCGACCCGCTGAGCCAGGTGACGGACGGGAGGCTCGTGGCGGCGCCGCCACGAGCCTCCCGTCCGTCTGCTGCTCACTCCTCCATCTGGAGCGCCTTGCCGCGCATCACCAGCAGCGGATCGGGCGGTAGCGCGACCGACGGGTCCTTGTCCTCGTAGTCGAACTGCGCGAGGAAGTACCGCATCGCGTTCACGCGGGCACGCTTCTTGTCGTTCGACCGGACGATCGTCCACGGCGCGTACCGCTTGTCGGTGCGGCGGAACATCTCTTCCTTCGCCGCCGTGTAGTCGTCCCACACGCGGAGCGACGCGACGTCGTTCGGCGAGAGCTTCCACCGGCGAACCGGGTCCAGCTGCCGGATGGCGAACCGGGTGCGCTGCTCCTTCCGGGTCACCGAGAACCAGAACTTCGTGACGTGGATGCCCGAGTCGACGAGCATCCGCTCGAACGACGGCGCCTGCGCCATGAACGTCTCGTACTCCTCGTCCGAGCAGTAGCCCATCACACGCTCGACCCCGGCGCGGTTGTACCAGGAGCGGTCGAACATCACGATCTCCCCGGCGCTCGGCAGGTACTCGACGTAGCGCTGGAAGTACCACTGGCCCTGCTCGCGCTCGGTCGGCTTCGACAGCGCGACGACGCGGGACGTCCTGGGGTTGAGGTGCTCGGTGAACCGCTTGATCGTGCCGCCCTTGCCGGCCGCGTCCCGGCCCTCGAAGAGGATGATCGCGCGGCGGCCGTTGTCCTCGAGCCAGTACTGGAACTTCAGCAGCTCGACCTGCAGGCGGTACTTCTCGAACTCGTACTCGTCGCGGCTCATCCGCTCGTCGTACGGGTAGTCCTCTTTCCATGTGTAGATCGGGTTGCCCTGCGGATCGATCAGCTCCGGGTCGGGCGTGTGGGCGTTGTCGACCGTGTACCCGCGGGTCCGCAGGTCCTCGATGTACTCGCGCAGGTCCCCGATGGGGGCGGCATCCAGCACGGCGTCCTCCTCTGCCGGCGCGGGATCGGGTGCGCGGCTCCCACCGGTATAGCAACACGGCGTGAACGGCGGCCGACCGACAGGCGTCAGGTCCCAGCGGGTGTGCCACCGAGGAACGGCACGAGCTGATCGAGGAGCTCGCGCGGCCTGTCCAGGGGAACGATGTGCCCGCTCGTCGGGATCGAGACGCTTCCGAGGTGGTCCGTGATCGACTGCAGCTGCCGCGCGGTGGCGTCGCCGACCACCTGTGCGCCGATGGCCAGCGTCGGGACGCGCAACCGCAGCCGACGGCTCGCCTCGGCGATCTGCTCGGCATTCCGAGGCATCGCGCGGTAGTACTCGAGCCCGCAGCGGAGCGCCTCCCGCCCGCTGTACGCGCGGACGAATGCGTCGCGGATGGTCGCAGCCACGCCCGACTGATCCGCTGTGCCGGCGCGGAGGAAGAAGTCGAGGTACTCGGCTTCGTGGCCTTCGATGACGGTCTCGGCGAGGCCGGGAACCGCATGGAACCCGAACCACCACGGCGCACCGTTCCGGAAGAACCCCTCGGCACCGGGCAGCAGCCCGATGGTCGACTCCATCAGGACGAGCCGTGACACCCGGTGCGGATGTTCGAGTGCGAGCATGAACGCCGGTGGTGCGCCGGCATCGATCGCGACGACAGCCGCAGTGGGCGCGTCCATGGCGTCGAGGAGCCCAGCCATGTCGGCCGCCAGGTTCCGAGCGTCGTAACCCGCACGTTCGCGGTCGCTCCCGCCGAGGCCGCGGAGGTCGGGGGCGATGACCCGGTGCGATCGGGACAGCACGGGGATCACGTCGCTCCAGACCCGCCAGGTGTGCGGGAAACCGTGCATCAGGAGCACAGGAGACCCGGTACCGACGATCGCGACGTTGAGTCGGGTGCCGTTCGTCGCGACCTGGGTCTCGACGGTCGATGGGCTGCTGGTCATGGCGCTCCCTGTGGTTACCATTGGTGACCACATGATGGTAGGAGACCGCCCATGCACGGGAAAGACGGCACTTCGGCGAAACACGGTCACCAGCAGGTGACCGCCCGCTCGCCCCTGCGTCGAGGTGACCTCTTCGATCCGGCCTGCCCGACCCGGCAGCTCCTGGACCGGCTCGGCGGCAAGTGGACGTCCATGGCGGTGAAGGTGCTCGGCGACGAGCATCCCGGTGAGGTCCGCTTTGCCGAGCTGAAGCGTCGCATGCCCGGGATCTCGCAGAAGATGCTCGCGCAGACGCTCAGGAGCCTCGAACGCGACTCGTTGGTCGAGCGACGCGTCGAACCGACCACACCGCCGAAGGTCCACTACCGGCTCACGGCGCTCGGCCAGTCACTCACCGAGCCGATCGCCGCCCTACGGGACTGGGCGGAACGCCACATGGCGCGGATCGATGCCGCGGGACTCGCCTGGGACGCTGCCCGAATGGGACCGGACAACCACGGCGACGCGTGAGGCTTGGTGCCCCTGGAGGGACTCGAACCCCCAACCCTTTCCTTAGGACGGAACTGCTCTTCCATTGAGCTACAGAGGCCGGCCCGTCCACTCTAGCGGGACCGGCGGGCACCTAGTCCCGGAACGGCTCCAGGAACGCGACGAGCTCGGCCGCGTACGACTCCGGCTGCTCGAACGGGGCGAAGTGCCCGCCGCGCTCGGGTTCCGACAGGTACACGAGGTTCGTCGTCCGCTCGAGCCATTCCCTCGGCGCACGGACGAGGTCGCCCGGGTAGAGCGTGAACCCGGACGGTGCCTCCACCCGGCGTGCGGACTGCTCGGGCGGGATCGCCGCGTTCTCGTGGTACATCCGCATGGCGGAGCCGATCGTGCCCGTCGCCCAGTACTCGGTGACGAGCTGGAGCACCTCGTCCCGCGTGTACACCGACCACAGGTCGCCGTCGCAGTCGCTCCACGACCGGAGCTTCTCGACGATCCACGCGGCGAGCCCCGCTGGTGAGTCGTTCAACCCGACCGCCGCGGTCTGCGGCTTCGTCCGGTGCATCGACGCGTACGCGCCCTCGGTGTCCCGCCACCGGAACGTCGCCGCCACGAAGTCGCGCTCGGCGGGCGAGAGACCGCCGACGTCGATGCCGGGCCACGGCAACCCGCCGTCGATGCGGTGCACGGCGACCACGCGGTCCTGGTGGTCGAGCGCGAGGTACCGGGCGACGTGCGTGCCGATGTCCCCACCGGCGACCGCGAACCGGTCGTACCCGAGCTCGGTCATGAGCGTCGCCCAGAGCCCCGCGACCGCCCGCGCGTCGATCGGCGTCGGCGGCGCGTCCGAGAAGCCGTACCCGGGCATGTCCGGCACGACGACGTCGAACCCCGCGTCGACGAGCAGCGGCAGGACCTTCCGGTACCGCCAGGTCGAGTCCGGCCAGCCGTGCGCGAGCAGCAGGGGCGTGCCGCCGTCCCCGGCGTGCAGGACGTTGATGCCGATCCCGTCGATCTCGACGGTGCGGCTCGGGAGCGCGGCGAGAGCGTCGCGATGGGCGTCGAAGTCGAACCCGTCCGCCCAGTACTCGACGAGCTCGCGCAGTTCGGCGACGTCGACGCCGAGCGACCACCCCTGCACACCGGGTGCGTCGGGCCAGCGCGTCGCCCGCAGTCGCGCACGGAGGTCCGTGACGGTGTCGTCGTCGATCCGCATCTCGGTCATGGCCCGACGCTACGCATCCCCTCCGACAACCGTGCAGGATGGGCGGATGACCACGCCGAGGCCCGCTGTGCTCTTCGTCTGTGTCCACAACGCCGGCCGCTCCCAGATGGCCGCCGGCTACCTCCGGCACCTCGCCGGCGACCGGGTCGACGTCTTCTCCGCCGGCTCCGAGCCCGCCGATCGCATCAACCAGGTCGCCGTCGACGCGATGGCCGAGGACGGCGTCGACATCCTCGGTGAAGCACCGAGGATCCTCACCACGGACGCCGTCCGGCAGGCGGACGTCGTGATCACGATGGGCTGCGGCGACGCGTGCCCGGTGTTCCCGGGCAAGCGGTACGAGGACTGGGCGCTCACGGACCCCGCCGGGCTCCCACTCGACGCCGTCCGCCCGATCCGCGACGACATCCGCGACCGTGTCCGGACGCTGATCGCGGACCTGACGCCGAGCGCACGCCGGTGACGACGACGGACGGGAGGCTCGTGGCGGCCCCGCCACGAGCCTCCCGTCCGGAACCGGGAAACGGACACCGCACCACGCGACTGCGCGGTGCGGTGTCCGTTCCGTGGTGCGTGCCGCCGCTACGCGGCGATGAGGAACTCGTCCCACTCGGCCTGCGGACGCTCGACGCCGCGCACGACCCAGCTCGAACCGTGCGGCGCCTTCGGGCGGAACCGCAGGTGCCAGCCCATCTCCCGCGGGGTGCGGTCGCCCTTGGCGTTGTTGCACGCCAGGCAGCACGCGACGAGGTTCTCCCACGAGTCCTCGCCCCCGCGCGACTTCGGCTGCACGTGATCGATCGTGGTCGCGTGCCGGTCGCAGTACGCGCACCGGTTGGCGTCCCGGCGGAGCACACCGCGTCGGGACACCGGCACGAGTCTCGAGTGCGGGATGCGCACGTACCTCGTGAGGATGATGACGGACGGACGGTCGAAGCTCGACGTCGACCCGGTGACGGGGTGTTCGACGTCGGCGGCGACGATGGCGGCCTTCTGGTTCATGACCAGCACGAGGGCCCGCCGGAACGAGATGACCGCGAGGGGCTCGTAACCGGCGTTGAGGACGAGAGTGCGCATGGGTTCCCTTCCGACGTGCCTGGACGGCTTCCAGGCGGTGCGGGGCACCGGACCGGACGATGACGAACGGGTGACCGCGAACCCGGTCCCGGAACGAAGAAGAGCACCACCCCGCAGGGCAGTGCTCTCCATCACGCTGGGGCGTGCAGGTGCACGCAGGTCGTGGTCGACCATATGTCGACGTGCGCGCGCCGACCCATGGTGCGGGTCGTGCGTGACGTTGACATGGGGTCTCCTGTTCGGGCCGTGTCGGGCCGATGTCGCCAGGTTAACCCAGAAACCGGCCCAGCACGAGGAGTGCTGGGCCGGTTCTCCGGTTGTTCAGGTTCGCGTCAGGCCACGCGGGCGGGTCAGACGCCCATCCGGACGATGTGGTAGTCGCTCGTCCAGATCGGACGGATCGACACCGAGCCACCGGGCTTCGGGGCGTCCATGATCATGCCGTTGCCCATGTAGAAGCCGTCGTGCGCCTCGTTGTTGAAGATGACGACGTCGCCGGGCTGCGCCTCGGACTCGGGGATCGTGGTGCCGGCCTGGTCCTGCAGCGGCACGGAGTGCGCGAGGTTGATGCCGTACTGGGCGTACACGAACATGACGTAGCCCGAGCAGTCGAACCCGGACGGGTCCGCGCCGCCGAAGACGTACGGGGTGCCGATGTACTGCTTCGCGGTGGCGACGACGGCCGGCAGCGAGAACGGGGTGTTCGCGGCCGGAGCGGTCGTGGTCGTGGCGGCGGTACTGGACTTCGCGAGGTAGTCCTGCGCGGACGGGCCGGTGTACGACGCGTACTGCTTCGCGGTCGCGGCGCGGGCGGCGGCGACCTCGGCCGCGTGCTTCTCGGACGCGAGGGTCGCGGAAGACGTGGCCGAGTAGCCGTCGCGGCTGGTGTCGGCGAGCGCGGCGGCGTCGGAGACGGACAGCTGCTGGCTCTGGGTCGTGCGGATCGCCTGCTGCGCGGTCGCGGTGTCGGAGGCACCGGACTGCTGCGTCGTGGCGAAGGCGGCGGGGACGGCCATCGTGCCGAACATGCCGGCGGCGACCGTCAGCACGATCGGGGCCATGAACTTGCGCTTGCGCGAGCTCGAGGACGGCTTGTCACTCGGAGCGGCGGCGCGCGTCGCGACGGGCTTGGGCGCGTGGGTGCCGGTCGCGCGCATCGCACGGGTCGGGCTGGAGCGTCGGGAGGTCTTGGCCTCGGCTTCGCGAGCGGCCCGCCGGGTGAGCGGGGCAACTGCGTCGTCAGTCGAGTTCGTCGGGTTCGCGGGCGTCACGTCCGCGGCGGAACCGGTCTGCGTCAAGGTGTGGGGTCTCCGGCGTCTCGTCATCACCCGCCCGACCGGCCGTGGTCCGTGCTGGCCGTCGTGCGTGCGCAACCCCATCCGTTCGTCATCGTTTCCGATCGAGGCAGGAGACGGGTTCGAGACGTCCTGCCACGGGTTCCCGGGTCGCTGTCAGCCCGGGGACTCGTCGAGTGTACGGGCGCACCGTTACCTTGTCGAGACGAAAACGCCGGTTTGTAACGGAATGGTAAAGAAGTCCTGATCAGAGGCGGGATTTTCGCTCCACCCCAATTCGCGGGAGGCTCCTGGCGGATGTCCCCCGCTGACGTACCCCGACGGGCTACGCGGCGTCGATGTAGACGTGCTGCGCAACCTCTGCCGGGAGCTCGATCCCGGCGTCCTCGCCGTCGACACGCACCGCGACGTACGCTCCCGCACGCTGCACACTCGCGAGTCGACCGGGCATCACGCCGGCCGAGCGCAGCTGGTGCAGGAGTTCCGGCTCGAACTGGACGGGCTCGCCCAGACGACGGATCACACCGGTCGCGACGGCGTCGGTGCCCTCGGTCGCGGCGACGATGTTGCGGACGCCGTCGAGGAAACCGCCGGCGTCCGGGCCACCGATCTCGGCGAGACCGGGGATCGGGTTGCCGTAGGGCGACTCGGTCGGGTTGCCGAGCATCTCGAGCAGGCGGATCTCCACCTGTTCGCTCATGACGTGCTCCCAGCGGCAGGCCTCGTCGTGGACGAACGCCCAGTCGAGTCCGATGACGTCGGAGAGCAGGCGCTCCGCGAGACGGTGCTTGCGCATGACGTGGGTCGCTCGGGAGCGCCCCTCGTCGGTGAGTTCGAGGTGCCGGTCGCCGGAGACGACGACGAGGCCGTCACGTTCCATCCGCGCGATCGTCTGCGAGACGGTCGGTCCGGAGTGCCCGAGGCGTTCGGAGATGCGCGCACGCAGCGGGACGATCCCCTCTTCTTCGAGGTCGAGGATCGTCCGGAGGTACATCTCCGTGGTGTCGACGAGATCGGTCACGGTCCGCCTCTCCTGTACTGGGCCCAGCGCAGCCCACCCTACTTGCTCGGGCTGACATGGAATGACCAACACTTGCACGACTCAAGAACTCCGATGGGATACCACCTCGGTAGGATCGGTCCATGGCAGACATCGTCATCCCCGCCGAATTCCTCCCCACCGACGGCCGCTTCGGATGCGGCCCGTCCAAGATCCGCGGAGCGCAGCTCGAGTCCCTCGTGACCCGTGGGGCGACGATCCTCGGCACGTCCCACCGCCAGAAGCCCGTCAAGGACCTCGTCGGCTCCGTCCGCCAGGGCCTCGCCGACCTGTTCGACCTCCCCGAGGGCTACGAGGTCGTCCTCGGCAACGGCGGATCGACCGCGTTCTGGGACGCCGCCGCGTTCGGCCTGATCGAGCAGCGCGCCGAGAACCTGTCGTTCGGCGAGTTCGGCTCGAAGTTCGCCAAGGCCGCCGGTGCGCCGTGGCTCGATGCGCCGCACGTGGTCGAGGCTCCTGGTGGCTCGCTCGCCGCGCTCGAGATCGTCGAGGGCGTCGACGTCTACGCGTACCCGCACAACGAGACCTCGACCGGTGTCATGGCCCCCGTCGTCCGCGCAGCCGGCGACCCCGGCGCCCTGACCGTCGTCGACGCCACGAGCGCCGCCGGCGGTGCGGCGTTCGACGTCAGCGCGACGGACGTGTACTACTTCGCGCCGCAGAAGAACTTCGCATCCGACGGCGGGCTGTGGCTCGCGCTGTTCTCCCCCGCCGCGATCGAGCGCGTGGAGCGGATCGCCGCGTCCGGCCGGTACATCCCGGAGTTCCTGTCCCTCAAGAACGCCGTGGACAACTCCCGCCTGGACCAGACGCTGAACACCCCGGCGATCTCGACCCTGCTGCTCCTCGACGACCAGGTCAAGTGGATCAACGAGTCCGGCGGGCTGGCGTGGGCGGACACCCGCACCAAGACGTCGTCGTCGATCCTCTACGACTGGGCCGAGTCGGTCGACTTCGCGACGCCGTTCGTGACGGACCCCGATCACCGGTCGCAGGTCGTCGCCACGATCGACCTCGACGACTCCATCGACGCGAAGGCCGTCGCCGCGACCCTGCGGGCGAACGGCATCGTCGACACCGAGCCGTACCGGAAGCTCGGGCGGAACCAGCTCCGCGTCGCGACCTTCACGGCGATCGACCCCGACGACGTGCAGAAGCTCGTCGGGGCGATCACCCACGTGGTCGGCGCACTGAAGGGCTGACGCCCGTCGTCGAGACACTTCCGAACACACGAAACGCCGCCGGATCCGGCGGCGTTTCGTCGTTGCGGGGGCGTCTCAGCGGGACGGCGGGGTGTCGTCGAGTTCGTCGACGTCCACGCCCTCGATCTCGTCGTCGTCCGACTCGGCGAGGTCGTCCTCGTCGTCGTCGAAGTCGTCGTCGTCCGACTCGTCGTCGTCCGACTCGTCATCGTCCGATTCGTCGTAGTCGTCGGACTCTTCGTCCGAGTCGTCCTCGTCCTCGTCCTCGTCCTCGTCAGCAGCGTCGTCGGACTCCTCGTCGTGCCCGTCCTGCGCCGCGCGGTACTCGGCGAGCCGCTCGGACCACGGCACCCAGTCCGGCGCCAGGAGCGCCCCGTCGCCGGGCATCAGCTCGACCTCGAGCACGGTGGGTTCGTCGCCCTCGACCTGGGCGATGCTGACGGTCCAGCGCCACCCCGGGTACCCGGGCATCCGGTTGGCGAACAGGTACGAGACGACGCCGTCGCCCTCGTCCGTGGTCCCGGCAGCGCCGCCGACGGTCGACTCGGCGGTCACCTCGAGGAGGGCCGTGCGGGCGAGCGCGCGGAGCTCGGGGACCTCTGGGGGCGCTGGCAGCTCGGGTGGAGCCGGGAGCTCGTGGGGCTCGGTCTGGTCGGTCATGGTCATGCGTCCAATTGGTCTGCGACGTGCCGCAGGATCGCGGCGAGGCGTGTGCCGTTCTTCGGGTAGCGGCCGTGGCGGAGGTCTCCGCTGATCCGGTCGAGTTCCTTCACGAGGTCCTCCACGATGACGGCCATGTCGTCCGCCGAGCGGCGCGACATCTTCGCCAGCGACGGCTGCGGGTCGAGCAGGTGCACGGAGAGCGCCTGCGAGCCGCGCTTGCCCTGCACGACGCCGTACTCGAGCCGTGTGCCGTTCTTCACGGTGGTCACGCCGTCCGGGAGCGACGAGGCGTGCAGGAAGACCTGGTCGCCATCGTCGCCGGTGATGAACCCGAAACCCTTCTGGTCGTCGTAGAACTTGACCTTGCCGGTGGGCATGCGTGGACTCCTCGATAGGTCTGCGGCCGTGGTACGGATATCCTGGGTCGATGGCCAAGCCGACCCGATCCCCCGGGGACACGCGGAACTCCGCTGAACCCCCGGCGACGTTCAATCGTACCGAACGCGCCCTCGCGTTCATGGTGGGCGGCATCATCCTCTTCACGATCCTGTGCTTCGCCGCCATGATCATCGGTTGGCTGACGCTCGGCACCATCCCCGGCACGGGCATCTGGCCCGTCGTCCTGGGCATCCTCTACGTCGGACCGCCGATCGCGCTCGTGCTGATCCTCGTCCTGCTGGGGGTCACCTGGACCCGCAAGGCCCGAGCGAACCGGGAAGCCCGCTGACGTCCGCTCCGGACGCCGGCAGAGGACGATGACGACCACCGCCGACCTGGCCGCCCGGTTGCGGGCGATGCCGGACGACGACCTCGAACGGCTCATCGTCGCGCGCGAGCTCCCGACCGCGGTCCTCGGCGAGACCGGCCCGCAGAGCGTCACGGACTTCTTCGACCTCGCGGAGGCGTTCCGCGCCGACGCCGCGGTCGACGCCGCCGTCGAACGACTCCCCCGACGCACCCTCGTCGCACTCCGCGACGGCGCGGCCGGTCCCGACCTGGCCCCGGCGATCGCACTCGCCCTGGCAGCCGAGGACGGCAGGGTCGACGACGCGGTCGCGGCACGCGTGGCCGCCCACCCCGATCTCGTGGGTCTGATGGGAGGCCCAGTGCCCGTCCGCCCCGCGGGCTCCGGCACGGAGACGGCCGGGTCCACCACCGCGCGCACCACCGGCGCGGAGCACGCGTTCGCCACGATGACGATGCTCGCGGAACTCCTCCGCGCGGTCGACGACGGCGGAGTCCGTGAACTCGTCAAGGGCGGCATCGGCTCACCGCTCGCGCGTGCCCTCGCCGAGCGTTCCGGCGCCGACCCGGACGTCGTCCCCGGACGGCTCGAGCTGCTCGAACGCATCCGCTTCACCAGCACCGCCGACGGCGCCTGGTCCCTGACCGACGACGGGCTGGGCTGGTTGACGACGTCCTGGGCGGGTCGCTGGGCCGGGCTCGTCGCGCGCTGGCACGAGGGGCTCGACCCCGCAGTGGGCGAGGTCATCGCGGTGGCGGACGGCGACTGGCGCGACCTGGTGTCCCTCGGCCGCTGGGCCTACCCGGCCGGCGCGCGGTGGCTCGACGCCGTCCTGCTCGACGTCGCCGGCACGGCCGCTGCGCTGGGCGTGACGGTCGACGGCGTCGTGACGGACACCGGGCGCGTCCTGCTCGGCGACGACCGGGCAGCGGCCGAGCGTACAGCCGAGGCCGACCTGCCCGCCACGGTCGAGGGGGTGTACCTCCAGCACGACCTGACGATCATCGCGCCGGGACCGCTCGCGCCGGTGGACGACGCCGAACTCCGCACCGTCGCCGACCTCGAGGCGCCGGGGCTCGCGGCGCGGTACCGCGTCTCGGAGGACTCGCTCCGCCGAGCGCTCCGGTCGGGCAGCTCCCGGCAGCAGGTCGTCGACCTCTTCGGACGCATCGGACTGACCGGTGTCCCACAGCCGCTGGCGTACCTCGTCGACCAGGTCGCCGCCCGGGACGGCAGCATCGTCGTCGACCGGCAGGGCGACGGTGTCGGCACCGTCGTCCGCGGCACCGCCGACCAGCTCGACCTCATCGGCGTGGACGCCGAGCTGCGCCAGCTGGCGTGGGAGCGTCCGGACCTGACCACCCTCGTCTCCCGCTACCCGGCCCACGTGGTGCACGCAGCGCTGGAGGACCAGCGCTACCCGGCCGTGCTGCAACCCGGCGCTCGCCCCGAGACGCGCCACGAGCCTCCAGGCCGGCGCCGGACCGTCGGCCGGTCCCCGGAAGCCGCGGCCAGGGGGGTCGTCGAGCGGCTCCGGCTGACGACCCAGCGGGGCGACGCCGAGCCGGAGCAGGAGTGGCTGGGGCGGCAGATCGACCTCGCCGTCCGCGGCCGCACGCCGATCCGCGTGGTCGTCCGGATGCCGGACGGCAGCGAGCGCCCGTTCTCGATCGTGCCGACCTCGGTCGCCGCCGGACGCATCCGCGGGAAGGACATCGCGGCCGACGTCGAACGCACCCTGCCGTTGTCGCTCGTCGTGTCCGTCGACAGCGAAGCCTGACCCAGGCGTGCTCGGCTAGGCTAGAAGGTCATGAACGGACCGCTGATCGTCCAGAGCGACCGCACGGTACTGCTCGAGGTCGCGCACCCCGACGCCGAGGACGCGCGCCACGAGCTCGCCGTCTTCGCCGAGCTCGAGCGCGCGCCGGAACACGTGCACACCTACCGCATCACGCGCCTCGGGCTGTGGAACGCGCGCGCCGCCGGGCACGACGCCGAGTCCATGATCGACACGCTCGAGCGCTTCGCGAAGTTCCCGGTGCCGCAGAGCGTCACCGTGGACATCCGTGACACCGTCTCCCGCTACGGACGGCTCGTGATCCGTCGTGAGGACCCCGCGGACGCGCCGGTCATCGCGAACTCCCCCGGCGAGGAACTCGAGCGGCAGCCGACCCTCCTGCTCACGGCGACCGACCCGACGGTCCTCGCCGAGGTGGTCCGCTCGAAGCGCATCAAGCCGCTGCTCGGCGACAAGCGCTCGGACACCGCCATCGAGCTGCAGCAGTGGGCCCGCGGGCAGGTCAAGCAGGAGCTCGTGAAGATCGGCTGGCCGGCGGAGGACCTCGCCGGGTACACACCGGGCCAGCCGCACGCCATCGACCTCGACACCTCGTCATGGAGTCTCCGCCCGTACCAGGAAGACGCCGTGGGCAGCTTCTTCGCCCAGGGATCCGGTGTCGTCGTGCTGCCCTGTGGTGCCGGCAAGACCCTCGTGGGCGCCGGGGCGATGGCGACCGTCAAGGCCACGACGCTCATCCTCGTGACGAACACCGTGTCCGCCCGGCAGTGGCGGTCCGAGCTGCTGCGCCGGACGAGCCTGACCGAGGACGAGATCGGCGAGTACTCCGGCAGCGTGAAGGAGATCCGGCCGGTCACGATCGCGACGTACCAGATCCTCACCGCGCGCCGGAAGGGCGAGTACACGCACCTGTCGCTCCTCGACGCGCTCGACTGGGGCCTCGTGGTCTACGACGAGGTGCACCTGCTGCCGGCGCCGGTCTTCAAGCTGACCGCCGACCTGCAGGCCCGACGACGCCTGGGCCTCACCGCCACCCTGGTACGCGAGGACGGCCGCGAAGGCGACGTGTTCTCCCTCATCGGCCCGAAGCGGTACGACGCACCGTGGAAGGAGATCGAGGCCCAGGGCTACATCTCGCCCGCTTCGTGCTTCGAAGTACGGATCGACCTGCCGCACGAGGACCGGCTCGAGTACGCGGCGTCCGGCGACGACGAGCGCTACCGGCTCGCGGCGACGACCCCGGCGAAGACCCCGGTGGTGCGCTCGCTCATCGAGCAGCACCGCGGTGAGCAGATCCTCGTGATCGGGCAGTACATCGACCAGCTCGACTCGTTGGCCGCGTCGCTCGACGCCGCCGAGATCACCGGCGCGACGCCCATCGACGAGCGGGAGCGGCTGTTCCAGGCGTTCCGGACCGGTGCGATCGACGTGCTCGTCGTGTCGAAGGTCGCGAACTTCTCGGTCGACCTGCCCGACGCCACGGTGGCCATCCAGATCTCGGGGTCGTTCGGGTCGCGGCAGGAAGAGGCGCAGCGACTCGGGCGACTCCTGCGGCCGAACAAGGACGGGCTGCCCGCGTCGTTCTACACGCTCGTGACACGGGACACGGTGGACCAGGACTTCGCGCAGAACCGGCAGCGGTTCCTCGCGGAGCAGGGGTACTCGTACACGATCCTCGACGCCGACCAGGTGACGTCTGCTTCGCTCTCAGGAAACGTTTAGCCAACGGTCAGAGGATGGGGTCATGACCGATGGCCCCAAGATCCTGATCGTCGACGACGAGCCGAACATCCGCGATCTCCTCACGACCTCGCTCCGCTTCGCCGGGTTCGCCGTGCGTGCGGTGGGGAACGGCGCACAGGCGATCTCCGCCGTGCTCGAGGAAGAGCCGGACCTGATCATCCTCGACGTCATGCTCCCCGACATGAACGGGTTCGGCGTCACCAAGCGCCTCCGCTCCTCCGGGTACACCTCGCCGATCCTGTTCCTCACGGCGAAGGACGACACCGAGGACAAGATCACCGGCCTCACCGTCGGCGGCGACGACTACGTCACGAAGCCGTTCTCGCTCGACGAGATCGTCGCGCGCATCAAGGCGATCCTCCGTCGCACGATGAACGACGAAGAAGACGCGATCATCCGCGCCGGCGAGCTCACGATGGACCAGGACACGCACGAGGTCACCATCGGCGACGCGCAGATCGAGCTCTCCCCCACCGAGTTCAAGCTGCTCCGCTACCTCATGCTGAACCCCAACCGCGTGCTGTCGAAGGCGCAGATCCTCGACCACGTGTGGGAGTACGACTTCAACGGGGACGCCGGCATCGTCGAGTCCTACATCTCGTACCTGCGTCGGAAGCTCGACCAGTACTCGACCGAGCCGATCATCCAGACCAAGCGTGGATTCGGCTACATGCTGAAGGCGTCCAAGGCCTCCTGAGGTCCTGGTCTCCGGTTTCTCCGGGGTCTTCTCGGTGTCTTTTCGGGGTCGTCAGACCTGGTCGTTCTCACGGCGCTCGTCCGGTTTCGCCGGACGGGCGCCGTCTACCGTTGAGGCAGCATGCACTCCAGAATGAACCGCTGGTGGGACGGCATCTCCCTGCGCACCAAGATCACCGGGATCACGGTGCTCCTGGTCGCGCTCGGGCTGCTCGTCGCCGGCCTCGGCACCATGACTGTGCTGTCGACGTACCTGGTCTCGCGCCTGGACAACCAGGTCACGACGACGACGTCGCAGCTCGAGGGGCAGAACATCAGCGACGGTGAGCAGTACTGCAAGCTCACCATGGTGCTGGAGAAGAGCTCGTACGTCGCCGCCTACGACGGGGACGGCAAGCAGATCTGCGACACCCAGTCGACGTCGCAGCCGGACATCTCGTCGGTGAACTTCTCCGCGGCGACGAAGGCGAACACCCCGTTCAGCCTCTACGACAAGCAGCACAACCACGAGTGGCGCGCGCAGGTCATCCCCGCGAACCTGCAGAACCTGTCCACCGGCGCCACCGAGACCGGGTACGTCCTCGTCGCCGTCTCCAGCGCGGACACCGACCAGACCATCGCGCGGTTCACCGTCATCTTCCTGGGCTTCGGCATCTCGGTGATCCTGCTCGGGGCAATGCTCACCCGGCTCCTCGTGACCGCCACCTTCGACCCGCTGCGCGACGTCGAGGACACCGCCGCCCGGTTCGCCGCGGGTGACTTCAACCAGCGTCTCGAGGACGACACCCCGAACACCGAGGTCGGCCGACTCAACCGCTCGTTGAACGCGATGCTCGAGCGGATCGACAGCGCGTTCGAGGACCGTCAGCGCACCATCGACCAGATGCGCCGGTTCGTCGGGGACGCCTCGCACGAACTCCGCACGCCGCTGGTGTCCCTCCGCGGGTACGCCGAGCTGTACCGGATGGGGGCGCTCCGCAAGGAAGAGGACGTCGCTCAAGCGATGGGCCGCATCGAGAAAGAGGCCCAGCGCATGGGGCTCCTCGTGCAGGACCTCCTCCAGCTCGCACGCATCGACGAGTCGAAGCCGCTCGAGCTCGGCCCCGTCGACCTCGTCGCCATCGCCCGCGACTCGGCGCTCGACACCATGGCGTCGAATCCCGACCGCGAGATCCAGGTGCTCGTCGAGGACGTCCCGCAGGCCGTGCGCGCACCCTCCGCGTTCGGCCCGGCCGCGGTCTCCCCGTCGTCGGATTCCGCTCCGGTGTCGCCGTCCGCCAACACCACCGGTCCGATCGCGTTCTCCCGTCAGACGCTCGCACGACTCCGCGCACGCCGGAACCGCGCGATGAACCTGGACGCACCGCCCACGGACGAGACGACGCCGCTGCCCACCGTCGTCATGCCGAAGCGTCCGCCGATCGTCCTGGCGGAGGAGAACAAGATCCGGCAGGTCGTGACGAACCTGATGGGCAACGCCATGCGGTTCACCGAGCACGACGACCCGATCGAGATCGGCATCGGCGTGGATGACGACCGTGGGATGGCGCACATCGACGTCATCGACCACGGCGAGGGCATCCCGCCACAGCTCCGCGACAAGATCTTCCAGCGCTTCTGGCGTGCGGACACCTCTCGCGCTCGGGACACCGGCGGATCGGGGCTCGGCCTCGCGATCGTGTCCGGGATCGTCGCCGCGCACCAGGGTTCGGTGGAGGTCATCGACACCGAGGGCGGTGGTGCCACCTTCCGCATCTGGCTCCCCCTGCTCCCCCGCGACTACACCCCGCCCGCCCCGGAGTCCCCCGCCGCGTCCTGACGCCCGGGCGCTCCGCGCCCCGCGCCCGGCCTCCCGTGAGATCGCAGTTCGTGTCGGAACGGCGGCCCTGACACCGACACGAACTGCGATCTCACGGGAAGCGCAAGCCCTCCACGAGGCAGGATCGCCCCTGCCCGTCCACGACATCACGGGTGCAGTGTCGGGAGCAGCGCTCGATCGACACGCTGGCCAGATGCCTCGATCACCAACGCCATTGCCCGCAGCACTGTCCCGTACGCCGTTCACCGTCGCATCAGCGGTCGCACAGGGGGTCGACCGCGAGCGACTTCGTCGTGCAGACCTCTCCACGCCAATGCGCGGCACACGCCTGCCCGCGGATCGTTCGGAGTTCGTCGACGTGGTGATGGCACTCGGTCTGGTGTTGCGACCGGACCAGCAGCTCAGCCACGTGAGTGCGGCACAGCTCTGGGACTGTCCGCTCCCTCGACGCTGGACGGCGTCCGTCCGACCGATCCACGTCACGACGATCGGCCGAGGGCCTGTTCTCCGGCGGGACGGCGTCGTCGGGCATCGAGTGGCGGCCGACCGCAGCGCCACGACGACGCGCTACGGTATCCGCACCAGCACCCCGGCTGCCTTCTGGTACGAATGCCGGACGTTGCTGAGCGTGCGTGAGCTCGTCGTACTCGGTGATCACATCGTCGGTATCGGCAGGCTGGCGTCGGTCCAACACCTGCGCCAGACGCTCCACCCCGGGGACCGCGGCGCAGTGGCGGCCCGAGCTGCTCTCGAGTACATCCGACCGGGTTCCGAGTCACCGATGGAGTCGGTCGTCCGTCTCATCGTCGTCGACGCCGGCTTCCCGCCACCCGAGTTGAACGTGGATGTCCGGGACGAATCCGGCCGGTTCATCGGTCGCGTCGACATGGCCTGGGTGGGGCTCCGCATCGCGATCGAGTACGACGGAGACCACCACCGGACCGACAGGAACGCCTTCCAGCGCGACAGAGCGAGGGGGAACGACTTCACCGTCGAGGACTGGCTGACCATCCACGTCACGGCGACCGACGTCGGCCGTCCCACCCGCTTCCTCGAGCGACTCCGCCGCGCGTTCGCGATCCGTCACGGGGGCTTCCAGACGCCGTGAGATCGCAGTTGGTGGCGGTTCGCCGTGGCGCGATGCGACACGGAATGCGATCTCACGCGCCAAGGCGCCCCCGCCCGCCCACGCCCCCGCCCCAGCACGCGGAAGGCCCCCGCACGCGCAGCGTGCGGGGGCCTTCGGAACGACGGACTAGAAGTCCATGCCACCCGTCGGGTCGCCGGCCGGAGCAGCAGGGGTGCGCTCGGGCTTGTCGGCGACGACGGCCTCGGTCGTGAGGAACAGACCGGCGATCGACGCGGCGTTCTGCAGCGCCGAGCGGGTCACCTTGGCCGGGTCGATGATGCCGGCGGCGATCAGGTCGACGTACTCACCGGTCGCGGCGTTGAGTCCCCAACCCGACTCGAGCTCGCGGACACGAGCGGCGACGACGCCCGGCTCCATGCCGGCGTTGAGTGCGATCTGCTTGAGCGGCGCGTCGATCGCCACGCGGACGATGTTCGCACCGGTCGCCTCGTCACCCTCGAGCGAGAGGGAGTCGAGCGCCACGGCCCCGGCCTGGATCAGGGCGACGCCACCACCGGCGACGATGCCCTCTTCGACGGCTGCCTTCGCGTTGCGGACGGCGTCCTCGATGCGGTGCTTGCGCTCCTTGAGCTCGACCTCGGTCGCGGCACCCGCCTTGATGACGGCAACGCCACCGGCGAGCTTCGCGAGGCGCTCCTGGAGCTTCTCGCGGTCGTAGTCGGAGTCGGTCGCCTCGATCTCGGAGCGGATCTGACGGACGCGGCCGGCGATCTGCTCCTCGTCGCCAGCACCCTCGACGATGGTGGTCTCGTCCTTGGTGATGATGACCTTGCGGGCCTTGCCGAGCAGGTCGAGCGTGGCGTTCTCGAGCTTGAGGCCGACTTCTTCCGAGATGACCTGGCCGCCGGTGAGGATCGCGATGTCCTGCAGCATGGCCTTGCGACGGTCGCCGAAGCCCGGTGCCTTGACGGCGACGGACTTGAAGATGCCGCGGATCTTGTTCACGACGAGGGTCGCGAGCGCTTCGCCGTCGACGTCCTCGGCGATGATCAGGAGCTGCTTGCCCGCCTGGATCACCTTGTCGACGACCGGCAGGAGGTCCTTGATGTTCGAGATCTTCGAGTTGACGATCAGGATGTAGGCGTCCTCGAAGACGGCTTCCTGACGCTCGGGGTCGGTGACGAAGTACTGCGACAGGTAGCCCTTGTCGAAGCGCATGCCCTCGGTGAGCTCGAGCTCGGTGCCGAAGGTGTTCGACTCCTCGACGGTGACGACGCCTTCCTTGCCCACCTTGTCGATGGCCTCGGCGATGAGCGCGCCGATCGTCGGGTCCGCGGCGGAGATCGACGCGGTGGCGGCGATCTGGTCCTTGGTCTCGATGTCCTTGGCGTTCGCGAGCAGCTGGTCCGAGACGGCCGCGACGGCCTTCTCGATGCCGCGCTTCAGCGAGACGGGGTCGGCACCGGCGGCGACGTTGCGGAGGCCTTCGCGGACGAGGGCCTGGGCGAGCACGGTCGCGGTGGTCGTACCGTCACCGGCGACGTCGTCGGTCTTCTTGGCGACCTCCTTGACGAGCTCCGCACCGATCTTCTCGTACGGGTCGTCGAGCTCGATCTCCTTGGCGATGGAGACACCGTCGTTCGTGATCGTGGGGGCGCCCCACTTCTTCTCGAGGACGACGTTGCGGCCGCGCGGGCCGAGCGTCACCTTCACGGCGTCAGCCAGCTGGTTCAGGCCGCGCTCGAGGCCACGGCGGGCCTCCTCGTCGAAAGCAATGATCTTAGCCATGTGAGTTTCTCGTCCCTCCCGGACGTCGTGGGGGTCTTCCGGCACGCGGCGTGAGCCCGTGCGCTTGGCACTCAGTACGACCGAGTGCCAACCCGATTCTGGCACTCGCCCCCTGGGAGTGCAACACACACGACGACACCGGCACCCCACACGAACGAACGCGCCGCCCCCGACGGGACGACGCGTTCGCGAGTGGTTCGGCGACTAGGCCGGACGCACCGACTCGGCCTGCGGGCCCTTGGACCCCGTGCCGACGTCGAACGTCACTGCCTGACCCTCTTCGAGGACCTTGTAGCCACTCATGTCGATGGCTGAGTAGTGGACGAACACGTCCTGGCCCCCTCCATCGACGGTGATGAAGCCGAAGCCCTTTTCAGCGTTGAACCACTTGACGGTTCCGTTGGCCATGATCTGTTGCTCCCTGCGGTACTGCTGTTGCGATCGACGGCACCGTCGGGAGGCGCCGCGGGTCCGAGTCCCGGGCTTTCCTGGCGTGCGTACCGAGGTGCGACGACATTCCGATCACGGGGTGACCACTTGTGACTCTAATCAGGAAGCGCGATTCGGCAAGAGGTGTGACGCGTATTTCATGCCGATTCCGCCGGAACTCAACGTGCCGGAAACACAGTTGTTACAAAAGGCAGACTCAACCGCTGAAGTCAGCACCGAGCACGACACTGATGTCGGCATTCGGGAACGCCGCGGACTGCTCCACCGCGGTGACGCCGAGGGACTGCGCGATCCCCTTCGCGAGCGCGGCCTGCGACTCCTGCTGGTAGTACACGATCGTCGACGCGGTCCCGGTCGAACCGGCGTTCCCGCTCGAGGTCACCTTCCACCCCGCGGCGGTCAGCTTCGACGTGCCCGAGGCAGCGAGCCCGGGCGTCGACGTGCCGTTCAAGACGACGAGCGTCGTGCTGCCCTGGTCCGACGGCGACGCCGCGGCGGCCTCCGACGACGAAGACGACGAGGAACCGTCAGACGGCGCCGAGGACGACGACGACGAAGCGGACGACGACGCTGACGCCGACGGCGAGGACGACGAATCGTCGGTGAACGAGAAGCTGCTGTTCAGGAGCGCGAGGACGAGCACTCCGATGCCGACCAGCACACCGGTCGCGAGCGCCGCCCACGCGAACGCGACCCAGCCGCGTCCACGCCGGTGCATGCCGCGGTGCGCACCGACACGCGGCCCGTCGGTCACGTCGTCGAAGCGGTCATGGGGGAATCTCGTCATCGTTCCTCTTCGGTTCCGGTGGCGGTCGCCGGCTGGACGAAGCTGCGGTTCGCCCGCGCGCTGGTCCGCGCACGACGCAGTCGCTGCAGTCGCCCGACGAGCTGCGGGTCGTACGCCAGCGCCGCCGGGGAGTCGATCACCCGGTTGAGCACCTGGTAGTAGCGCGCCGGCGACATGTCGAACTCGACCCGGATCTCGGCTTCCTTCGTCCGGTCGTGCCGCGCACGCTCGTGCTCGAAGGCGAGCACGTGCTTGGCGAGCTCGCTGAGCTCGTCCGCGGGGATGGTGGTCACGACGGTCCGATCACATTCGGGTAACGGGTCTCGCACATCGTAGGGGTGCCGTCGATGTCGACCCTGGCATGGCGCTGGACTGTCGCGGAATCGGCCGCCGACCCTCTCAGAACCAGCGGATCGCCGTGCCGAACGCGTCGGAGACCGCGACCGCGACGCCGTCGACCGACAGGGTCGCGAACGCTCCGGGAGCCGCGGCGTCGACGTCGGGCGGCAGTGTCGACGCGACACCCGTCAGGATGCCGGTCCGCTCGAGGGCGATCCAGCGCACGCCACGTTCGACGACGCGGTCGACGAACCGTTGCCGCTCGGCTCCCGGGACGTAGACCAGGGTGCCGGTGGTCAGCACGACCGGCTCGCAGTCGTCCGGCAGCAGGTCGAGCGCGCGGTCCAGGTCGTCCGGCACGCGGCCGGCGACCCGGACGGGAGGCACGGCGAGCGTCGCACGCGCCGCCGCACGCATCAGGGCGGTACGGTCCAGAGCCTCCGGCGGCACCGCCTCCACCAACCGGTCGAACGCGTGGGGCGCGGCGAGGTCGATCGGGTTGGGGTCGAGGGCGACGCGCGCCGCGATCCGGATCGGCGCCGTGGCCGGCGCCGGGACCGCTCCCGACGCGTCCGCGACGAGGGACACCGACGGCTCCTCGGGTGCGGTGTGCATCCGCACCGTCCCGTCAGGCGTGCGGTAGTCGAGCGTCACACGGTCGGGGATCGAGCACAGCCCGGCGGATGCGCCGACGTCGACGAGACCGATCGGCCGCGAGACGGACGCGGCGAGCGCCGAGAACAGCGGGACGACCGGACCGAGCCGCCGCGGGTCGTTCGCCTGCACCGTGGCGGAGGCGAGGGCCGCGACGAGCGTGGGGCGAGCCTCCCGTCCGAGGGCGCCGAGCGCTCCCGGATCCGACGGATCCGCGCCCAACCGACGTGCGACCGCGAACAGCAGCTCCGGTTGCCGCTGGGTCGCCGGGACCTCGTCGAGGAGCCCGACCAGGTGGTCGTCGAGCGACCGTGCCCACGCGGCGTAGGACGGCGAGACCGGGGCGATCCGGTCCGCGTACGCGGCGTAGCGGGCTCGGGTGCTCACCCGCGGTACATCCCGAGGTGGCGGATGCCGGCCTCCACGTACGGTTCACCGAACCGCACGAACCCGTGCCGTTCGTAGAGTGCCGCGACGTACTCCTGCGCGTGCAGGACGAACGGTTCGTGACCGTGGGCCTCGAGCACCGCTGCGACCAGCCGTCCCGCGATCCCGGCGCCGCGGTGGTCCGGGTGCGTCGCGACACGACCGATCACCCACGCGGGGGCTGCCGTGCCCGCCGGGTGCACCTCACTGGACGCCGGACGGATCAGCCGGAGGTACCCGACCGCTTCGACGTCGGTTCCGAACCACCAGTGCTCGGTCTCGGGTTCGCGGTCGCGGCCGTCGAAGTCCTCGTCCGAGACGCGTTGCTCGAGTGCGAACACGCGATTCCGCAACCGGACGATGCCGTACAGTTCGTCCGTCGTCAGACGGTCCCACGAGGCGCGTTGCACGGAATGCTCGGACACCCGGGCGAGTTTACTGACAGTGGCTGCATCCCTGAAGCCAGAAGCAGGAGGCACATCAATGGCTTACAACGTCGAGAAGTCCGACGCCGAGTGGCGCGAGGAACTCTCCCCCGAGCAGTACGCCGTCCTCCGGCAGGCCGGCACCGAGCGCCCCTGGACGGGTGAACTCCTGGACGAGGAACGCGCCGGGATCTACACCTGTGCGGCGTGTGGCGCCGAGCTGTTCAAGAGCGGCACGAAGTTCGACTCCGGCTGCGGCTGGCCGTCGTTCTACGAGTCGGTGAACCCGGAGGCCGTGACCCTGATCGAGGACAACTCCCTCGGCATGGCGCGCACCGAGGTCCGTTGCGCGAACTGCGGCTCGCACCTCGGGCACGTGTTCCCCGACGGCTTCGGCACGCCGACCGGCGACCGGTACTGCATGAACTCGCTCTCGCTGAACTTCTCGGAGCAGAGCGAATGAGTCACCGACGCGCTCACCGGTAAGATGATGCGCGTCAGCCGGCATGGCGCAATTGGTAGCGCACCGTACTTGTAATACGGGGGTTGCGGGTTCAAGTCCCGCTGCCGGCCCCAGAACTCGCCTCTAGGTGTAGCCAAGAGTGTAGCCATCGGTGGTGACCACCCCAGATCGGGGCACCTTGATCGGGGCTCACAAAGCCTGCCGCCTCCGTATCCCGGGAGTTCTGACGCACGCGGACTCGAGCTCTGCGCAGGACACGCAGCCGACCCGCGCTCGGATGACACCCTTTCGACGAACGTTGGTCTACCATCACATTCATGCTCCCCAACCTGACCCTTGTTCGCCCGGAGGCGACCAGTCAGGACGTCGGCAGCGACGGACTGACGGACGACGAGCGCTCGGCTTACGCAGCCGACTATCACGCGACCATCGCCCGCAAGACGCTCAAGGCGGTCGAGAAGGATGTCATCGAGCGTTGGCTCGCGTCGCGTGGAGCCGTCTAGCCTTTCCTGGCAAGGCGCGGGTCCCGAGCACCTAGCCGCGTTACAGGGGTTCACGTGTGCCGATCCCCCGAGGGCTCACTGGGATCGCATCCGACGTGAGCAGTTGCATCCGCGCCAGTGGCAGCTCTCCGTACAGTCAGCCGTTCGCAGCATGACTCCGCCCCTCCCGCCCGACGAAAACGCACTCCTCGCTTTCGCCGGCAACCATCTTGCTGGCTTGTCGCGGTTCGGATGGACGGACGGAGGTGAGCAGTTGCTCGTGATGACTGTCGCCCGGGACGTGCGGTACAAGGGCGAGGGGCTTGGCCTCCTTGTCCTCGAGCAAACGCTCACTCTCCTGCGCAACGCTCGTGATGCCGCGGGCAGTGGCTGTGGTGCGTTCGCCCGGATCGATCACCGCAACGACTCGAGCAAGCACATGTTCGAGGCCGCCGGATTCGTCTACCTCGAGGACGACTACGAAGAGCCGAATCTTGAGTACTGGATGCACGACCTGCTCTGACGAGTGTCGGCGTGGAAGATCGGATGAGCGTGCACTTCAGCTGCTCCGTCGATGCCGAACTCGGCGAGCGCCGACACGACCCCCTGGATGCGAGTCGCGATCTCCCGGGTCTGCAGCGCATCCGCGACGACGGCGCCGAATCTGTACAGGTCGTCCTTGAACGACTCGTCGACGAGGCGCAGCAGCACACTGGAATGCTGCCGTACACCGACGATCGGGGTCGAGCCCCGACGGAGCGAGAGCCCCGGCGACCGTGTCGCTCGGGGCTCTCGGCGTGTGTGGAACACGGATCAGGGGTGTTCCTCATCGCTCGGCACGGTAACCAGCCGTCCGTACCGGGATGATGACACCTCACCCGATCGCCCGTCCAGACTCGCTGAGCGACCTCGCGGGTTCCCGCAACCTCCCGCTCAGCGACCGCCGCGGATCTTGCGCTCCCGCTGTGCGACACCGGCGGTGCCGTAGGGGTAGTCGTCGATCCGCGGGGCACTCGCATCCGTCAGCGCCTGCAGTTCGTCGTCGGTGAGGACGAGGTCGGCCGCACCGAGGTTGTCCTCGAGCTGCGACACCGTCCGAGCGCCGAGGATGACGCTCGTGACCGCCGGGCGGGCGAGGAGCCACGCGAGCGCGACCTGCGAGCGCGATGCACCGTGCGCATCGGCCACACCGGAGAGCACGTCGAGCACCTCCCACGTCCGCTCGTCGCCGTTCCGGGCCTCCCACGCCTCCATGCCGCGCTCCGGGTTCTCGCCGAGGCGGGTCGACCCCGTCGGGGCCTCGTCGCGCTGGTACTTGCCGGAGAGCCAGCCACCGGCGAGCGGCGACCACGGCAGCAGTCCGATGCCGGCGTCGAGGCACGCGGGGACGACCTCGTGCTCGATGTCGCGGACGAGCAGGTTATACTGCGGCTGCAGGGTGACCGGCGGCGCGAAGTGGTGGGCGCGGGCCTCGTACACGGCCTTCGTGACCTGGTACCCGAGGTAGTTCGAGAAGCCGTACGAGCCGATCTTGCCCGCGGACACGGCGTCGTCGAGGAAGCGCAGGGTCTCCTCGATCGGGGTCAGGGCGTCCCACGCGTGCATCTGGTACAGGTCGATGTGGTCGACGCCGAGCCGCTCGAGGGAGGCGTCGAGCGCGACCCGGAGGTGCCGCCGCGACAGCCCGAGGTCGTTCGGACCGTCGCCCTGCGGGAAGCGCCCCTTCGTCGCGATGACGACCTGCTGCGCTTCGGTCGGGTGGGCCGCGAGCCACCGGCCGATGATGCGCTCCGACTCGTTGCCGGAGTACACGTCCGCCGTGTCGACGAGCGTGCCGCCGGCCGCGACGAAGGCGTCGATCATCGCGTGCGAGGTGGGTTCGTCGGCTTCGCTGCCGAACGTCATGGTGCCGAGGGTCAGGGTGGACACCGCTGTCCCGCTGTTCCCGAGGAGTCTGTATTCCATGCGGCGGACGTTACGCCGCGTCGCCGCCAGGCCGAGAGGCCCTGCGAGTACCGGTCAGGACCCCGAGGCCGTGCGGTCCAGGAACGCGATCGCCGCCTGCCGGAACGCTCGGCTCGTCGGGGCATTGAAGTGGTTGCGTCCCGGGATCTCGAAGAACGCTGCGTCCGGAGCCGCCTCCGCCAGCCGCACGGCACTGTCCCTGATGCCGTCCTCACTACCGGCCGCCATCAGGATCGGCTGACCGGGTGCGTTCGCCGGCGTCGGCTCGATGCTGTTCCGCATCCCCTCGACCATCGCCACGAGCGCGCCGAGGTCGTTCCCCTCGACGTTCCCCGCCATCGTCAGGTAGCCGTTCGTCACGCGGTCCTCGATCGGCGTGCCGTCGGCGATGAACGCCCTGGCCTGGTCGACCTGCACGCGTCGCATCGGGTCGGCGTCGGGGATCCCGCCGAACACCGCGCGGGTGATCCGGTCCGGGATGCGCTCGGCGGTGTGCCACCCGACCCGGGCGCCGAGCGAGTAGCCGAGGAACGCCACGTCGTCGAGCAGGTACGTGTCGATGACGGTCGTCACGTCGGCCACGAGCAGGTCCATCGAGTACGCACCCGGCTCGTGCGGCTTCGACGAGGCACCGTGCCCGCGCTGGTCGAGCGCGACGACGCGGTAGCCGGCACGGACGAGGTCGCGGGTCCAGCCGGAGGCGTGCCAGTTGAGCAGCGCGCCGGAGGCGAACCCGTGCACCGCGACGACGGTCGGAGCGTCGGGGTCGCCGAAGTCGTACGTGGCGATGCGCTGCCCGTCCGGGGACATCACGGCGCGGGGTCGGGGTGCTTCGGGGACGAGTGACATGTCCCCTCCAGGGTATCGGGGCACTGTGGTCGCCATGGACGGCTACGGCGGCGATCAGATCCGGGCGGCGGAGCGGCCGCACCTCGACGCGGGCGAACCGCTGATGCAGCGGGCAGCGGCGGGGCTCGCCGAGCACGTGGGTCGACTGCTCGACGACCCGGCCGAGCGGCCGGGTGACGGCCCCGGGTCGGTCCTGCTGCTGGTGGGCAGCGGCGACAACGGCGGCGACGCCCTGTTCGCGGGTGCGCTGCTGGCATCGGACGGGAGGCACGTGGAGATCCTGCGCGTCGGCTCGCGCACCCACGAGGCGGGCTGCAGGGCCGCGCTGGACGCCGGTGCGGTCCTCCTGTCCGACGGTGGCGACCCGGCCGCGACCGCGTCCGACGCGGCGCTGCGCGCCGACCTGGTCCTCGACGCGATCCTCGGCATCGGGGTGCACGGCGCGTCCGCGCTGCGCTCCCCCGCGCGGGAGGTCGTGCAGGCGATCCGGGAGCTCGCGCGCGACCAGCGCGCCCCGTTCGTCGTCGCGGTCGACGTCCCGAGCGGCATCGACGTGGACACCGGCGCGATCGCCGACGACCACGTGCTGCAGGCCGACGTCACCGTGACGTTCGGCGGCGTGAAGGCGGGCCTGCTGACGGGCCCCGGCGCGACGCTCGCCGGGCGCATCGAACTCGTCGACGTCGGGATCGGCGCCGAGCTCGCGCGGACGGAGCCGCTCATCCGTCCGTAGGTTCGATGGCATGACGTTCAACGACGACTCCCAGCTGCAGGGCGGCAAGGTCAAGCGGCGTGGGCGCACCACGGCCATCGCCGGGGGTGGTGTGGGCGCGGCGGCCATCGTCGTGTTCCTCATCGCGCAGTTCACCGGCGTCGACCTCAGCGGGCTCGTCGGGACCGGCGGCGGCGTGACGCAGATCCAGGAGGCCGGGTCCGAGGCGTCACCGGTGGCCGAGTGCCGCACGGGTCGGGACGCGAACCTCAGCATCGACTGCCGCATGGAGGGTGCAGCGGAGTCGCTCGACGCCTACTGGACGACCGAGAGCCGGCAGCTGGGGATCGCGTACACGTCGCCGGACTTCTACCTGTTCGACGGGTCGACGAACACCGGGTGCGGGACGGCCTCCGCCGCGACCGGCCCGTTCTACTGCCCGCCGGACCGGGCGATCTACCTCGACACCGCGTTCTACGACGACCTGCAGTCGAAGTACGGCGCGTCGGGCGGCCCGCTCGCGCAGATGTACGTCGTCGCGCACGAGTGGGGCCACCACGTGCAGCAGCTCCAGGGAACGTTCGCCGACACCGACCGGAGCGGCACCGGCGCCTCGTCGGGCAGTGTCCGCGTCGAGCTGCAGGCGGACTGCTACGCGGGCGCCTGGGTCGGCGACGCGGCGAACACGAAGGCCGCGAACGGGCAGACCTTCTTCAAGCCGATCACCCGGGCCCAGATCGCCGATGCGCTGTCAGCGGCGAGCGCGGTCGGCGACGACAGCATCCAGCGGAAGAGCAGCGGTCAGGTGGACCCCGACTCGTTCACGCACGGGTCGAGCGCCCAGCGGCAGCGGTGGTTCGAGCGGGGCTACGAGCAGGGCGCGACGTCCTGCGACACGTTCAGCGTCCCCGGCTCCTCGCTCTAGGACGCGCTCGCGCTGGCGCTCGGCGTGGGCGTCGGGGTCGTGTCGCCGGACCCGGCGGCCGTGATCACGAACGTGCGGAACTCGTCGTTGGTGAACGGCTGCGAGTACTCGTACCGCTGCCCGTTCACGAGCACGAGCGGCGTCCCCGGGAAGTCGGCGAGGTCCGAACCCGGGATGTCACCCCCGGTCACCGCGGTGGTCCGTTCGTCGACCCACTTGCCGAAGCGCTGGTCGTCGATGCACGTCGTGATCGCCGACTTGCCCTGCACACCGGGGACCCCCGTGACGATCTTCGTGAGCTGGGCGTCGGTGAGCCCGGCGGTGCCCTCTTCCGGCTGCTTCGCGAAGAGGGCCCGGTTGACGGCGAAGAACTGGTCGGGCGACGAGTCCGCGACGCAGGCGGCGGCGTTGGCCGCGCGGAGCGAGTACTTCGTGCCCTGCGATCGGTTCGACAGGATCGCGATCGGGTGGATGTCGACCGTCGCAGCCCCGGAGTCCACGAGCCCCTCGATGTAGCTGCTGTTCGTCTTCTCGAACGCACCGCAGATCGGGCAGAGGTAGTCGACGTACATGGTGATGCGGACGGGTGCCGCACCGTCGGAGGCGGACGGCTGCGGGGAGGCCGAACCGGACACGGCCTCGAGACCCTGCCCGATGGTGATGCCGCCCTGCGGCATCGACGACGGTCCGGGGCCGGCGGGCTTCGTCGAGTCGACGAGCACGAGCGTGACGACGGTCGCCGCGGCCAGCAGCACGACGCCGAGGCCGACCTGCAGCCCGAGCCGGAGGCCGCGCTGGCGGCGCTTCTGCTGGAGGCGGGCGCGCTGGGCACGCTCGCGGGCCGCTGCTCGGCGTTGGTTCCGCTCGGCGCGGGCGTCACCCTCGGGGCGGTTCGTCATGCTCGGTGGTCCTCCTGATCGGTGTCCGCTCGCGCTCACCCCCGCACGGCGGACGGACCCGACCGATGGTAGTGGGACGCTCTGGGAAGCGCCCAATCCCGCAAACTGGCACTGGCGCACCACAGGGAAGTCGTGTTGTATGAACCTCGATGGTCGACGGCGACCATCCGGGGCCCCCACGGGCACACCGCTTCACTCGGATCGTCCGGCACGTACCTGCCGGTGGAGAAAGGACCGAACGCTCATGGCGTCCGTCACCTATGACAAGGCAACCCGTCTCTACCCCGGAGGCAACCGCCCCGCGGTGGACTCCCTCGACCTGGACGTCGCCGACGGCGAGTTCCTCGTCCTCGTCGGCCCGTCGGGCTGTGGGAAGTCGACCTCGCTGCGCATGCTCGCGGGCCTCGAAGAAGTCAACTCCGGCGCGATCCGCATCGGCGACCGCGACGTCACCGACGTCCCGCCGAAGGACCGCGACATCGCGATGGTCTTCCAGAACTACGCGCTGTACCCGCACATGACGGTCGCCGAGAACATGGGCTTCGCCCTCAAGATCGCCGGCGTCGGCAAGGAAGAGCGCGCCACCCGCGTGCAGGAAGCCGCCAAGCTCCTCGACCTCGAGCAGTACCTCGGCCGCAAGCCGAAGGCGCTCTCCGGTGGTCAGCGTCAACGCGTCGCGATGGGCCGTGCGATCGTCCGTCAGCCGCAGGTGTTCCTCATGGACGAGCCGCTGTCGAACCTCGACGCCAAGCTCCGCGTCCAGACCCGCACGCAGATCGCCTCGCTGCAGCGCCGCCTCGGTGTCACCACGGTCTACGTCACGCACGACCAGACCGAGGCCCTCACCATGGGTGACCGCATCGCGGTGCTCAAGGACGGCATCCTGCAGCAGGTCGGCACCCCGCGCGACCTGTACGAGAAGCCGAACAACGTGTTCGTCGCCGGCTTCATCGGCTCGCCGGCCATGAACCTGCTCCCGGCCGGTGTGGTCGAGGGCGGCATCTCCTTCGGTTCGCTCAACCACCCGATCGACCGCGACACGCTCTCCAACGCGCGTGCCGGTCAGGTCACCGTCGGCGTCCGCCCCGAGGACATCATCGTGTCCCAGTCGGGCGAGGGCCTCCCCGTCACGGTCGACGTCGTCGAGGAGCTCGGCGCCGACGGCTACCTCTACGGTCACGCCGACGTCAACGGCACGCGCACCGACATCGTCGCGCGTGTGGACGGCCGCGCACACCCGTCGATCGGCGACACGATCGTCGTGAGCCCCAAGCAGGGCCACGTGCACGTGTTCGACGCCGAGTCCGGCGAGCGCCTCGACGACAAGGCCGTCGTCAGCGCGTAAGCAGCGCACCCCTCGGGAGCCCGCGCCCGCCTCACAAGGGCGGGTGGCGGGCTCCCGTCGTTCCATCCACCGGACGGGAGGCTCGTGGCGACGCCGCCACGAGCCTCCCGTCCGGCACACCGCACCACAGGAGCAACCGTGCCCGACTCGATGTCCATCACCGCAGCCACCGTCGACCCCGGCCTGCTCGACCTGCCGTGGGACCTGCCGCTCGACGCGTGGCCGGACGAGACGATCGTCGCGCTCCCGAAGGGCATCTCGCGGCACCTCGTCCGGTTCGTGCACCTCAGCGGGTACGTCGTCGCGGTGAAGGAGACCGGCGAGGAGATCGCCCGCTCCGAGTACGAGATGCTCAGGACGCTGCAGCGCATGGACGTCCCGTGCGTGGACCCGGTCGCCGTCATCACGAACCGGGTCAGCGCGGACGGAGAACCCCTGCACCCGGTGCTCGTCACCCGGCACCTGCGCTTCTCGCTCCCCTACCGCGCGCTGTACTCCCAGACGCTCCGACCCGACACCGCGACCCGGCTCGTGGACGCGCTCGCCCTGCTGCTCGTGCGTCTGCACATCCTCGGCTTCTACTGGGGCGACGTGTCGCTGTCGAACACCCTCTTCCGCCGGGACGCCGGGTCCTTCGCCGCGTACCTCGTGGACGCCGAGACCGGCAAGCTCTACCCGGGCGGACTGTCGAACGGCCAGCGCGAGAACGACCTCGAGGTCGCACGCGTGAACATCGCCGGGGAGCTCCTCGACCTCGAGGCCGGCGGACGCCTCGACGAGAACGCCGACGCGGTGGACGTCTCGAACCGCATCGTCGCCCAGTACCGGACGCTCTGGAAGGAGCTCACCGGCACCGAGCAGTTCGACGCCAAGGAACGCTGGCGCATCAACGACCGGGTCGAGCGCCTCAACGCGCTCGGCTTCGACATCGAGGAGCTCTCGATCAACGCGGCGCCGGGCGGCGGGGAGGTCCGCATCCAGCCGAAGGTCGTGGACGCCGGACACCACCAGCGACGCCTGCTCCGGCTCACCGGGCTCGATGCCGGCGAGAACCAGGCACGCCGGCTGCTCAACGACCTCGACGCCTACCGCGCGCGGAACGGTCGCGACGAGCTCGACGAGGAGATGGTCGCGCACGAGTGGGTGTCCCGCGTGTTCGAGCCCGTCGTGCGGGCGATCCCGCGTGACCTCCGTGGACGGCTCGAGCCCGCCGAGGTGTTCCACGAGCTGCTCGAGCAC
The DNA here is from genome assembly GCF_049341845.1 of Curtobacterium guangdongense. Taxonomy (NCBI): domain Bacteria; kingdom Bacillati; phylum Actinomycetota; class Actinomycetes; order Micrococcales; family Microbacteriaceae; genus Curtobacterium; species Curtobacterium guangdongense. The sequence continues at coordinate 119,067 of NZ_JBMPIT010000010.1, forward strand.
CGCTGGTTCATGTCGCAGGAAGAAGAGCGCTCGGTGTCCCTCCCCGAGGCGACGACGGCGTACATCAACGACGTGCTGCGGCACCGTCGCGACGAGCGCCTGCTGATCAACCCGCCGACGTCGTCGATGACGCTGCCGATCCCGCTGGTCGAGAACGACGCCGACGTCGACGAGGCCGAGGACGTCGAGGACTGGCGCGCGAACGTCTGACGCGCGGCCGGCGCGCACGCGCGCACGCGGCGAGATCGCACTTCGCGTCGGTTCCGCCAGTCGCGTTACGACACGGAACGCGATCTCACCAGCGCACGTGCCGCACCCTACTCCGCGCGACGGCGGCGGGCGACCTCCCACAGGGTGACGCTCGCGGCGATGCCCGCGTTGAGGGACTCCGTCGCCGACGAGATCGGGATGGACACGATCGCGTCGCACGTCTCGGTGACCAGGCGCGACAGGCCCTTGCCCTCGGAACCGACGACGATGACGATCGGCCGGTCGGCGAGCTCGAGGGCGTCGAGCTGCACGTCGCCGTCGCCCGCCAGCCCGAGCACGAACAGCCCCATCGACTTGAGGGACTTGAGCGTCTGCGTGAGGTTCGGCGCCATCGCGACGGGGGTGCGGGCGGCGGCACCGGCGGAGGTCTTCCACGCCGAGGCCGTCACGCCGACCGACCGACGCTGCGGCACGATCACGCCGTGGCCGCCGAACGCCGCGGTGGACCGGATGATCGCGCCGAGGTTGCGCGGGTCGGTGATGCCGTCGAGCGCCACCATCAGCGGGACCTCGTCGCGGGAGAAGGCGCGCTCGACGACGTCCTCGGCCACGGCGTACTCGTACGCGGGGACCTTGAGCGCGACGCCCTGGTGCACGCTGTCGTGCCCCGTGATGCGGTCGAGCTCCGGACGCATGATCTCCATGATCGGCACGCCGCGGTGGTTGGCGAGCGCCAGGATCTCCTTGACGCGGTCGTCGACCTCGATGCGGGCGGCGATGTAGAGCGTCGTCGACGGGGTCTTCGTGCGCAGGGCCTCGAGCACGGAGTTGCGCCCGGTCACCAGCTCCGAATCGTCGCTCTTGCGCTGGGGCGGACGCCCGGTGCGGTTCGACGGCGCGCTCGACGCACCGTGCCGGCCACGAGCGGCGTCGTACCGTTCCTTCGCGGCCTTGCGCTTGCCGGCGGGGTGGTACGGACGGTCCTCCGCCTTCGGCGTGGGCTTGCGCCCCTCGAGCGCCTGCGCGCCCTGGCCGCCGGAGCCGACCTGCTTGTTGCCCTTGCGCCCGGAGCGCACGGCACCGGGACGGCCCTTCTTGTTGCCCGAGACGTTCTTCATGGTTCTCTCCTGTTCGGCACTGCCGTGGTCAGGCGATGCTCCAGCGTGTTCCGGCCGAGGTGTCCTCGATCGTGATGCCCGCGGCCGCGAGGTCGTCGCGCACACGGTCGGCCGTGGCGAAGTCCCGGGACGCCCTGGCGTCGGAACGCTCTTGGACGAGACGTTCGACGAGGGCGGCGAGCGGTGCAGCGGAGGGGTCCTGACCGGCACCGGACCAGTGAGTCGCTCGCGGGTCGATGCCGAGCACCTCCACCATCGCAGCCACCTGATGGTACGCGGTCCCGAGCGCATCCGCATCGTCGGCGTCCAGCGCGGCGTTCCCGGCGCGGACGGTCTCGTGCAGGACGGCGAGCGCCTGCGGCACCGAGAGGTCGTCGTCCATCGCTGCGGCGAACGCGTCGGGGACGTCCGGGGCGTCGGCGAGCGTGACGCCCTCGAGTCGCGACGCCGCTCGCGAGAGGAAGCCGTCGATCCGGTCGAGCGCTGCCTCGGCTTCGGCGAGGGACCCGTCGTGGTGGTCGATCGTCGACCGGTAGTGCGCGGCGCCGAGGAAGTAGCGGACGACGATCGGTCGCGCCGACCCGAGGAAGTCGGCGGCGAAGATCGAGTTGCCGAGCGACTTCGACATCTTCTGTCCGCCGACGGTCACGAGGCCGTTGTGCAACCAGTACGTCGCGAACGGGTCGCCCGCGGCCGTGGACTGGGCGAGCTCGTTCTCGTGGTGCGGGAACCGGAGGTCGAGCCCGCCGCCGTGGATGTCGAACGCGGGCCCGAGGTAGCGCCGGGACATCGCGGAGCACTCGATGTGCCAGCCCGGTCGGCCTGCTCCCCACGGGGAGTCCCAGCTCGCCGTCGTGGGCTCGCCGTCCTTCGCGCCCTTCCACAGTGCGAAGTCACGGGCGTCCCGCTTGCCGCGGGGGTCGGCATCCGCTGCTTCGACCATGTCCTCGCGACGCTGACGGGTCAGGGCGCCGTACGACGCCCAGCTGCCGGTGTCGAAGTAGACGTCCCCGGAGCCGTCGGCGGCCGGGTAGGCGTGCCCGCGCTCGATGAGCCGGGCGATGATGTCCTGCATCTGCGGGATGCTGGCGGTGGCGCGGGGCTCGTACGTCGGCGGCAGGATGCCGAGCGCGGTGTACCCGGCGGTGAACTCGAGCTCGACGCGGTACGCCCGCGCCCACCAGGGCTCGTCGGTGCCGGCGGCCAGGTCCAGCACCTTGTCGTCGACGTCCGTGACGTTCCGGACGAGCGTCACGCGGTACCCGCGGTGCGTGAGCCAGCGGCGCCAGATGTCGTAGACCAGGGCGGAGCGGAGGTGCCCGATGTGCGGCGACGACTGCACCGTCGGTCCGCACACGTACATGCTCACCTGTCCGTCGACCAGCGGGACGAGGTCGACGACGTCTGCGGCACGGGAGTCGTAGAGGCGAACGGTCACGCCCTCAACCCTAGACGGAGCGGTCGGCCCGGACGAGTGCCGTCGCGATCGCCGCGAGCCCCTCACCACGACCGGTGAACCCGAGCCCGTCCGTGGTCGTGCCGGACACCGCGACGGGTGCCCCGACGACGGCCGACAGCGCCGCTTCCATCTCGGACCGTCGCGCACCGATCCGCGGACGGTTGCCGATGACCTGCACGGTGACCGAGGTCGGGACGAGGCCCTCGGATGCGAGCGCGGACACCGCACCGCGGACGAAGACGTCACCGGTCGCGCCCGCGTACGCCGGGTCCGACGTCCCGAAGCGACCGCCGATGTCCCCGAGTCCGCCGGCGGAGAGCAGCGCGTCGCACACCGCGTGCGCCACGGCGTCCCCGTCGCTGTGCCCGGCGAGCCCCTGCTCACCGGGGAACTCGAGCAGCCCGACCCGGCAGACCGCATCGGCGTCGAACGCGTGCACGTCGACGCCGAGTCCGACCCGGACGGCACCGACGGCTCCGGCGCGCTCCGAGACCACGGCAGCGGCCCGGCGCAGGTCCCACGGCGTCGTGATCTTGAACGCATCCGCGTCGCCGGGGACGAACCGCACGGTGCCGCCGGCTGCCTGGAACACCCCGGCGTCGTCGGTCTCGGACTGCGTCGACACGGCATACGCGTCCCGGAGCGCGGCGAGCGGGAAGCCCTGGGGGGTCTGCACCCCGACGAGCGCCGACCGGTCGACGGTGGACACCACGACGTCGCCGGACACCTGCTTGACCGTGTCCGTGACGGGCAGCGCGGGGATGATGCCGTCCCCGGTCGCGGCCACCGCGGCGAACACGTCCTCGAACTGCGCAGCCGGCGTCAGGCAGCGGGCGGCGTCGTGCACGAGCACCGTCTCGACCGACGACGGCAGCGCCTCGAGACCCGCCTGCACCGACGCGTGCCGATCGGCCCCGCCCGCGACGACGGCGGTGTACCCGACGGCGGGGCCGGCCACCGCGGCGACCACGTCCGAGCACTCGGAGAGCAGCGCGGCCGGGGCGACCACGACCACGAACGTCGGTGTCGCCAGCGTGAACAACGGCGCCAGTGCCCGCTCGAGCATCAGCGACCCGGCGACGGGGACGAAGGCCTTCGGCGTCTCGAGCCCGAGCCTGGTGCCGGAGCCCGCCGCAACGACGACGACCCCACGGACCGTGTCGGTCAGCGGGGTCGTCGAGGGGCTGTTGCTCAAGCCGGGGCGATCAGGACGCGAGGACCTCGTCGAGGACGGTGGATGCCTTGTCCTCGTCGGTCTTCTCCGCGAGCGCGAGCTCGGAGATCAGGATCTGCCGGGCCTTGGCGAGCATGCGCTTCTCACCGGCCGAGAGACCGCGGTCCTGGTCGCGGCGCCACAGGTCGCGGACGACCTCTGACACCTTGATGACGTCACCGGACGCGAGCTTCTCGAGGTTCGCCTTGTAGCGGCGAGACCAGTTCGTGGGCTCTTCCGTGAACGGTGCGCGCAGCACTTCGAAGACCTTGTCGAGGCCTTCCTTGCCGATCACATCCCGGACGCCGACCAGGTCGACGTTGTCCGCCGGCACCTCGATCGTCAGGTCACCCTGCGTGACACGCAGCTTCAGGTAGACCTTTTCCTCGCCCTTGATGACTCGCGTCTTGACTTCAGAGATGGTTGCCGCCCCGTGATGGGGGTAGACGACGGTCTCGCCGACCTCGAATTGCATGTATCAAGCTCCGTTCCGCAACACCCAGTTTACCACAAGGAAAATTCGGGTAAGGGGCGCCTAACCGCGAGCACTCCCAGGTGATCGGTAGGATGGAGGCCGCGCGAGCCGCTCGGTTGGCGCATCGTGATCTTCGGAGGAATCTCTTGCGAGCTCGGGTACTCGTGTCCGTCGCCGTTGCGGCAACCATCGCGATCGGTGCATCCGGCTGCGCGTTCTGGACGCCGCAGGACACCAAGACGATCAAGCAGATCACCGACGGCGTCAACGTCACCACGGGCAAGATCGACGTCCGCAACGCGCTGCTCATCTCCGACTCCGGCGACGACGCACGCTTCATCGGCACGCTCATCAACAACAGCGAGACCGACGACATCACCGTCTCGGTCGAGATCGGCGGCGACACCGAGACCGTCGACGTCCCGGCGAGCTCGCACGTCGACCTCGCGAACGACGAGAAGCACGACACCCTCGACTTCGCCGACGCCAAGGTCACCCCCGGGTCGCTCGTGAAGGTCTACTTCTCGTACCCGGGCGCCGAGGGCGTCTCCGGCAGCGTCCCCGTCCTGACGAGCTCGCAAGAGGAGTACCAGACCCTCGCCCCGACCTCGACGCCGACGTCGGAGATCACCCTGCCGGTCGAGACGCCGTCGGCGACGCCGACGGACACCCCGATCAACCCGTGACGCCGTCGCGTCACGAACCGACGCGCCTGCGCACGCACTGGAGGCCCGGTGCCGGTCCGACGGACCGGCACCGGGCCTCCAATGCGTTGCCGGCCTTCAGGCCTCGATCCGGTACCCGAGCCCACGCACCGTGACCAGGACCTCCGGCGCCGACGGCACCCGCTCGATCTTCGAGCGGATCCGCTTGATGTGCACGTCGAGGGTCTTCGTGTCGCCGAAGTAGTCCGAGCCCCACACCCGGTCGATGAGCTGCCCACGGGTCAGGACACGGCCGGCGTTCCGGAGCAGCAGCTCGAGGAGCTCGAACTCCTTGAGCGGCATCGGCGTCTCGGACCCGTCCACCGACACCGTGTGGCGTTCGACGTCCATCTTGATGCCCCCGACCTGCAGGATGCCGCTGTCGGCGGGGTCGTCCTCGGTGCGACGGCGGAGCACCGCGCGGATGCGGGCCAGGAGCTCGCGGGTCGAGTACGGCTTCGTCACGTAGTCGTCGGCGCCGAGCTCCAGCCCGACGACGATGTCCACCTCCGAGTCCTTCGCCGTCAGCATGATGATCGGGGCGTTCGACCGCGTGCGGATCTGTCGGCAGACCTCGGTGCCGGAGAGCCCCGGGAGCATGAGGTCCAGCAGGACGAGGTCGGGGTTCTCCGCGTCGAACTTCGACAGCGCCGTCACGCCGTCCGCTGCGACGGAGGTCTCGTACCCCTCGCGCTGCAGGAGGAACTCCAGGGGTTCGCTCAGGGCCGGCTCGTCGTCGACGATGAGGATCTTGGTCACGATGGCTGCTCTTCCAGTTGCTCTTCGAGTGCTGTTGTCAGTTCGGTGTCCGCCTCGGGCAGGCGGATCGTGAAGGTCGAGCCCTTGCCGGGCTGCGACCACACGCGCACGTCGCCGCCGTGGTTGCCGACGACGTGCTTCACGATCGCGAGCCCGAGGCCGGTGCCCCCGGTCGCCCGCGATCGTGCTGGATCGACGCGGTAGAACCGCTCGAACACCCGGTCGAGATCGGCCTCCGGGATGCCGACGCCCTGGTCGGTCACCGCGATCTCGACGAATCCCTTGCTGCTCCGGACACCGACGCCGACGCGGGTGTTGTCCGGGGAGTACTTGATCGCGTTCGCGATGAGGTTCGACACCGCGACCTGCAGGAGACCGGGGTCGCCCATCACGCGGAGCTTCGACTTCTTCGCCCGGACGAGCTCGATGTCGCGGGCTCGGGCGACGACCTCGTTCGCGTCGATCGAGGCCTGCACGACCTTGTCGATCGACGTCTCCTCGCTCGTGTCCAGCGTGTCGACGGACTGCAGTCGGGACAGCTCGATGATGTCCTTCGTGAGGGCACCGAGCCGCTCGGACTCGGTCACGAGCTGCGCGGCGAACTTCTTCACGTGCACCGGGTCGTCGGCCGCGGCGATGAGGGTCTCCGACAGCAGGCCGATCGCGCCGATCGGGGTCTTCAGCTCGTGCGAGATGTTGGCGACGAAGTCACGGCGGACCTCGTCGATGCGCCGGGACTCGGTCAGGTCGTCCGCGGTCACGAGCACGTAGCGGTTCCCGAGCTGGGCGGCCCGGAAGCTGAGGTACCCGACGAGCTCCCCGCGGCGGCCACGCGGGAGCTCCATGTCCTCCGAGCCCATCTCGCCGCTCGAGCGCACGCGGTCGACGAGCGCGCGGAGCTCGTCGTGCACGAGTCGACGCCGCACGACCAGTCCGATCGTCAGTGCCTGGGGCGACGCGGCGACGACGGTGTTCGACGGGTCGACCACCACCGCGGGGTTGTGCATCGTCGCGATGACCGCCGCGACGCCGTCCGGCAGGGTGCGCTCGGCGACGTCGGCTGCCCGTGCCGTGCGCTCGGCGGTGATGATGAGTCCGACGACTCCCGCGCCGAAGACCCCGCCGAGGAGCATCGACAGTGGCACGAGCCACGCGTTGTCCATGCCGTCAGTGTAGGAGTGGTCACGAGGGGTTCCGGTGCCGTTCACCCGCGTTCGCGGGCCTTCGCCCGGAGGATCGCGAAGCGTTCAGTCGCAGGTCACCGTTCGTTCACCTGGGCGCTCGACACTCTCCCGGTACGCATCAGAGAGGCAATCCCCCATGCGCGAAGTGTTCCAGCAGGAGCTCCAGGACGTCCAGGAGCGTCTGACCGAGATCGCCGGGCTCGTCGAGTCCGCGATCACCCGGGCCACCGAGGCCTTCACGGAGTCGGACGTCGCCCTCGCGGAAGAGGTGATCGCCGACGACGCGAAGATCGACGAGGCGGCGAACAACCTCGACGAGGTCGCGATCGACATTCTCGCCCGCCAGGCTCCCGTCGCCCGTGACCTCCGCGTCGTCGTGACCGCCCTCCGTGTGAGCTCGTCGCTCGAGCGCATGGGTGACATGGCCGAGCACATCGCGCAGCTCGCCCGCCAGCGCTTCCCGGAGAAGGTCGTCCCGAAGGGCCTGCGCGGCACCTTCAAGAAGATGGGCCAGCACGACGTCGCGATGGCGCAGAAGCTCACGCGCCTGCTCGCCACCGAGGACATCCAGCTGGCCGAGGAGATCCGCGACGAGGACGACGCCGTCGACGAGCTGCACGCCAGCGTGTTCGACTTCGTGCTCGGCGAGACCTGGAAGGGTGCGCCGATCGACACGGTGGACGCGACCCTCGCCTCCCGCTACCACGAGCGATTCGCGGACCACGCGGTGTCGATCGCGAAGAAGGTGCAGTACCTGGCGACGGGCGACTGGGCCGGCGCGAACGCCAACGTCTGACCCCGGGTTCTCTGCCAGGATCGAGGCATGGCCCAGGTCGCGATCATCGTCAACGGCATGCCCGGTTCCGGCAAGTCCACCCTCGGGGCAGCACTCGCCGAGATGCTCGACTGCCCGTTCCTGTCGAAGGACCGGATCAAGGAGCCGCTCGCGGACATCGTCGGTCCGATGATCGCCTCGCCCCGGCTCGGCGCGATCGCGATGCAGACGATGTGGGAGATGGCCGGAGCCGTCGAGAACGGGGTCGTCCTCGACGCCGTCTGGCTGCCGTCCCGCGACCGGGCCTTCCTGGAGGCCGGGCTCGCCTCCGCCGGGTCACCTCGCGTCGTCGAGGTGTGGTGTGACGTCGACCGGGAGACCGCCATGGAGCGGCTCGCGGACCGGTACGACCCCGGTTCGCCCGTGCGGCACGAGGTGCACGGCGACCTGACGGACATCATCGGGTTCTGGGACGAGCACGGGGCCACGGCGGAGCCGATCGGGCTCGGTCCCGTCGTCCGCGTCGACACCACGAAACCGCACGACGTGGCAGCGCTCGTGCAGGAGATCGCGTCGCACTTCGTCTGAACCGACAGGGGCCCCGACACGCACGCGAAAGCGACAGTCTGCCGCGGGAGTTCCGCGGCGGACTGTCGCTTTGGCGGTGAGGAGCGGCTGCTACTTCTTGGCGCCCTGGGCGGCGACGGCAGCAGCGCCGGCCGCAGCGGCCTCGGGGTCGAGGTAGCGCGACGGGCCGGTCGGGCGGAAGTCGTCGTCGAGCTCGTACACGAGCGGGATGCCCGTCGGGATGTTGAGCCCCGCGATGTCGTCGTCCGAGATGCCGTCGAGGTGCTTCACGAGCGCACGCAGCGAGTTGCCGTGGGCCGTCACCAGCACGGTCTTGCCCGCGCCAAGGTCCTTCGTGATGTCCGACTCCCAGTAGGGCAGCAGCCGGTCGATCACGAGCTTCAGCGACTCCGTGCGGGGCAGCGCGTCACCGAGCTCGGCGTAGCGACGGTCGCCGAACTGCGACCACTCGGCGTCGTCGGCGATGGGGGGCGGCGGGACGTCGAACGAACGGCGCCACTCCATGAACTGCTGCTCGCCGTACTGCTCGAGCGTCTGGGCCTTGTCCTTGCCCTGCAGGTCGCCGTAGTGGCGCTCGTTGAGCCGCCAGTCGCGCTTGACCGGCAGCCATGCCAGGTCCGCTTCGAGCAGGGCGATGTCGGCGGTCTGGATCGCTCGGGTCAGGAGCGAGGTGTACAGGACGTCGGGGACGATGCCGGACTCGGCGATGAGCTCGCCGGCGCGCTTCGCCTCCTTCTCACCGAGCTCGGAGAGCCGGACGTCGACCCAACCGGTGAACAGGTTCTTCTGGTTCCAGTCACTGTTGCCGTGACGGAGCAGGACGAGCGTGGAGGTCATGCTCCGATCCTACCGAGCGCCGTGCTCCCCGTACCCTTGACGCATGCCGATCGGGAACGTCACGCGCGGGACGACCGGGTACAACCGGCTCCGTCGCGTCGACCGGTGGATCGCGTCGCTGCCGGCGTTCCGCAAGGCGTCGGACCCGCTCGTCGCCGACGTCGGGTACGGCGCCAGCCCGACGACGACGCTCGAGCTCCGGGACCGTCTGGCACGCGTCCGCCCGGACGTCGAGGTCACCGGGATCGAGATCGAGCCCTCCCGGGTCGCCCTGGCGAACGCCGGCACGCGCGACGGGGTGACGTTCCGGCTCGGCGGCTTCGAGACCCCGACGCCCGGTGGACGTCGGCCTGCGGTGATCCGGGCGTTCAACGTGCTCCGGCAGTACGACGAGTCCCAGGTCGTGGACTCGTGGCGGATCATGCAGGACCGCCTGCAACCGGACGGCGCACTCGTCGAGGGGACCTGCAACGAGGTCGGCCGGGTCGCGTCGTGGGTGACGCTCGACGCGCTCGCACCACGGACGTTCACGGTCTCGCTCCGGCTCGCGGGGCTGGCCGTCCCGAGCGTCGTGGCCGAGCGACTGCCGAAGGCGCTCATCCACCGGAACGTCCCCGGCGAGCGCGTGCACGACTTCCTGCAGGACCTCGACCGGTCGTGGGCCGTCGCCGCTCCCCTCGGCACGTACGGGCCTCGGCAGCGGTGGCTCGCGGCCGTCGGCGGCATGCGCGACCGCGGCTGGCCGGTGCTGCACGGCACGTCGAGGTGGCGCCTCGGCGAGCTCAGCGTCCCGTGGTCGGCCGTCGCCCCGCGCTGACAGGATGGTCGCATGAACGTGCGCACCGCTCACTTCCTCGCCGTCGCCGGACTCGTGATCGGAGCCGTCGCCCTGACGGGGTGTTCGGCTGCTGGACAACCGGACGTCCAGCGCCGCACGGCCTCGGCGAGTCCGACCCCGACCGTCTCGGCGCCGCCGAGCACCCCCGTCACCGCGGACACGCTGCGCGACGACGTGAGCGGGACCGTGGTGCGACCGCTGGCCATCGTGACGGACTTCCCCGTCCCGGCCGATGCGCCGGCCGGGGATCTGAAGCCGGTGCTCGTGGAGATCCGCGTCACCGCCGGCACGAAGTTCTCGAACGACGTCATGGAGTCCGCGGTGTCGATCACCCGGCGCGACGCGAACCTGGACCTCGTCAGCCTGGGACTGTCGAACCCCGACGACCTGACCCCCGCGATGGCGGAGGCCGGGTACACGCCGATCGGCACCGTCCCGAACGGCACCACCGCCACCGGCTGGATCGGCGCCTGGATGAACCCGGACACGACGGACTACGACCTGGTCTACGACCGCCCGGCGGGCACGCTGCTCCACGTCGGCGGCTCGGACAACGGCAAGGAGATCGCCGGCAGCCGCTCGATCGCGAAGCTCACCGTTGGCTGACGCGGCGGCGCGGATCGCTCCCGCACAACCGGAAGCACCTCGCGCCGCGGTATCGCGTGGCGCGAGGTGGTTTCGGTTGTGCGGAAGGCCGGACGCGGGCGAGCCGGAAGCGGGCGAGCCCGACGCGGGCGAGCCCGAGCCCGGTCCCGACCCGCGCCTACGAGCGGCGGACGGCGCCGAGGCGGGGCAGGCGCGGGACGTTCGCGGTGGCGCCGGCGCCCGGCGGGACGATGGTCTCCTGCGCCGCGGTCACCACGACGTCGTCCGTCGCGAGTGTCAGGACGGCCGAGGGGTCCAGGGAGCGCTTGACCACGGCGAGGCCGATCGGCCCGAGCTCGTGGTGCACCGCCGATGCCGCCAACCTGCCGACGACCACGCCGTCGAGCGTCACCGGTGTGCCCGGCGCCGGCAACACGGCGTCCGACCCGTCGAGGTGCAGCATCACGACACGGCGCGGTGGGTGTCCGAGGTTGTGGACCTTCGCGACGGTCTCCTGCCCGCGGTAGCAGCCCTTGGTCAGGTGCACCGCGGACCGGAGCCAGTCGAGCTCGTGCGGGATCGTCCGCTCGTCGACGTCGGTCAGCGCGGGACGCCACGCGGCGATCCGCAGGGCCTCGAACGCGAGGAGCCCCGCGACGGGCAGGTCGGACGCGGCCAGGGCATCGGCGGCCGTGGTGTCGAGCACGGCGATCCGCAGCGCCCAGTCGGCGCCGGGGTGCCCCTGTTGCTCGGCGTAGCTCCACCCACCCGGCGTGACCGTGCTCCACGGGTCGACCCACTCGACCGCGGCGTCGGGGACGAGCCCCGGGGCGAACGACCCGACGGTGACGAAGTCGGACGAGACGTCTGCGACCTCGACCCGGAGCATGAAGCGCATCGACGACAACCACGCGGCGAGCGGTGCGGCATCGACCGGCTCAGTGAGGAGCCAAGTCGTGGTGCCGTCGTCCACCACGCGGGCGGCGTGCTCGACACGACCGGACTGGTCGAGCACGAGCGTCTCGGTGCTGGTCCCCGGCGCGAGGCCGAGCAGCAGCTGGGACGTGATCGAGTTCAGCCAGGACAGCCGATCCGGCCCGGTGACGGTCACGACACCGAGCCCGAGCTCGACGACGGCGGATCCACGGGCGAGCAGGCGCTGCTCACCGAGGGGGTTGCCGAAGTGCGCGGCCGGACCGTGACCGGAGGCGACGAACCCCGCGCGCTCGGCGAAGGCCGGCATCAGTCGACCTTCGCGAGCTGCCCCGAGGCGTGGGAGGTGAGCCCCTGGCCGAGCGCGGCGATGTCCCACGCCCAGAAGAGCTTGCCCTCGACGAGCCCGTACATGCGGGTCGCCGCGGAGTAGTCCTTCGCGTTGGCCGAGCGCATCACGGCGTCGGTCGCCAGGTCGATGCGGCCCTTGCGGACCTGCCCGACGTAGAGCTCGTTGACGCCGGTCGGGTGGATGATCGCCGCTTCGATGTCGAAGCCGTCGTTGGCGTTGCGGAGCGCCTCGACGCTCTGGGTCGTGGTGAACGGCACCGTTCCCTCGCCCATGAGCATCGCGGGGCCACGGTCGCCCGGCTCGGACGGACGGTCGAGCCGCCAGTAGCCCATCTCGGCCGCGAGCGGGGTCTGGTCGTCGTCGAGCAGCCACGTCGTGGACGAGTAGTTGAGGTACGGCAGACCGTCGTGGCTGAAGCTCACGCGCTGGCCGAACTCGTACGTCCTGACGTCGGGTTCGTCGGCGTCGGCGGGGCCGACCGGGTACTCGACGACACCCGTGCCCTCCCAGACGCCGACGAGCCAGGACAGGGGGACGAGTTCGGGAGCGAGGCCCTCCGGCAGTTCGATCAACGCTGACCCTTGAACAGCTTCACGACGACGGTCACCGAGACGAACGCGATCGCGAGCGATGCCAGACCCAACAGGCCGACGTAGAACAGCTCGAGCGCAAGCAGCGAATCCATGCCAGGAGTCTACGCGGCCACCGTCGGAGCGCACTGGCTCAACGCGCGAGGAGCGCCGTGTTCACCGCGCCAGGAGCACCACAGCGGTGACGAGCACGACGACGAAGGACCCGGACGACGCGATGCTGATCCGTTCGACCAGGCCGTCCTTCGTCGCGGTGATGAGCTGCAGGACGAAGCTCACGAGCACGGACGCCACGAAGACGAGCAGCAGCCAGGCGAAGGAGTCCTTCTCGGTGAGGGTCAGGACGAGCACGGCACCGACGATCGACAGCAGCCAGACGGGCAGCACGGACGTGAGCTTCAGGCGGCGCTGGTCTGCTGGCTGGACGGGCTCGGTCACCACCCCATCATTGCAGGCCGGGTCGGGGACGCTTGTCGAGCATCACTAGGATGTCCGCACGACGTCTCATCCGTTCTGGAGGTCCTGTGGCACAGCTCCTGGTACTCACTTCGGCCGCGCCCGGGGACGTGCTCCCGAGCCTCGGCCTCCTGAGCCACCGGATCCGCCACGTGCCGGCGGAGGCCGCGCAGCTGGTGAACGCCCCGCAGAGCGACCTGATGTTCGTCGACGCCAGGACCGACCTCGTCAGCGCCAAGGCCCTGTGCAAGATCCTCTCCACGTCCGGCTCGACGACGCCGATCGTGCTCGTCGTCACCGAGGGCGGGCTCACCGCGGTCAACAGCGAGTGGAACATCGACGACGTCGTGCTCGAGAGCGCCGGCCCGGCAGAGGTCGACGCCCGCATCCGACTGAGCGCCGGCCGTGCCGCGAAGAACCAGACCGGCTCGAAGATCCAGGCTTCCGGCGTCGTCATCGACGAGGCGAGCTACTCGGCGAAGGTGCGCGGCAAGCCGCTCGACCTGACGTTCAAGGAGTTCGAGCTCCTGCGCTTCTTCGCCACGCACCCGTCGCGCGTGTTCACCCGCGAACAGCTCCTCTCCGAAGTCTGGGGCTACGACTACTTCGGCGGCACCCGCACGGTCGACGTGCACGTGCGACGCCTCCGCGCCAAGCTCGGCGACCTCGAGTCGCTCATCGGCACCGTCCGGAACGTCGGCTACCGCTTCAACGTCTACGACGACGAGGCCGATCGGCTGATGGGCCAGTAGTGGTGGACCCCGCCCGGTTCACCGTCCCCGGCGAACCACCGCCGTTCTCCGACCAGACCCTCGTCGACGTGCGCGCGGGGCGCGCGATCGTGCTGCAGGAACCCGACGGGGTCGCGGTGGTCAGGAACGGCGAGCTGGAACTGGTCGTCGGACTGGAGGCTCGTGGCCGCGGCGTCGGGACACGGCTCGTCGAGCAGGCGCTCGCCCTGGGCGGCGGGGCCGCTCCCCGGCTCGCCTGGGCGCACGGCGACAGCCCGGCGGCACGCGCGATCGCGACCCGGCACGGCTGGGCCGCCACCAGGACCCTGCTGCAGCTGCGCGCCCCGGTGCCGACGTCGGGACCGGATCCGAGCCTCCCGGGCGGGTTCATGCTGGCCGCCTTCCGGACGGGGACCGACGAGGCCGATTGGCTCGCCCTCAACGCCGCGGCCTTCGCGTCGCACCCGGAGCAGGGCTCGATGACGCTCGACGACCTGCGCGCGCGGGAGGCCGAGCCGTGGTTCTCGCCGGACGACCTGATCCTGCTGCGCGACGCCGACGGGGAACTCGCGGGGTCCTGCTGGCTCAAGGTCGAGGACGGGATCGGCGAGTTCTACGCCGTCGCCGTCCGCCCCGACCTGCAGGGGCAGGGGCTCGGCGGTGTGCTCATGCGTGCCGGGTACGCCCGCTTGGCCGGTCGCGACCTGACCGCGGCCGCGCTCTACGTCGAGGGCGACAACGAAGCCGCACTGGCGCTCTACCGGCGGTCCGGGTTCACGCAGCACGCGATCGACGTGCAGTACGCCGCTCCCTGAAACGTCCGGGTGGCAGGATGTGGGCATGGACACCGAACCGCAGCTCGACGGCGACTCCGTCGCGCCCGACCTCGACGACTTCGACGAGGTCGTGGAGATCGAGCACGAGTCCCTCCCCTCGGATCGATACTTCGACCGTGAACTGAGCTGGCTCCGGTTCAACCAGCGCGTGCTCGAGCTCGGCGAGGACCGCACGGTGCCCCTGCTCGAACGCGCCAACTTCCTGGCGATCTTCGCGTCCAACCTCGACGAGTTCTTCATGGTCAGGGTCGCCGGCCTGAAGCGCCGCATCGACACCGGGATCGCCGTCCCGACCAACGTCGGCCGCGCCCCGTTCGACGTCCTCCGCGACATCGCCACGAAGGCCCATGAGCTGCAGGACCGGCACGCCGCGGCCTTCACGGAGTCGCTCAAGCCGGACCTCGACGCCGCCGGCATCCACATCGAGCACTGGTCCGACCTCGACGAAGCCGACCGGCTCCGGATGCGCGAGTACTTCAACGAGCAGATCTTCCCGGTGCTCATGCCGCTGGCGGTCGACCCGGCGCACCCGTTCCCCTACATCTCCGGGCTCTCGCTGAACCTGGCCGTGCGGGTCCGGAACCCGAAGTCGCAGCGGCAGGAGTTCGCGCGCCTCAAGGTGCCGCAGAACTTCTCCCGACTGATCAAGCTGCCCGACGACAACTCCGGCCGCATGCGCTTCATCCCGCTCGAGGACCTCATCGCGAACCACCTCGACGACCTCTTCCCCGGCATGGAGGTGCTCGAGCACCACGTGTTCCGGGTCACCCGCAACGAGGACGTCGAGATCGAGGAGGACGAGGCCGAGAACCTCATCCAGGCCCTCGAGCGCGAGCTGCTCCGTCGTCGGTTCGGCCCGCCCATCCGCCTCGAGATCACCGAGGACATGGACCCGGTGACGCTCGACCTGCTCGTGCGCGAGCTCGACATCACCGAGCAAGAGGTCTACCGGCTGCCGTCGCCGCTCGACCTCGGCTGCCTGTTCGAGATCTCGAAGATCAACCGCCCCGACCTGCACTACCCGAAGCACGTGCCGACGACACCGGTGCAGTTCCAGCCCGGCGAGCCGAACACCAAGCCCGACCTGTTCCGCGCGATCGCGTCGCGTGACGTCCTCGTGCACCACCCGTACGAGTCCTTCGCGACGAGCGTCCAGGCGTTCCTCGAACAGGCCGCCGCCGACCCGAACGTGCTCGCGATCAAGCAGACGCTGTACCGCACCTCCGGCGACTCTCCCATCGTCGAAGCCCTCATCGACGCCGCGGCCGCGGGCAAGCAGGTCCTGGCGCTGGTGGAGATCAAGGCGCGCTTCGACGAGCAGAACAACATCACGTGGGCGCGCAAGCTCGAGAAGGCCGGCGTGCACGTCGTGTACGGCCTGGTCGGGTTGAAGACGCACTCCAAACTGGTGCTCGTCATCCGGCAGGAGGGCGGAACGCTCAAGCACTACAGCCACATCGGGACGGGCAACTACAACCCGAAGACCTCGCGCATCTACGAGGACATGGGGCTGTTCACCGCGGACGACACCGTGGGCAAGGACCTCACCCGCCTGTTCAACGAGCTCTCCGGGTACGCGATCGAGAAGAAGTTCAAGCGGCTGCTCGTCGCGCCGCTGCACCTGCGGAAGGGCCTGCTCAAGCGCATCCAGGTCGAGACCGACAACGCAGCGGCGGGCAAGCCGTCCGGGATCCGCATCAAGGTCAACTCGATGGTGGACGAGCAGATCATCGACGCGCTCTACCTGGCGAGCCAGGCCGGGGTGCCCGTGGACATCCTGGTGCGCGGCATCTGCTCCCTGAAGCCGGGCATCGAGGGGGTCAGCGAGACGATCCGCGTCCGCAGCGTCGTCGGCCGGTACCTCGAGCACTCCCGCGCATTCGCGTTCCACAACGAGGGCGACCCGTACGTGTTCATCGGCAGCGCCGACATGATGCACCGCAACCTGGACCGCCGCGTCGAGGCACTCGTGCGGATGTCGGACCCCGCCCACGTCAACGAGATCCAGGAGATCTTCGACCTGGCGATGGCCGAGACGACGAGCTCCTGGCACCTCGAGTCGGACGGCGAGTGGACGCGCCACTCCACCGACGACGACGGACGCCCCCTCGACGACGTGCAGAATGTCCTCATGCGGAAGATCTCTGCGCGGAAGCGTTCCACTCGGTGAGCGGCGGTCCCACGGGTCCCGTCATAGCGGCGGGAGCGGTGGTCTGGCGTGAGCAGGACGGCGTCCCGCTCGTGCTGCTCATCCACCGCGAGCACCACAAGGACGTCTCCCTCCCCAAGGGCAAGGTCGACCCGGGCGAGGCCGTCCCGACGACAGCCGTGCGCGAGATCGACGAGGAGACCGGCTACCGCGTGCACCTCGGCGCACCGCTCGGCGTCGCGGAGTACGTGCTCCCGAACGGCCGCGACAAGGTCGTGCACTACTGGTCCGCGCGGGTCTCCGACAAGGAGTACGAGCGCGCAGGGCAGTTCCGGCCGAACGACGAGGTCGCCGCGCTCGAGTGGGTCACGATCGACCAGGCCCGCACGCGCCTGACGTACGCGCGTGACGTCGAGATCCTCGACCGCTTCGCCGCGCGCGCCGAGATCGGGCACCACCGGACGTTCGCACTCATCACGCTCCGGCATGCCAAGACCATCCCCGGCTCGGACTGGCAGGGACCGGACGCCACCCGTCCGCTGCTGCCCGTCGGCCGTTCGCAGGCCAAGGCCGTGGCGTCACCCGTCGCCGCCTTCGGGCCACGCAAGATCCTGAGCAGTACGGCCGCACGGTGCCTGGCGACCGTCGAGCCGCTCTCGGACACGACGAAGCTCGGCGTCTCCAGCACGCCGGACATCAGCCAGGACGCCCACGACCAGGGTGCGGCCGACGTCAAGGGCGTCGTCCGCAAGCGGCTCGAGAAGGGGAAGACCGCCGTGCTGTGCTCGCACGGGCCGGTCGTCCCGGACATCATCGCGCGCATCGCCACCGCGACCGCCGACGACAGCGGCCGGTTCGACCTCCGTCGTGCGGCGATGCTCTCGGTCGGGGACTTCTCGGTGATGCACATCGCCGACGGGCAGCTCGTCGCCGTGGAGACGCACCGCAACCCGGTTTCGCCGTAGCGAGCAGGACCTGCGACCCCGGCCACGTGCCGGGGTCCTGCGGTGCGCCCGGCCGAGTCGGGCCTCCCGTCCGGTCCTGCGCTCGTCCGCTCCTGGGCACGCTGTTCCCGAGCATGCCCCCGGATCCGCGCCCGTGTGCGCGTTCCGCGCGGGGACAACCCGTCGTTCACCTTCCGTTCACCAGTGGGCGTGATCCCGGTCACTTCGCGTCCCTACAGTCGCTCCCGGGTCGGCACCGGCCCGGGGACCAGCAGCGGTCCCACCTGCACTCCACATTCCCGAAGGGACCCCTGTGAACATCAAGCGAATCGGTACGGTCGCGGCAATCGCGATCGCCGGCGCGGTCGTGCTCTCCTCGTGCGCGGCGAACGAAGGCGGCGCGGGCAGCACCTCGTCGGCTTCGGCCTCGGGTGTCGACTACTCGAAGCTCTCCGGCACCCTCACCGGATCGGGCTCCTCCGCCCAGCAGACCGCCGAGGCCACCTGGGCCGCCGGCTTCCAGGACCAGGCATCCGGCGTCACGGTGAACTACTCGCCCGACGGCTCCGGCGCCGGCCGCAAGAACTTCATCTCGGGTGCCGCGGACTTCGCCGGCTCCGACGCCGCGCTCTCCGACGAGGAGCTCTCCGGCTCGTTCGGCCTCTGCGCTGCGGACTCCAAGGCCATCGACGTCCCGGTCTACATCTCCCCGATCGCCATCGCCTACAAGGTCGACGGCGTCAAGGACCTGACGCTCGACGCGAAGACGATCGCCGGCATCTTCTCCGGCAAGATCACCAAGTGGAACGACCCGGAGATCACCGCGATCAACAAGGACGCGAAGCTCCCGGACGCGAACATCACGGTCGTGCACCGCTCCGACGACTCGGGCACCACGCAGAACTTCTCCGAGTACGTCTCGGCGAACGCCAGCGACGTCTGGACCGAGGCTCCGAGCCAGACCTACCCGTACCAGGTCGGCGACAGCGCGAAGGGCACCTCGGGTGTGGCCTCGGCCATGCAGGGCGCCTCGAACGCGATCACCTACATCGACGACTCCGGCGCCGGTGACCTCGACAAGGCCAAGCTCATGGTCGGTGACACCGCCACCACGATCTCGGCCGAGGGTGCCGCTCAGGTCGTCGCCGACTCGAAGACCGTGTCGGGTCGCGAGACCAACGACCTCGCGATCGACATCGACCGCAAGGACACCGCCAAGGGCGCATGGCCGCTCGTGCTCGTCTCCTACGCCATCGCGTGCCAGGAGTACAAGGACTCGGCCAAGGCCGACCTCGTGAAGTCCTACCTGACCTACGTGGTCTCGGACGACGCGCAGAAGGCCGCCGCGACGGAGGCCAAGTCGGCCGCCCTCTCGAGCGACCTCGCGAAGAAGGCCGCTGACGCGGTCGCGTCCATCAAGTAGCACCTCCTGAACGCCCGGGTGCCGGTCAACCGACCGGCACCCGGGCACTTCCCCGTCACCCGACAGGAGCCCCACGTCCCATGACGACAGCACCGGCCCACCCAGGGTCAACGACCACCCCGAAGCCGAAGGCCGTCGTCCGCGTCGGCGACCGGGTCTTCTCCGCCGCATCGGTGATCTCCGGCGGACTCATCCTCGTCGTGCTCGCGCTCGTCGCGGCCTTCCTCGTGTGGCAGAGCATCCCCGCCTTCTCCGCGAAGGTCGGCGAGCTGCCGAACCAGGCAGCGAACTTCTGGGACTACGTCGGGCCCCTGGTCTTCGGCACCGTCTGGTCCGCGCTCCTCGCGCTCGTGATGGCCGTGCCACTCTCCATCGGGATCGCACTCTTCATCTCGCACTTCGCACCGCGCCGCATCGCGCCGGTGCTCGGCTACGTCATCGACCTGCTCGCCGCGGTCCCGTCGGTCGTCTACGGCCTCTGGGGCATCGTGGTGCTCGCCCGGTTCGTGCAGCCGTTCTACTCGTTCCTCAACGAGTACCTCGGGTGGTTCCCGCTGTTCTCCGGGCAGATCTCCGGCACCGGACGCACCATCCTGACGGCGTCGATCGTGCTCGCGGTCATGGCGATCCCGATCATGACCGCCGTCATGCGGGAGATCTTCCTGCAGGCGCCGACCCTCAACGAAGAGGCCGCACTCGCGCTCGGGGCCACGCGGTGGGAGATGATCCGCCTGTCGGTCCTGCCGTTCGCCAAGTCCGGCATCGTGTCCGCGATCATGCTCGGCCTCGGTCGGGCGCTCGGCGAGACGATGGCGATCGCCCTGGTGCTGTCGGTGTCGACCAACGTCACCTTCCAGCTGCTCACGTCGCTGAACCCCTCCACGATCGCGGCGAACATCGCCCTGCAGTTCGCCGAGGCTTCCGGAACCGCCCTGAACGCGCTGATCGCATCGGGTCTGATCCTCTTCGTCATCACCCTGGTCATCAACATGCTCGCGCGGTACATCGTGCGCAAGCGCGTCAGCTGAGAGGTCGCACCCCGATGTCCCTCGCACTCCGTCAGTCCCCCGGCAACGTCTTCGCCAACGGGAAGCTCCACAAGTCCGTCCCGTGGCTGCTCCTCGGCGGCAGCTGGGTCGCGCTCGCGCTCGTCTTCGCCCTGCTCAACGCCGGCGGCGCTGTCAAGGACTTCAACATCGTCGCCGCCCTGTTCCTCGGCACGGTCCTCTTCGACGTCCTCATCGTGGTCGTCTCCCGGATCGTCGAGGGCGGGCGCAAGGCGGTCGACCGGCTGATCACCTCGCTGGTCGTCACGGCCTTCGTGATCGCCGTCCTGCCGCTCGTCTCGCTGCTGTACACGGTGCTCGCCGACGGTCTCGCCCGCTTCGACGCGACGTTCTTCTCGTACTCGATGCGCGGCGTGATCTCGGTCGGCGGCGGCGCGCTGCACGCCCTGATCGGCACGCTCGAGATCACGCTGTTCGCGGCGCTCATGGCCGTGCCGATCGGCCTGCTCACCTCGATCTACCTGGTCGAGTACGGCCGAGGACCCCTGGCCCGCGGCATCACGTTCTTCGTCGACGTCATGACCGGCATCCCCTCGATCGTCGCCGGTCTGTTCGCCTACTCGCTCTTCGCGCTCTTCCTCGGCCCCGGAGCCCGGTTCGGCCTGGTCGGCTCGGTCGCCCTCGCCGTCCTGATGATCCCGATCGTCGTCCGCTCCACCGAGGAGGTGCTGAAGATCGTCCCGATGGAACTCCGCGAGGCGTCCTACGCCCTCGGTGTGCCGAAGTGGCTCACGATCATCAAGGTCGTCCTCCCCACCTCGCTCGCCGGCATCACGACGGGTGTCATGCTCGCCATCGCCCGCGTCATCGGTGAGACTGCTCCCCTGCTGGTCACCGCCGGCTTCACGACGAGCATGAACTACGACCTCTTCAAGAACCCGATGATGACGCTGCCGGTGTTCGCGTACACGCAGTACTCGCAGCAGGGCGCCAACCCGGTGCCGTTCGTCGACCGGGCCTGGACCGCAGCACTCGTGCTCATCCTCATCGTGATGGTGCTCAACCTGCTGGCCCGCTTCATCACCCGCCTCTTCGCCCCCAAGCTCTCCCGCTAGAACCTCCGGAAGGTCCACTGTGTCCAAGCGCATCGAGGTCGACGGCCTCAACGTCTACTACTCGAAGTTCAAGGCGGTCGAGGGCGTCGACATGACGATCGAGCCCCGCACCGTCACCGCGTTCATCGGCCCGTCCGGTTGCGGCAAGTCCACGTTCCTCCGCACGCTCAACCGCATGCACGAGGTGATCCCCGGCGCCTGGGTCGAGGGCTCCGTGAAGGTGGACGGCGACGACCTCTACGCCCCCGGCGTCGACCCGGTCATCGTCCGCCGTCAGGTCGGCATGGTGTTCCAGCGTCCGAACCCGTTCCCCACGATGTCCATCAAGGACAACGTGCTCGCCGGCGTGAAGCTCAACAACAAGCGCATCTCGAAGTCCGAGGCCGACGACATCGTCGAGCGGTCCCTGCAGGGCGCGAACCTCTGGAACGAGGTCAAGGACCGCCTCGACAAGCCCGGCATGGGCCTGTCCGGTGGGCAGCAGCAGCGTCTGTGCATCGCGCGTGCGATCGCGGTGCAGCCCGACGTGCTCCTGATGGACGAGCCGTGCTCGGCACTCGACCCGATCTCCACGCTGGCGATCGAGGACCTCATCGAGGAGCTGAAGAAGGAGTTCACGATCGTGATCGTGACCCACAACATGCAGCAGGCCTCCCGCGTGAGCGACAAGACGGCGTTCTTCAACATCGCCGGCACGGGCGCCCCCGGGAAGCTCATCGAGTTCGACGACACGGCGACGATGTTCTCGAACCCGTCCGTGCAGGCCACCGAGGACTACGTCTCCGGCCGCTTCGGGTGAGCGAGCGGGTTCTCGGGTCGCTCTCGCGCTGACTCGGAACGACAACGCCGATGTCGTACGACATCGGCGTTGTCGTCGTTTGCGGGCGCTCGGGGACGGCGCACGCAAGGAACGACGAAGTCGCTGGGTGGATTCAGGTGGTGGTTGCAACACCTGTTTCTGTTGGTCGTGAGAGTAGTTGCTTGAGTGCTTCGG